>NZ_JBFOCP010000055.1:0-14397 GCF_040907855.1 Aeromonas sp. s4 | reverse complement strand
TTGCTTGATTCAAATTGTTAAAGAGCGACGCAGCTTTTGGCTGCTGCGGGAGTGGCATTCTACTCAACCGCCTTCTCGAGTCAAGCCTTATTTTCAAAGGCTTTTCGAGGCTACCGACTCAGGCTTTGCGTTACCGCTTGCCCTGTCGATGGAGGCGCATTATAGGGAGCGAATTCGTTCTGGCAAGGAGATAATTGCAAAAAGATGGCTTTCATCGTTCAACCGATTACAAAGCGACCGCAGTGATGAATTAATGCACGAAAAGGATCTGCAGATTGGTATTCCGGATGCTGTATTGAGGCTGGCAGGTTGGCAGGTTGGCAGGTTGGCAGGTTGGCAGATCAAGCTTGTATCGATTTGGCTTTCCCCTGCTGCACAACCATGATGATCGGCTTTCCGCCTTCGGGTAACATAGCGCCCCTTTGCGATTCTCACACTCTTGGGCTTTGGAGAGTTTAATGCCTTTTGCACTTGGCCAGCGTTGGATTAGTGATACAGAGACGGATCTGGGATTGGGGACTGTCGTTGCTGTTGAAGGACGCATGGTTACCCTGTTGTTTCCGGCTACCGGTGAAAACCGCATGTATGCCAAAGAAGAGGCACCGGTCACCCGGGTCAGCTTCAATGTGGGCGATCAGATAGCCAGCCACGAAGACTGGACCATGACGGTCGATGAAGTGCAGGAGAAAGATGGCCTGCTTATATATGTAGGTGTTCGCACCGACAATGGTGAGCCGATTGCCCTCAAGGAAGTGTTTCTCAACAACTTCATCAAGTTCAACAAGCCGCAGGATCGCCTGTTCGCCGGCCAGATTGACCGGATGTCCCGCTTTACCCTGCGCTACGAAGCGCTGGTCAACCAGCACCAGCGTCGCCGCAACCCGACTCGCGGCCTGGCTGGCGGGAAAGTCAGTCTGATCCCGCACCAGCTCTACATCGCCCATGAAGTGGGTCACCGCTACGCCCCGCGCGTATTGCTGGCAGACGAGGTGGGTCTGGGCAAGACCATAGAAGCGGGCATGATCATTCACCAGCAGTTGCTCTCCGGCCGCGCCCATCGGGTGCTGATCCTACTGCCCGAAACGCTCCAGCACCAGTGGCTGGTCGAGATGCTGCGCCGTTTCAACCTGCACTTCTCCCTGTTTGACGAGGAGCGCTGCATCGAGGCGTTCGCCGATGCGGAGAACCCCTTCGAGACCGAACAGCTGGTGATCTGCAGCCTCGACTTCCTGCGCAAGAAGCGTCGTCGCTTCGAGCAGGTACTGGAAGCCGAGTGGGATCTGCTGGTTGTCGATGAAGCGCACCATCTGGAGTGGAGCGAAGAGGCGCCGAGCCGTGCCTATGAAATGGTGGAAGCGCTGGCCGAACAGGTGCCGGGCGTGCTGCTGCTGACCGCGACCCCGGATCAGCTGGGCCACCAGAGCCACTTTGCCCGTCTGCGCCTGCTCGACCCCGAGCGTTTCTACGACTACGAGGCCTTCCTCGCCGAGGAGCAGGCCTACGGTCAGGTCGCCAGCGCGGCGCAAGAGCTGCTGGATGGCGAGACCCTGAGCAATGAAGCCAAACAAATCCTCGCCAGCCAGCTGGAAGGGCTGGACTTGAGCGATGCGACTGCCCGTAAGCAAGCGGTCGCCAAGCTGCTGGACCAACACGGCACCGGCCGGGTGCTGTTCCGCAACAGCCGCGCCAATATTCAGGGCTTCCCGGAGCGTCATCTCAACGTCTACACCATGCCGCTGCCGGAGCAGTACAAGACCGCCATCAAGGTGATGGGCATGATGGGTGGCAATGGCGGCGATCTGCAGACCCGCGCCTTGTGCTACCTCTATCCCGAGAAGATCTTCCAACAGTTCGAAGGCGACAACGCCAGCTGGACCCAGTTCGACCCGCGCGTCGAATGGTTGCTGGAGCTGCTGCTATCAGCCCGTCAGCAGAAGGTGCTGGTGATCTGCTCCGAAGCAGCCACCGCCATCGCGCTGGAGGAGGCGCTGCGCACCCGTGAAGGGATCCGTGGCGCCGTGTTCCACGAAGGGATGTCGATCCTCGAGCGGGACAAGGCCTCCGCCTATTTCGCTCAAGCTGAGGGGGGCGCTCAGGTGCTGCTCTGCTCCGAGATCGGCTCAGAAGGCCGCAACTTCCAGTTTGCCAGCCATCTGGTGCTGTTCGATCTGCCCCTCAATCCGGATCTGCTGGAACAGCGTATCGGCCGACTGGACCGTATCGGTCAGCAGAATACCGTCGAGATCCACGTCCCCTATCTGGAAGGTACTGCCCAGCGCGCCCTGCAGCTCTGGTATCACGATGGTCTGGATGCATTCGAGCAGACCTGCCCGACGGCCCGCCCGGTGTTCGAAGCGGTACGTGACGAGCTGTTCGAGCTGCTGGCCGCCAACACCGGCGAGCAGGGCCCCCTCGACGCCCTGCTGGTCAAGACCCGCGAACTGCATGAGCCGCTCAAGGCCCGACTGGAACAGGGTCGCGATCGCCTGCTGGAAATCCACTCCAGCGGTGGCACCGCCGCCCAGCAGCTGGTCGACAAGCTCGCCGCCGAAGATGACGACACCGGCATGATCTCCTTCGCTCTCAAGATGTTCGACGAGATCGGCGTCAACCAGGATGATCGTGGTGAAAATGCGCTGGTGCTGACTCCCGGGGATCACATGCTGGTGCCGAGCTTCCCGGGCCTGCCGCAAGACGGCATGACCATCACCTTCGATCGCAACACCGCCCTGTCGCGGGATGACATGGCGCTGCTCTCCTGGGATCACCCCATGATGCGCGGCGGTATCGACCTGATCCTGGGTTCCGAGATCGGTGCCACCTCGGTGGCTCTGCTCAAGAACAAGGCGCTGCCGGTGGGGTCCATCCTGCTGGAGCTTATCTTCGTTGCCGAGTCGGCGGCTCATCCCCAGCTCTACCGCTTCATGCCGCCGACACCGATCCGCCTGCTGATGGACAAGAACGGCCAGAATCTGGGCGAGAAAGTGGCGTTTGATGCCTTCAACCGCCAGCTGACACCGGTCAACCGCCACCTTGGCAGCAAGCTGGTTACCGCATCCCAGCCGATGATCCACGGCCTGATTGGCAAGGGCGAGGTCATTGCCGAAGAGCTGAAGGCCGGGATTGTCGACAAGGCCCGTGCCCAGATGGCGCAGACCCTGCAACAGGATCTGGACAGGCTGGAGGCACTCAAGGCGGTCAACCCGAACGTGCGCGACAGCGAGCTGGAATATCTGCGCAATCTGCAGGCAGAATTGCACCACCTGATCGACCAGACCCAGCTCAAGCTGGATGCCATCCGCTTTATTGTGGTTACCCATAACTGATAAAACGGTGAAATGGTCAAACCCAACGCGAGTTGGCTGCCATGCACTTTTATCGTGGTAATCCATAACTAATGGGGGCTTGCCCCCGCTTTGACCAAAGATGCGAGACGCTATGTTTGTATACTCACCGCCCCTGGAACCCTGGCTCGATATCCTGTTCAAGGACAAGGACATCATGGTGGTCAACAAGCCCACTGGCCTGCTGAGCGTCCCCGGACGCGGCCCCGAGAATGAAGACAGCGTGCTCCATCGGGTCAAGCAGCAGCACCCCAAAGCGGCGGCTGCCCATCGCCTCGACATGGCGACTACCGGCGTGCTGGTGATCCCGCTCACCCCCAACTCCCACCGGGAGCTGAGCCGGCAATTCCGAGAGCGGGAGACCGAGAAGCACTACCTCGCCTGGGTGTGGGGTGAACCGGCGCTGGATGCGGGTGAAGTGGATCTGCCGCTCTGCGTCGACTGGCCCAACCGGCCGAAGCAGAAGGTGGATTTTGAGGAGGGGCGTCATGCCCTGACCCTGTGGCAAAAACTGAAGGTGGAGAACGGCAACAGCCTGATCAAGCTGACCCCGATTACCGGTCGCTCCCATCAGTTGCGGGTACACATGCTGGAGCTGGGTCACCCCATCCTCGGCGACAACCTCTACGCCAACCCGGATGCGCTGACGGCTGCACCGCACCTTTATCTTCATGCTGCCAGCCTGACCATCAGCCACCCCCGCAGCGGCGAGCGGATGACCTTCGAGGCACCGGCCCCTTTCCCGGTCTGAGCCTGACAGGTAACAGCCCAATAAAAAGAAAGCCCCCATCGAGAGATGGGGGCTTTTTTATCGCTCAGACGCGGATATCGATCTTGCTTCCGAGGGAAGCGCTGGCCGATGTCGGCGCTGCCGGAGCGGATTGCGCTGCTGTTTCCAGCAGTTTCAGTGCGGATTCGCCTTCCTGGGTCTGCTGCTTTTTGGCCAGGCTGGCCACCATCAGTGCAGAACCGAACGACGCATTTGCAGAACTAGAAATATCCATTGTGTACCTCCTGCCAAGAGACTATCGGCCGGGACCGGTGAGACATGAGCCATATCGTTCAACGCAGATATGCCTTGTCCGGCGAGCGCCGGGCCAACCAGCGCTCTTCCATCTCCAGCAATGTCTGATAGGCCTTTTCAGCATGCTCCGGGCGACTGAACAGATATCCCTGCCCATACAGATGTATGTCGGTCAATGAGCGCAGCACATCGAGCTGCCCCTGGGTCTCGATCCCTTCACATACCAGTTTCTTGCCAAGCATGGAGCCCATACGGCAGATGTTGGCGACCAGTTCGGCCGCCTCGATGGAGGTGTCGATACCCTGAATGAAGGACCTGTCTATCTTCACCTTGCTCACCGGCAGCTTCTGCAGATAGCTGAGGGAGGAGTAGCCGGTGCCGAAGTCGTCAAGGGCCAGATGTACCCCCTGCTGGCTGAGATCCTGCATCAACTGCAGCGAGTTCTTGACCTCGCGCATGGTGGTGTCTTCCGTCACCTCCAGCACCAGGCTGGATGCAGGGATATGGTGCTCCATCAGCGCTCTGGCCACCAGCTTCAGCAGGTTGCGCTGGTACATGCCCGGGGAGATATTCACGCACATCTGCAAGTCCACCAAACCCAGGTGCTGCCACTGATGCAGTTGTTCACATGCGGTATTCAATACCCAGCCACCCAGTTTCTCGGCCAGCTGGAACTCTTCCGCCACCTGGATCACCTCGTTGGGGGGAATAAAGCCAAGCTCGGGATGGCGCCAGCGCAGCAGCGCCTCCACGGCTTCACAGCGGCCACTTTCCAGATTGACGATGGGCTGGTAATAGAGCTCGAGAGCATTGTGCTCCAGCGCCATCACCATGTCAGACGCAAGATGCTTGCGCCTGGCCGTCTCGTTGAGCAGGGAACTGTCATAGATGACATAGGGAACATGGGTCTTGCGGCTGTGAGAGAGGGCCTGCTCCGCCCGGCTGAGCAACTCCTGGGTCTGGTTGCTGTCGGTCGGGAAGAAGGCGATACCAATACCGACCTCAAGCCGGAAAGGGTAGTTGTCGATGATGATGTCTTGCTTGATGGAGTGGAGCACTCTGGCCACGAGCTCCCTGACCTGACGAAGATCGCTCCCCTCCCGTTGCAGCATGGCAAGCTGATCTCCCCCCAAACGCGCCACCCACTCCCCGTTTTCGCACAGGGCGCGCAGCCGCTTTGCCACCTCCTGCAGCAGGAGGTCCCCTGTGTTGTAGCCAAACTTGCTGTTGATATCACGAAAGTCGTTGATGTCGACCAGCACCAGTCCGAAGGAGGTGTCACGGGTGACATAGGCATCCATCTTTTCCAGCAGCGCCAGCCGGTTGGCGAGCCCGGTGAGGGGATCGATCCTAGCGGTCCTGAAATGGCGCCTGGCTTCTCGCACCAGCAGGCCGCTGAGCAGAATGACGGACACCACCAGCCCCGACACCATGAACAACAGGGCATTGCGCAACTGGCCAAAACGCGCGTCGTTGCCCGTATAGACGTTGATGTTGTTCTGCATGACAGAAGCAAGAGAGTAAGAGAGGGGTTCCTGCAAGGGCGCCAGTGTCATCATGACTTGCTGGTAATCCGGCGTCCCCGGTTTGAGCCTGACCAAATCAGGCTCCAGCTTGCGGATACTGCTTTCGGTCAGTTTCACCAGCCGCAGCGTCTTCGGATTGTCCGCGAGGCTTTTTCTCAATTGGCCGCTCAGGAGGATGGGGGTACGACTCCAGAGAATGTCATAGCGGAGCAGCAGGGCTTCCTGGTCTATGCCACCATAGTGGTAAATCTCGACGGCATTGAGAAAGCGGCCCAGCTCGAGCTGCAACTGCATCAATGCCCAAGAGACGTCATAGGTGTACTTCTCCATCACCCGGGTCGCATTTTGTATCTGCACCAGGCAATAGAGGGTGCTACCCGTGAACAACAGAATGGATAGATAAAGAACGCCGAGTAAGGGCCAGGCCCTGGTCTTCGCTTTCACCCAGTACTCCCGTAAACCACCGTTTTTACTGCTGAATGTCGATCGCACTCAGTTGCCAGATCATCATGTCGGTGAACTCGGAACGCCTGAGTTCGGGATGCTGATCCAGTGGCAGGATAAACCAGAGCGGCCCCTTGTCACGTACCCGCATGGTCATCCCGTCATCCTGCCAGGCCAGGATAGGATCGTATTGCTTGACCTTATCCCAGTTGATCCGGATCTGGAAACTGTTCAGGGCGGTGAGCGTGATGCTCTTGCCGTTGGCCTTCACCTCAGTCAGCACGTCCGCCAGTTTCGGCCCCACGTATTTGTGCGGTTTGTCCACCCAGGGATTGCTCGTCACCACCTCATGCTGCGGCAGCGCCTGGATCATGGCCATATCGAACAGCACCTCTCCATCTGCCGGATCGGCAGGGTCCAGATTCCCCGTCACCTTGAGAATGACCGGCCCCTGTGGTGTCGCCTGCGCCATGCCCGGCAAGGCCAGGGAAAGGAGTAACGGGAGAAGCCCTAAGTATCGCATGTTCACCTCAGATCATTTCACTATCAACAACTTCAGCTTAGTAGCACTAAAAAAAACGGCCCGCAAAAGCGAGCCGTTTGATGACTTGACGGGATTACATCATACCCATACCGCCCATGCCACCCATATCAGGCATGGCAGGTGCATCTTTCTTCGGCAGCTCGGAGATCATGCACTCTGTGGTGATCATCAGGCCAGCGACGGACGAGGCGAACTGCAGGGCAGAACGGGTTACCTTGGTCGGATCCAGGATACCCATGGCCAGCATGTCGCCGTACTGTTCGGTGTAGGCGTTGTAACCGTAGTTGCCTTCACCGTTCTTCACGGCATTGGCGATGACGGAGGCTTCTTCGCCAGCGTTGATGACGATTTGACGCAGCGGGGCTTCCATGGCGCGCAGGGCAACCTTGATGCCGACGTTCTGGTCTTCGTTGTCACCACGCAGGGAGGCCAGCTTGGCAGCAACGCGCACCAGCGCTACACCACCACCGGCAACCACGCCTTCTTCCACGGCTGCGCGAGTGGCGTGCAGGGCATCGTCAACACGGGCTTTCTTCTCTTTCATTTCAACTTCAGTGGCAGCACCCACCTTGATCACGGCAACACCGCCGGCCAGCTTGGCCACGCGCTCTTGCAGCTTCTCACGGTCGTAATCGGAAGAGGTCTCTTCGATCTGCTGACGGATCTGGGCCACGCGGCTTTCGATCAGGGCAGCATCACCCACGCCATCGATGATGGTGGTGTTCTCTTTGGTGATGACGATGCGCTTGGCACGGCCCAGATCTTCCAGGGTCGCTTTTTCCAGCTCCATGCCCACTTCTTCGGAGATCACGGTACCACCGGTCAGGATGGCGATATCCTGCAGCATGGCCTTGCGGCGATCACCGAAGCCCGGCGCCTTGACGGCGGCCACTTTCACGATGCCACGCATGGTGTTGACCACCAGGGTCGCCAGCGCTTCGCCTTCCACGTCTTCGGCCACGATGATCAGCGGTTTGCCCGCCTTGGCCACACCTTCCAGCACCGGCAGCATTTCGCGGATGTTGGAGACTTTCTTGTCCACCAGCAGGATGAAGGGATCATCCAGCTCGACGGAGCCGGTTTCCGGCTTGTTCACGAAGTAAGGGGAGAGGTAGCCGCGGTCGAACTGCATGCCTTCTACCACCGCCAGCTCGTCGTCCAGGCCCTGACCGTCTTCCACGGTGATGACGCCGTCACGGCCGACCTTGTCCATGGCTTCGGCAATCAGCTTGCCGACCTTCTCGTCGGAGTTGGCGGAGATGGTGCCTACCTGGGCGATGGCATTGTTGTCGGCGCAGGGAGTGGACAGAGCTTGCAACTCGGCAACGGCAGCCACAACGGCCTTGTCGATACCACGCTTCAGATCCATGGGGTTCATGCCGGCAGCAACGGCCTTCAGGCCTTCGTTGACGATGGCTTGAGCCAGTACGGTGGCAGTGGTGGTACCGTCACCGGCGGCGTCATTGGCCTTGGAAGCGACTTCCTTGACCATCTGGGCACCCATGTTCTGGAACTTGTCTTCCAGTTCGATTTCACGGGCTACGGAGACGCCATCCTTGGTGATGGTCGGGGCGCCGAAGGACTTGTCCAGCACCACGTTGCGGCCTTTCGGGCCCAGGGTCACCTTGACGGCATCGGCCAGGATGTTGACGCCTTCCAGCATTTTGATGCGAGCTTCGTTGCCAAACTTAACTTCTTTAGCTGCCATGTTCTTCAATCCTTAAATCAATTCGGGAAAAGAGGGAGGGTGATTACTCTTCGACAATCGCCAGGATGTCGGTCTCGGACAGGATCAGTACGTCCTGACCATCCAGCTTTTCGGTCTTCACGCCGTAGCCTTCGTTGAAGATCACCTTGTCACCCACCTTGACGGCCAGTGCTTTGACATCCCCATTGTCCAGAATTCGACCAGTCCCCACGGCAAGAACTTCACCACGGGTGGACTTCTGGGCCGCAGTGCCAGTCAAGACGATGCCGCCAGCGGATTTGGCTTCAGCTTCGATGCGCTTGATGATGACGCGGTCGTGCAGTGGACGAATTTTCATCGATAACTCTCCCAAAATGAGTCTCTGTGTTGCTTGAGGAATGGCCGCAATCGGCCAAATTTGTCATGTCCCTGATCTGGGGCAACAGGGCTAGCCCTTCAAGGGCAAATACAAAAAAAATATTTTCACGTACTATGAACACCTTCGATGGATCACCCATCCCCAATCAGGAAGGCGGATGGAGACGGCCAGCATTCAGGCCCAAAGCACCTAGAGACTCTGCCTTGAGCCGACCCAACCCCATGCTGACCGCCCCCATGACACCCATGCTGCTGCGCATGACGGGCCCCATGATCCTGGGCATCATCGCCATCCTCGCCTTCAACCTGGTCGATACCTTCTTCATCGGCATGCTGGGTACCCAGGCGCTGGCCGCCATCAGCTTCACCTTCCCGGTCACCTTTGTCGTCACCTCCCTGACCATGGGGCTGGGAGCGGGTCTGTGCGCCCTGCTCGGTCATGCCCTGGGGCAGGGTCGCCATGACGAGGCCGCCCGCATCACCACAGACTGCCTGTTCCTTGCCGTCATCCTGGTGAGTCTGCTTGCCGGACTGGGGGCAATGACCATTACCCCTCTGTTCACCCTGCTGGGGGCCAGCCCCGAGCTCATCTCCCTCATCCACGATTACATGCTCATCTGGTATCTGACCGTCCCCATGCTGGTCGTGCCCATGGTCGGCAATGCGGCCATCCGGACCACGGGGGATACCAAGACCCCCAGTCTGGTGATGGGGGTCGCCGGTCTGGTCAACGGCGTGCTGGATCCTCTGCTCATCTTCGGGCCGGGCCCCTTCCCCGAGTGGGGCATTCGGGGAGCCGCCATCGCCACTTCCCTCTCCTGGTTGATGGCCATGCTGATCAGCCTCCATCTGCTGCGCAAGCGGGAGACGCTGCTGACCTGGCGCCTCTCTCCCCGCCCTCAGCTGTTGGCCCATTGGCGCGCCCTGCTCCATGTGGCTGTGCCCGCATCGTTTACCAACATGCTCAACCCACTGGCCAACGCCGTGTTGATGATCATTTTCGCCGGGCTCGGAACCGAGGTGGTCGCCGCCTACGGCGCGGCATCCCGGGTCGAGGCCTTGCTGCTCATCGTGATGATGGCGCTCTCTTCCGTGCTGGCCCCCTTCATCTCGCAGAACTGCGGCGCCGGGAATCCGGCCCGAGCCAAGGCCGCCCTGCTGCTCTGCATGCGCTTCGCCCTGCTGTTCCAGCTTGGGGTCTACGTGCTGACCTGGCTTCTCGCCCCCTTCATCGCCGATCTGTTCAGCGATCATCCGCAAGTGGTGCGCCTCATCGTGCTCTATCTGCATCTGGTCCCCATCGGCTACGGCTTTCAGGGCATGGTGATGCTGCTGGCCTCGGCGCTCAACGGCGTCAGGGCATCGGCGGTGTCACTGCTGATAAACGGCATCAGACTGTTTGTCTTCTTGCTGCCAGGGGCCTGGCTGGGGGCAAAACTGGGGGGAGAACAGGGGATCTATCTGGGGATGCTGCTGGCGAACCTGGCCGCCGGATTGCTGGCATGGGGGTATGCCCGCCACAGATTCGAGCGGCTGTGCCATCAGGGGAGATCCTGACGGCACAGCCCGAGGCTCGCGATTACTCTTTGCGTTCGAACTCCCCTTCGATGGTGTTGCCACCCCCTCGCGTGGATTGTCCGGGCCTGTCATCGCCGGGACCCGGCTCGAACGGCTGCTGGCGAGCCTGGAAGCCCCCCATCTGCATCCTGAACTGATTGCTGCCAATCAGCTTGTCCGCCAGCATGTTGCGCAGCCAGGGCTGCAGCAACAGGATGCCGACAATATCGCTCACAAATCCCGGGATAATCAGCAGCAAGCCCGCCAGCGCCAGCATCATGCCCCCCATCACCTCGCGGCCGGGCATCTCCCCCAGCTGCATCTTCTGCTGGGCAGTGAGCAGGGTCTTGATCCCCTCGCTGCGCACCAGCGACGATCCCAGCACGGCAGTCAGCACCAGCAAGCCAACGGTCGGCAAGGCCCCGATCACGGAGCCCACCTTGATCATGACGGTGAGCTCCAGCAATACCAGCCCGACCAACAACAGTAACAACTTGCCCATAGCAACCTCGGAGCGATGAATGAATGGACCCGGGGTGTCCGGTCGGCAGCCGCACATCGCTGATGCTGGCGCGCCGGGTTCAGGTCTTCTGACATTAAAATGGGGCTGGTTGATCATTTTTCAAGCCTCTCCTGCCGCAGGCCCCGGAATACGGATAAATATTTGTCCGCCCAACTGGGATTGAGGTGGTTGTTCTGTCAAAGTTAATCGCCCGATTGCAATATCTGTTTAATGACCACAAGAAATTTGAGGTTGCCTCAAATTTAGTGATCCAGGTCTAATACCGGATACCTCAATTGGGGTAACATCAACACCAGTCATTGCACAGGGAGCAACTGGCTCCCAACTGCCCCACCCGATGTGTGGTGCTTCAGGATGAAATGTGCGTAGGGAAATCGCGACCACTCGGTGAGGATCGTTTCCATTTATTTGATTTCTGAGGCATAACAATGAGCGACATCAAGAACGTCCGCATTGAAGAAGACCTGCTGGGCACCAAAGAAGTTTCCAACGACCTCTACTACGGCGTGCACACCCTGCGCGCTGTTGAAAACTTCAAGATCAGCACTCAGAAGATTTCTGACGTTCCCGAGTTTGTTCGTGGCATGGTCCTGACCAAGAAGGCGGCTGCACTGGCCAACGGTGAGCTGGGCACCATCCGTCCCGAGATCGCAGACAAGATTGTCGAAGCCTGCGACCTGATGCTGAACACCGGCAAGTGCTTCGATCAGTTCCCGGTCGATGTCTATCAGGGCGGCGCCGGTACCTCCGTCAACATGAACACCAACGAAGTGCTGGCCAACATCGCCCTCGAGCTGATGGGACTTGAAAAGGGTCGCTACGACGTCATCAACCCCAACGATCACGTCAACAAGTGCCAGTCCACCAACGATGCCTACCCCACCGGTTTCCGCGTGGCCGTGGTCAACAGCACCGACACCACCCTGCACGCTCTGGAAGCCCTCATCGCCGCCTTCGATGTCAAAGCCAAGGAATTCAAACATATCCTGAAAATGGGCCGTACCCAGTTGCAGGACGCCGTGCCCATGACCCTGGGTCAGGAGTTCCACGCCTTCGCCGTCACCCTGCGTGAAGAGATCAAATCCATCAAGCGTTGCCAGGAGCTGCTGCTGGAAGTGAACCTGGGCGCCACCGCCATCGGTACCGGTCTGAACACCCCGCCCGAGTACTCCGGTCTTGCCATCAAGCGTCTGGCCGAGATCACCGGTCGTGCCTACGTGCCGGCAGAAGACCTCATCGAAGCGACCTCCGACTGCGGCGCCTATGTGATGCTGCACGGTGCGGTCAAGCGCCTGGCCATGAAGCTCTCCAAGATCTGTAATGACCTGCGTCTGCTCTCCTCCGGCCCGCGCACCGCGCTCAAAGAGATCAACCTGCCGGAAATGCAGGCTGGCTCCTCCATCATGCCGGCCAAGGTCAACCCGGTCATTCCGGAAGTGGTCAACCAGTCCTGCTTCAAGGTATTCGGCAACGACGTCACCATCACCTTCGCCGCCGAGGCCGGTCAGCTGCAGCTGAACGTCATGGAGCCGGTGATTGGTCAGGCCATGTTCGAATCCCTGAGCCTGATGGAAAAAGCCTGCATCTCCCTGCGCGAGAAGTGCGTGGAAGGCATCACCGCCAACCCGGACATCTGCATGAACCACGTGCTGAACTCCATCGGCATCGTGACCTACCTGAACCCCTTCATCGGTCACCATGAAGGCGATATCGTCGGCAAGATCTGTGCCCAGACCGGCAAGAACGTCCGCGAAGTCGTGCTGGAACGCGGCCTGCTGACCGCCGAACAGCTGGACGAGATCCTCTCCATCGAGAACCTGATGAACCCGCAATACAAAGCCAAGCGTTACACCCGCGAAGCCACCGTATAAGCGAGCAGATGGGCCGGGGTTATCCCGGCCCATTTAAAGTCAATTCCCGAGCGGTCTCCCCACAGCCCCATCGGGAATTGGCTTTTCAGCCTAATAAAACCTAAAAAAAACTGGAAAATGGAGTGTTCGCTATGATTGGAATCGAGTTACTTGTGGTGCTCGCCGCTATCTATCTGGGGGCCCGGATAGGCAGCATAGGTATCGGCTTTGCCGGTGGTCTGGGGGTATTGGTGCTGACCTGGGGGCTGGGCATGCCCATCCCGAGCGATCAGCTGGTGACCTATCTCCCGTGGGACGTGATCATGATCATCGCGTCCGTCATCTGCGCCATTGCCTGTATGCAGCTGGCTGGCGGGATGGATTATCTGGTGCACCTGGCCGAAAAAGCCCTGCGCAAGAATCCCAAGCACATCACCTTCGCCGCGCCGGTCGTCACCTACCTGATGACCATGCTGGCCGGTACCGGTCACACCGCCTTCTCCACCCTGCCGGTGATCGCCGAAGTGGCCAAGGAGCAGGGCATTCGCCCCTCTCGTCCGCTCTCCATCGCGGTCGTTGCCTCCCAGATTGCCATCACCGCCTCCCCCATCTCGGCAGCCGTGGTCGCTTTCTCCGGCATGCTGGAGCCGCTTGGCGTCGACTACCTGACCCTGCTGGCCATCTGCATCCCGTCCAGCTTCATCGCCTGTCTGCTGGGGGCCTTCATCGCCAACCTGCTGGGCAAGCCGCTGGATCAGGACGAAGTCTATCTGGAGCGCAAAGCCAAGGGACTCATCAAGCTGCGCGGTACCAGCCAGGTTGAGATCAAGCCTTATGCCAAGCTCTCCGTCGGCATCTTCGTCGCTTCCATCGTGGCCGTGATGGCCTATGCCACCGCCATCTCCGGCAACGTCGGCCTCATCAGCAGCCCGCCGATCCCCCGCGATGGCGCCATCATGGGCATCATGCTCTCCGCCGCCACCCTGATGGTACTGTTCTGCAAACTGGACGCGGCCCAGATCACCAACATGCCGACCTTCAAGTCCGGTATGTCCGCCTGTATCTGCGTGCTGGGCGTGGCCTGGCTGGGCAACGTCTTCGTGAAGGGCAACATGGTCGAGATCCAGGCGTTCGCCGGCGATCTGCTGAGCCAATACAGCTGGCTGCTGGCCGTGGTGCTGTTCTTCTCCTCCATGCTGCTCTACTCGCAAGGCGCCACCACCAAGGCCCTGATGCCTGCCGCCCTGGCACTGGGTGTCAGCCCGCTGGCGGCCATCGCCTCCTTCGCCGCCGTGAGCGCCCTGTTCGTGCTGCCGACCTACCCGACCCTGCTGGCCGCGGTCGAGATGGACGACACCGGCTCCACCCGCATCGGCAAGGCCGTGTTCAACCACCCCTTCTTCATCCCGGGTGTGGCCACCATCGCCATGGCAGTAGCGCTCGGCTTCTTCTTCGGTGGTCTCATCCTCTGACCGATGAACCACCCCATGCAAAACGGCCCGAACGGGCCGTTTTTTTAT
>NZ_JBFOCP010000054.1:0-2092 GCF_040907855.1 Aeromonas sp. s4 | reverse complement strand
CCGGTGATCTGGTCGAGGGCGCCGTTGGCCTCGTCGGCCTGGGTCACCACCCGCAGGCTCTGGTTGCGGCCCTGGGCCATGGCGCTGACGGCGCGGGCGCTCTGCTCCTGGAGGCTGTTGATCATGCCCTGGATCTCGGCGGTGGAGGCGGCGGAGCGGCTGGCGAGGTTGCGCACCTCGTCGGCCACCACGGCGAAGCCACGGCCTTGCTCGCCGGCGCGGGCGGCCTCGATGGCGGCGTTGAGGGCCAGCAGGTTGGTCTGCTCCGAGATGCTGCGGATGGTGTCGAGGATGCTGCCGATGGAGTCGGTCTGGCTCGCCAGGGACTCGATGACCCCGGCGACCTGTTCGATTTCACCGGAGAGGCCGACGATGCCGTGACGGGCCTGGGCGACGACCTGGGCCCCCGCATCGGCCTGCTCGTTGGCCTGCTTGGCGACGTCGGCGGCGAGAGACGCATTGCCGGCGATCTCGGTGACGGTGGCCCCCATCTCGTGGATGGCGGTGGCGACCTGGACGGTGCGATCCCGTTGGGCGGTGCAGTTATGCTGGGTGAGCTGGGCCTTGGCAGCCACTTCGCTGGCGGTGGCGGCTACCTGGCGGGAGTTGCTCGCCACCTGCACGATGGCCCCGTGGATCCGGGTCACGAACTGGTTGAAGCTGTGGGCAATCTCGGCCAGCTCGTCCTTGCCGGTGAGACTGGCGCGGCTGTCGAGGGCGAGGTGGCGGGCCACTTCGCCAATATGGGATTGCAGGAAGGAGACCCGGCGGCGCAGCCCGATGAGGATGAGGGTCGAGACGAGCAGCGAGATGGCGATGGCGATGACGATGATGGCGATCATCTGGGTACGACCGCTGTCATAGCTGTTTTCGCTCAGGTCGTTGCGATGCTGGGCCTGACCTATCAACCCGTCGAGCAGCTCATTGGCGCCCTTGCGCATGACCCCGTAGCTCTGGCTGTAGCGATCCCGGTAGATGGCGCGTGCCTCGTCCATCTTGTTGTCAGAGAGCGCCTGCAACATGGGAGTCAGCTCCTCCCGCTCCACCCGGGTGAATTGATCGAGCAGGGTCTGGGCCTTGGCCCGGGCGTCCGGATCGACCTGAGCCTTGACGGCCTGCTCCATGGCCTGGCGCATCTCGGGAATGTCTTCCTCGCGGGTCTCCTTGACCCGGGTCAGCACCCCCTTTTCGTCGCGCAGGGAGGTGTCTTGCAACAGCATCATGTCGATGCCGACGCGCATGCGCGGGATGCGGGAGGCCACTTCCGCCATGGCCCGCATGGGGGTGGCAGTATTCTGGAACAGCTCTTCGGCCTGCTGCCTGATGTTGTCCATGCTGCGCAGACTGGCGGCGCCAACCAGCAGCAGGGCGAGACAGGGCACGGTGACGGCCAGGATCAGTTGGGTTTTGATGGTGAGGTTGCCTGCCAGCATGTTGACTCCTTGGTGTGTTGCTGTGTCGCTACTGTAGCGGCTTGTCATGACGGTTCGCCGTCATGGGGGTCGGTATTCCCTGTCGACCCGGTGAAAAAAGGGCGCCGCAGCGCCCTTTCATCTTATAACCGGAAGTTGCCGACCAGCTTGTCGAGCTCGCCGGAGAGCTGTTGCAGGCTGCGGCTGGACTCGGTCAACTGGTGGGCGATGTCGGCGGTCTCCATGGTGAGCTGGTTGATGTCCTCCACGTTGCGGTTGATCTCCCCGACCACGCTGGACTGCTCTTCGGTGGCGGTGGCGACCTGGATGTTCATGTCGCTGATCTGGGTTATGTGCCCGGTGATCTGGTCGAGGGCGCCGTTGGCCTCGTCGGCCTGGGTCACCACCCGCAGGCTCTGGTTGCGGCCCTGGGCCATGGCGCTGACGGCGCGGGCGCTCTGCTCCTGGAGGCTGTTGATCATGCCCTGGATCTCGGCGGTGGAGGCGGCGGAGCGGCTGGCGAGGTTGCGCACCTCGTCGGCCACCACGGCGAAGCCACGGCCTTGCTCGCCGGCGCGGGCGGCCTCGATGGCGGCGTTGAGGGCCAGCAGGTTGGTCTGCTCCGAGATGCTGCGGATGGTGTCGAGGATGCTGCCGATGGAGTCGGTCTGGCTCGCCAG
>NZ_JBFOCP010000053.1:54193-118891 GCF_040907855.1 Aeromonas sp. s4 | reverse complement strand
TGCGAGAGTAGGACACTGCCAGGCACCCAATACAAGAAACCCCGCTCACTCGAGCGGGGTTTTTTATTGCCTGAAATTCAGCCCTCACTGGAGGGTAAGCGGGCACTATGGTGCGGTCTCCCGCCGTGTTTTCTGATACTCGCATTCATCATCCCAGCCAATATCGACGTGTTTGTGGCCTGTCTCTGTTCAATATCTATTCGAAAGCCTGCATTCTGGATATAAAAAGCACAGAATGTGATGCTTCTACCTTTCTTGTCATGCCTGCTCTGGTTTAATTCCCGGGTCCACATCGATGGACCAAGGAATCACAATAATTTGAGGAATGGACACATGTTCAAAAGAACAGTAACGATGATGCTGGCGGCGGGAACCCTGGTATTAGGCGGTTGCGCATCCAATGGTGGTGCAGAGCAGGCGGCGGCGGACAACAGTGACTTCGGCGGCAAGTCCATCTACCTGCGTGGTGAGATGAACGACTGGATGGCCACCGACGAAAGCAAGGTCGTCAAGGTTGCCGACAAGCTCTACATGGCCAAGGGGACGCTCAAGAAAGAGTGGGCTCCTTACAAGTTCAAGTTTGCCGACTCCGGCTGGAGTTGTGGCACCAACTTCGGTTACAAGAGCCCGAGCGATGGCGTTGCCGTGCTCGGCGGGGAACCTGTACCGGTCAACCCGTGCTCCAAGTATGAGGACATGAAGTTCTCGCCCGAGGCGGATGGCGTCTATGAGTTCTATCTGAATATGGCGGGTGAGACACCGAGCGTATACGTCAAGAAACCCTGAGATAGTCTCTCGCTTTAAATCTCTCGGAAATTGAACCGGTTAAATGCCCTGGCCCAGAAATCTGCTGGCCGGGGCATTTTTTTAGGATAGAATCGGCGCCCTTACGACGGATGAATCACAACATATTGTGTTTTAAGTTCTTAAATTTACTACTGGTAGTGTTCTTGTCACGATATTGCCCCATTCACAGGAGGTTGATTGACCATGGCTAAATCCATTCCGGTACTGGAGGGCGTCACCGCCAGCCGCCAGATCCCTCTGCAGGAGACGTCTCTCGAGATCTGGGACAGCAAGTATCGTCTCAAGAGCAAGGATGGCGCCCCCATCGACGGCTCCATCGACGAGACCTACCAGCGTGTCGCTCGCGCGCTGGCTGCGCAGGAGCGCGAACCCGACACCTGGTATGAACCCTTCCTGTGGGCTCTGCGCAATGGTGCCATTCCAGCGGGCCGTATCACCTCCAACGCCGGGGCGTTTGAGCACAAGCCGGCGACCTCCACGATCAACTGCACCGTCTCCGGCACCATTGAGGATTCGATGGACGATATCCTCGGCAAGGTGCACGAGGCGGGGCTGACCCTGAAGGCGGGTTGCGGCATCGGTTATGATTTTTCAACCCTGCGACCGCGCGGAGCCTTCGTTTCGGGAGCGGGGGCCTATACCTCCGGGCCGCTCTCCTTCATGGATATCTACGACAAGATGTGCTTTACCGTCTCCTCTGCCGGTGGCCGTCGTGGCGCCCAGATGGGCACCATGGATATCCGTCACCCCGATGTCGTCGAGTTCATCCAGGCCAAGCGGGAGGATGGTCGCCTGCGTCAATTCAACCTCTCCCTGCTCATCACGGAAGAGTTCGTCAGTGCGGTGAAGGAGGATGCCCCCTGGCAACTGATCTTCCCCTACACCGCCAAGGAGGTGGAGCAGGATGGCATCGCGCTGGATGACCCAGCGAGGGTGGTCTGGGCGGACTGGCCCAACAAGGAGGGTGTGGTGATCAACGAGCTGGGCCAGGTGGCCTGCAAGGTCTACAAGACCCTGCCCGCGCGCAAGCTGTGGAACGTCATCATGACCTCTACCTACGACTATGCGGAGCCCGGTTTCATCCTGATCGACAAGGTGAACCAGATGAACAACAACTGGTTCTGCGAAGAGATCCGTGCCACCAACCCCTGCGGTGAACAGCCTCTGCCGCCCTATGGGGCCTGCCTGCTGGGCTCGGTCAACCTGACCACCTTCGTGCGCGATCCCTTCACCGAGCAGGCCGCCTTCGACTGGCCCGCGTTTCGCAAGGTGGTGGCCATCTTTACCCGCATGCTCGACAACGTGGTGGAGATAAACCAGCTGCCGCTGGCCAAGCAGCGCGAGGAGATCACCGCCAAGCGTCGCCACGGCATGGGCTTCCTGGGGCTGGGCTCGACCCTCACCATGCTGCGCATCAAGTACGGCTCTGCGGCCTCCGTCGCCTTCACCGAACAGGTCTCCCAGGAACTGGCGATGACCGGCTGGCAGGAGTCTCTGCGTCTGGCGAAGGAGAAGGGGCCGGCCCCCATCATGGAGCAGGAGTTCGAAGTCACCGGCAAGATGCTGCGTCTGCGCCCCGAAATGGCGGCAGATGGCATCAAGCTCGGCGACAAGGTGAAGGGCAAGGTGTTGCATGCCCGCTACAGCCGCTATATGCAGCAGGTGGCCGAGGTGGATCCCGCTCTGGTAGCCGAGCTGGCCGAGGTGGGCGGACGCTTCACCCACCACAGCAGCATAGCGCCGACCGGTACCATCTCCCTGTCGCTCGCCAACAACGCCAGCAACGGCATCGAGCCGAGCTTTGCCCACCACTACAGCCGCAATGTCATCAAACCGGGCAAGAAGAGCAAGGAGAGCGTGGATGTCTACTCCTTCGAGCTGCTGGCCTATCGCGAGCTGGTGAACCCGGCCGCCATGCCCTATGCCGAGGAGGAAGGTAGCCGCCTGCCGGATTACTTCATCACCGCGGACGACATCACGCCGACCGGGCATGTGGATATCCAGGCGGCGGCCCAGCGCTGGATCGACTCCTCCATCTCCAAGACCGCCAACGTGCCGACCGATTTTCCGTTCGAGCAGTTCAAGGATATCTACCTCTATGCCTCGGACTCCGGCCTCAAGGGCTGTACCACCTTCCGCTTCAACCCGGCCGCCTTCCAGGGCGTGCTGGTGAAGGAGAAGGATCTGGAGAACACCAGTTACGAGTTTACCCTGGAAGATGGCACCGTCATCACGGCGAAGGGGAACGAGGAGATCGAATACGATGGCGAGCTGCACACCGCCGCCAACCTCTATGACGCCTTGAAAGAAGGCTATTACGGCAAGTTCTGAGGACGAGACATGGTCAAGAAGATCGACAGAAAAATCGTCGCCTACAAGGTAAAAACCCGGGATGAGCCGCAAGATGCGCCGACGCCCCAGGATGACGTGGTGCACATGCATGAAACCGTGCTGCGCCCGGAACGGTTGATGGGCACCACCTACAAGCTGAAGACGCCGGAGCATGTCTCCGAGCACTCGCTGTTCATCACCATCAACGACATCATTCTCAACGAGGGCACGGTGCACGAGACCCGGCGCCCGTTCGAGATCTTCATCAACTCCAAGAGCCTGGAGCACTATCAGTGGATAGTGGCGCTGACCCGCATCATCTCGGCGGTGTTTCGCAAGGGAGGGGACGTCACCTTTCTGGTGGAGGAGTTGCGCTCCGTGTTCGATCCCAAGGGAGGCTACTGGAACAAGGGCAAGTATGTGCCCTCTCTCATCGCCGAAATTGGCAACGTGATCGAAACCCATCTCACCGAGATCGGCATGCTCAAGGTGCCCGGGCTGGACGAGCACCAGCAGGCGTTCCTGGCCGAGAAGCAGGCGCAATTGCAGGCACAGCAACAGGCAGAAGAGCAGCCGGCGGGCAGCGGTTTCCCACCCAGTGCCGCGCTCTGCTACAAGTGCCACACCAAGGCGCTGGTGCAAAAGGATGGCTGCATGACCTGTCTCAATTGCGGGGATTCCAAGTGCGGTTGAGGTGCTGACTGCCACCAAAGGCCGGCAACATGCCGGCCTTTTCGTTGCTGATTTTATGTTCGAACGACGCTCATGATGGCAGCGATTTGTTGCGCACCGGTAAATTCGGGCGTAGCGTTGGGGGTAATAAAACTGTCACGGCCGTGTGGTTTCAATGACATCTGAGATTCACACACGTGGCACCTTCAGTGCCAAGGAGGATGCTTATGGACAACACGGACCGAAAGCTGTTTATCCTGGATACCAACGTTCTGCTTCACGAACCCCTCGCCATCTACTCCTTCAAAGAGCACGACGTGCTCATCCCCATGACGGTGCTCGAAGAGCTCGACAACATCAAGGATCGCCAGAAGGACGTCAGCCGTGATGCCCGCATCGCCATCCGTGCCCTGGAAGATGTCTTCCGCGATGCGACTCCGGAGCAGATAGTGCAAGGAGTGGCACTGGCCGGCGAGGCGAGCGGCCGTATCTCCATCTTCAGCGATCACCATCTGCCCCAGGATGCCGAGGTGTTCACCGACAAGGAGGCGGACAACCGCATCATCAACGCCGCCCTCTACCTGCAAAAGCACGAGATGAAGCGTCAGGTGGTGCTGGTCACCAAAGACATCAACATGCGCCTCAAGGCCAAGGGAGCAGGTCTTGCCCATGTGGAGGATTACCGCAGCGACCAGCTCATCGACGACATCCGCCTGCTCGCCAAGGGCTTCCAGGTGGTGCCCGGCAGCTTCTGGGAGCGGGTCGGCGAGTGCGACAGCGAAACCCATGGCCGCGATACGGTCCACGTTATCGATGCCAACCTGCTGGAGGGAGTCCACGTCAACCAGTACCTGCTGGACGAGGAGAACTTCTTTGCCGCGCGGGTACTGAGCCACGACGGCAACAAGATCCGCCTGAAAGATCTCGGCCGCGAGCGGCTGATGTCCCGCAAGGCCTGGGGGGTGCATCCCAAGAACGTCTATCAGGGCATGGCGCTGGATGCCCTGCTGGATCCGCACATCGACCTGGTGATCCTGACCGGCCCGGCGGGCTGCGGCAAGACCCTGCTTGCCATGGCGGCGGCGCTGGAGCTGGTGATCGAGAAGGGGATCTACGAGAAGGTGATCGTCACCCGCAATACCCCGGAAATTGCCGAGAGCATCGGCTTCCTGCCCGGCACCGAGGAGGAGAAGATGATGCCCTGGCTGGCGGCGGTGACCGACACCCTGGAGGTGCTGCACAAGCAGGACGAGAACATGAGCGGGTCGCTCAGCTACATCATGGAGAAGGCCAATATCCAGTTCAAATCGGTCAACTTCATGCGCGGGCGCAGCATCCAGAACACCTTCGTGCTGCTGGACGAGTGCCAGAACCTGACCGCGTCCCAGATCAAGACCATCATCACCCGCTGCGGGGAGGGGACCAAGATCGTCTGCTCCGGCAACCTGGCTCAGATCGACTCCAACTACCTGAGCCCGGTGACCTCGGGTCTGACCTACATCGTCGAGCGGTTCAAGGACTTCGACGGCAGTGCCAACATCTTCCTGAACGGGGTGGTGCGCAGCCGGCTGGCTTCGTTCGCCGAGGAAAATCTCTGATTTGACGGGATCTCTGCATGAGAAAGGGGAAGCCGGACGGCTTCCCCTTTTTTGATCCCGCCTATCTCATGCCTCTCTCGGTCGGCCCAGGTAGCGCAGCAGCCCCGGGTGATCGCTGCTGTGCAGGATATCGGGCTTGCCCTGCAAGGCGATGCGCCCTGCGTCGATGAAGAGCACCTGATCGGCGATGAGCTGGGCATCCTCGGGGTTGTGAGAGACCATCAGCACGGTGATGCCCTGCTCGCAGGCGAGGCGGGCGACCTCCGCCAGCATCTCCCGGCGGAGGGCCGGATCGAGGGCCGAGAAGGGCTCGTCCAGCAGCAGCAGCGGCCTGCCCCGCACCAGGGCGCGGGCCAGCCCCACCCGCTGCTGCTGGCCGCCGGAGAGCTGCTCCGGCAGGCGCGTCAGCATCTCCCCCAGGCCCACCTTGTCAGCGGCCTCCTGCACCTGCCTTTTCTGGGCCGGATTCAACCGCAGGCCGGGATGCAGGCCGATGGCGATGTTGTCGAACACCGACAGGTGCAGGAAGAGGTTGTGATCCTGGAACAGGGTGGTGACCGGGCGCTCGGCGGGGCCCAGTGACAGCAGATCCTGGCCGTCGAAGGTGAGGGTGCCCGACTCCACCGGCACGAAGCCCGCGATCATGCCGAGCAGGGTGGACTTGCCGGCGCCGCTCGGACCGATGAGGGCGGTGATCTCCCCCTTGGGCAAGGTCGCACTGAAGGTCACCTGCCAGTCGGGATAACTGGTGACCAGTTCCTCAATTACCAGCATGTTTGGCTCCTGAATGTCGTTTTATAGAACAACAAGTAAGAAAAATTGATGAAAGGCAGCGTGAGTGACTGCCCCAAGGGGCGCCCCAGGGGCGTGCCCGGCCGGATCCTGGGGGCTGGGGGGCGGCAATGCCGCCGGGGATCAGTGATCCACATGTCTGCCTCCCAGTCCCCGCTCCACCAGCCAGAACAGGGAGAAGCAGAGGGTGAGCAGCAGCAGGGCGGTGGCGGCCGCCTCGGTCAGCCGGTAGCTACCGAGCTGCTGATAGAGCAGCCAGGGCAGGGTGGTGAGGGTCTGGCTGCCGAACATGGCGATGGCCCCGAGATCCCCAAGGGACAATATCATCGAGAGAGCCATGGCCAGGGCCAGCGGGCGGCGCAGCAGGGGCCACTCCACCAGGCGCAGGCGATGCAGGCCGCGCACCCCCAGGCTGTCCGCCAGCCGATCGTACTGGCGCACCACCAGTTGCATGGGGGCCGAGAGGGTGCGCAGCACATAGGGCAGCGCCATCAGGGCGTTGACCAGCACCACCAGCCAGGGGCCCAGGGCAAAGACGTCGGTGAAGGGCATGAACAGGATGAAGAGGCCGGTGGAGAGCACCACCGCCGGGATCATCAGGATCATGGAACCGCTGGCCTCCCACAGGGCGGCGGCCCGCCGTTTGCGATCCCGCACCCTCAGGTGGCGGCTGGTGAGCAGCAGCCCGGCGCCGAGCAAAGTGGCCAGGGAGCCCGCCGCCAGGGCTATGCCCAGGGACTGCCCCCCTGCCTGCCACAGCCGGGGTGAGCCGAGCGCCGCCAGCAGACCGGGGTTGAACCCGGCGACCACGATGGCCAGCAGGGGCGGCAGGAAGATGGCGAGCCCCATGGTCAGGGCCAGGCCATCCACCAGAGCGCTGCCCTTCTGGTGTCTGTCGGGACGCAGGCAGGGGCGACGGCTGGTGAGGCGACTGGCCGGGGTGGTCTGCAGCTTGTGTTGCAGCAGGAGCAGGGCCAGGGTCAGCAGCAGTTGCACCAGGGCGAGCCCGCCAGCGGTGGCGAGATCGAAGTCAAAGCGGAGCGCCTGGTAGACAGCCACCTCCAGTGTGGTGGACTTGGGGCCGCCCCCGAGCGCCAGCACTGTGGTGAAGCTGGTGAAGCAGAGCATGAAGATGAGGCTGGCGAGCCCCGGCAAGATGCCGCGGATGAGCGGCCACTCCAGCAGCCGGAAGATGTGGGAGGAGCGCATGCCGAGCTGGCTGGCGAGGCGCCAGGAGGACTCGGGGATGCTCTCTATGCTCTGCAGAATGAGGCGGGCGGCCAGCGGCATGTTGAAGAAGACATGGGCCAGCAGGATGCCGAACAGGCCATAGAGGTAGTTGCCGGGATCCAGGCCCAGGCCGTGCAGCAGTTGCGGCAGCCAGCCCTGGCGACCGTGCACCGCCACCATGCCGAAGATGGCGATGATGACCGGCAACACCAGGGAGAGGCCGAAGAGCTTGAGCAGCAGGCGGCGTCCGGTGAAACGGCGTCGCGCCAGGGCCCTGGCCACCGGGATGGCAAGCCCCAGGCTCAGCAGGGTGGAGAGCAGTGCCTGCCAGAGGCTGAAACCCAGCACGTGGCGCAGGTAGGGATCGCCTAGCAGGGCGCGGGGGGAGAGGGCCCCCGCCTGCCACAACAGGGCGACCAGCGGCCCAATGGAGAGCAGCAGGATGACCAGGGTGGCTGCACTGCCGGGCAGCCACCAGAGGGTGCGACGACCTGAACTCACTGGGTGACGGCTTGCAGCCATTCGCGGATCCACCCCTTGCGGTTGGCGGCTACCTCGTCAGAGCTGAAGGTGAGTGGCTTAGCTACGGTGATCATCTGTTCGAACCCCTTGGGCAGCGCCACGTTTGTCACCGGATACATCCAGTTGCCGCCGGGGATCTCGTTCTGGAAGGCGGGGCTCACCATGAATTGCAGGAACTGGTCAGCCAGTTTGCCCTGTGTGGCGCCCTTGAGCTTGGCCGCTACTTCCACCTGGCGGTAGTGCCCCTCCTCGAACGCGGCCGCCCGGTACTGGGGTTTGCTCTCGGCAATCAGGTGATAGGCGGGGGAGGTGGTGTAGGAGAGCACCATGTCCGCCTCGCCGTCGAGGAACATGCCGTAGGCCTCTGACCACCCCTTGGTGACGGTGACCGTCTTTTTGGCAAGCGTGGCCCAGGCGGCAGGGGCCTCATCCCCGTAGACCGACTTCATCCAGAGCATCAGCCCCTGACCAGGGGTGGAGGTGCGGGGATCCTGATAGATCACCTTGATATCGGGGCGCGCCACCAGCTCCTTCAGGCTCTTGGGGGGCTGCTTGAGCTTGTTGCTGTCATAGACGAAGGCGAAGTAGCCGTAGTCATAGGGGACAAAGGTGTCGTCTTGCCAGCCACCCGGCACCTTGAGGCCATCGAGCCTGGTGGAATGGGGGGCGAACAGGCCGCTCTGTTTGGCCTCGCTGATGAGGGCATCGTCCAGCCCCAGCACCATGTCGGCCTTGCTGTGCTGGCCTTCCAGCCGCAGCCGGTTGAGGATGGCGACGCCATCCTCGAGGGGCACCAGATTGAGGGTGCAGCCGCACTCCTTCTCGAAGGCTTGCTTGATTTTGGGGCCCGGCCCCCATTCGGCGGCGAAGGAGCCGTAGGTGTAGACGGTGAGGGTGTCGGCGGCAAACGCCTGGGCAGAGAGCAGGCTGGTGGCGATCAGCAGCAGGGTCTTCATCAATGGCACTCCTGTGGGTATCGGGGTGCTCATCAATGGCACCTCGCGTGTGGTGAGCGCCGGCGGATGAGGACACAAAAAACGCGCGCCATGCCTCAAATTCCTCCGCCAGCATTATCTGGATCAGGTTCACGGGTATAATCTCAGCGGTAAACCGCACCCCGTTTGAGCAACGCATCGCATTGTATTGGCGTTCCTGGGGGGAGGCCAGCACTATGTTTCACGGGCCGCATCGTGCGAGCCACCACCAAGGAGGAAGTCCCCAGTGATCACCAGCACCAAGGAAAGACGTGCCTTCCAGCGCATGGTCATCAATGCCCCCGTCACCCTATTCCAGCATCAGCAGGTGCTGGAGGGGGTCTGCCGGGATCTCAGCGCCAACGGCATGGGCGTCGAGGTGAACAAGCACGAGTTCGATCTGGCCCAGCCCATCCGGGTGAGCCTGGCGACCAGCAGCAATCTTCTGCCTCCCTTCGAGGCCCAGGCTCGCATCGTGCGGGTGCTGGAGGAAGAAGACGGTCTCCTGCTGGCGCTGGAGTTTCTCTCCCTCACCTGAGACCCGGGCGCCCGTCCTCCTCGAGACAGGCCAGCCATGGGCTGGCCTGTCTCATTTCCCCTCATCCTGCACCGGCTGCACGCTCAACTGGCCGCTGTCGACCAGCGTCTTGCTGGTGGGCGCGAGCTGGCCCATGGGCAGCTGGGCCGGGCCGGTCGGCTCCATCAGGAGATAGGTCTCCCCCGCCCGGCTCAAGGTGGCGTCCCCCGGTTTGGCTGGCAGGGCCACCCCCAGCAGGGCATGTCCCGGCACGAACACCATGGCCTGCTTGAGATCGGGATACCCCTGGGCCAGCAGGGCGGCCATCAGGGTCACCTTGCTGTCGCAATCCCCCCGGTTCTGCTCCAGCACCTGGCGCGGGCTCAGAAACCCCTTGCCAGAGCGGCCCGACTGGCTGTCGAGCAGTTGATAGGGGATGGCCTGGATGAAGTCGAGCATGTGGGCCACCGTCTTCTGGCGCGCCTCGGTCTCGGTGGCCCCTTCCTGCTTGAGCTGCTCCATCAACGGGGCCAGTTCGTCCCGGCTCTCCAGGGCGATGCGCACATGATCCTGCTTGATGGCGGGAGCGCCGTCGGGGGCAGTGAAGGGCTGGAAGTAGTGCTGCGTGAGCCAGGCAGCCTCCAGTTTGGCCTGCTCGGGCTTGACCCATTGGGAGGCTTCCCGCGCCTTGTCGGTGTTGCGGCTCTTGATGCTGAGGCTCATGGCGGGGCGAACGAGGGAGAACTGCACCTCGGGGAACGCCAGGGGGGCCTGTTGCAGCAGGCTTTGCAGTACGTCTTCCTGCATCCTGGCCGGACGGTAAGCGATGAGAGGGGGCAGCTTGCCCGCCTCCAGCCGGTAGCTGAGCTGCTGCGCCTTGCCCTCCCTGTCCTGCCAGCCGACGTTGAGCTGACCGCCACTGTTGGTGAAAGAGGTCTGCCCGCCCAGGGCCGGGAGGCTGAGCAGCAGGCAGAGCAATGAAAGGGCGCCCCTTGCGGACATGGGTGTCTCCTGTCGGACATGCAGAGGTGGTGGGCTTTGTACAGCGACCCGACAATAAAACAGGGAGCCTTGGCTCCCTGTTGATTCTACTCGCTTTCTTGTCGCAGGCTCGTCAAATCCAGCTTGGCTGCTTCGCCTCGAAGGCGCTGATGGCGGCCTCGTGCTGCAGGGTCAGACCGATGGCATCCAGCCCGTTGAGCAGACAGTAGCGACGGAACTCGTCGATTTCGAAGCCGAACGTGAGGCTGCCTGCACGCACCTGGTTGGCCTCCAGATCCACTTCGATCTCGATACCCGGCTGGGCGGCGACCAGCTGGAACAGGGCGTCGACCTCCTCCTCTTTCAGACGAACCGGCACCATGCCGTTGTTGATGGCGTTGCCGTAGAAGATGTCGGCAAAGCTCGGAGCGATCATGGTCTTGAAGCCGTAGTCCGCCAGCGCCCAGGGGGCGTGCTCACGACTCGAGCCGCAGCCGAAGTTCTCGCGGGCCAGCAGGATGCTGGCACCGGCGAACTGCGGCTGGTTGAGCACGAACTCGGGGTTGGGCTGCTCCCCTGCATCGTCCAGGAAGCGCCAGTCGTGGAACAGGTGCTTGCCAAAGCCGATACGGTTCACCTTCTGCAGGAACTGCTTGGGAATGATGGCGTCGGTGTCGACGTTGGCGCTGTCGAGGGGAACGACGATCCCTTTATGCTGTTTGAATCCTGTCATCGCTGTTTCCTCTTACAGTGCGCGAATATCGGCGAAGCGGCCGGTGACGGCGGCGGCGGCGGCCATGGCCGGGCTCACCAGGTGGGTGCGGCCGGCACGACCCTGACGCCCCTCGAAGTTGCGGTTGCTGGTGGAGGCGCAGCGCTCCCCCGGTTGCAGCCGGTCGTTGTTCATGGCCAGACACATGGAGCAGCCGGGCAAACGCCACTCAAAGCCTGCCTCGATGAAGATCTTGTCCAGCCCCTCGGCCTCGGCCTGGGCCTTCACCTGCTCGGAGCCCGGCACCACCAGAGCCTGTACCCCGGCGGCGACCTTGCGGCCACGGGCGATGGCGGCGGCAGCGCGCAGATCCTCGATGCGGCTGTTGGTGCACGAACCGATGAACACCTTGTCGATGGCCACGTCGGAGAGCTTCTGGCCCGGTTGCAGGTCCATGTAGGCGAGGGCCTTGCGGGCGGACTGCTGCTCCACCGGATCGGCGAAGGATTCCGGGGCAGGGATGGGCTCATTGACGGCAATCACCTGGCCCGGGTTGGTGCCCCAGGTCACTTGCGGGGCGATGTCGGCGGCGTCCAGCACCACTTCGGCGTCGAAGTGGGCACCTTCGTCACTCTTGAGGGTCAGCCAGTAGGCGATGGCTTGTTCCAGCGCCTCCCCCTTGGGAGCGAACTCCTTGCCACGGATGTAGTCGATGGTGGTCTGGTCGGGGGCAATCATGCCCGCTTTGGCGCCGAGCTCGATGGCCATGTTGCACACCGTCATGCGCCCTTCCATGGTGAGCCCCTCGATGGCTTCACCAGCGAACTCCACCACGTAGCCGGTCCCGCCTGCGTGACCCACCTTGCCGATGATGGCGAGCACCACGTCTTTGGCGCTGATGCCTGTGGCCAGCTTGCCGTTGACAGAGATACGCATGGTCCTGGCGCGGCCCTGTTTCAGGGTCTGGGTGGCCATTACATGTTCCACTTCGGAGGTGCCGATACCGAACGCGAGCGACCCGAAGGCACCGTGGGTGGCGGTGTGTGAGTCACCGCAGACGATGGTGGTGCCGGGCAATGTGATGCCGAGCTCGGGGCCCATCACGTGGACGATGCCCTGGTATTTGTGGTTCAAGTCATAGAGACGAACCCCGAACGCCTTGCAGTTGGCGGCGAGTGTCTCCATCTGGATGCGGGCCATCTCGCCGGAGGCGGCGATGTCCTTGGTGGTGGTGGAGACGTTGTGATCCATGGTGGCCCAGGTCAGATCCGGGCGACGCAGCTGGCGGTTCATGGCGCGCAGGCCGTCGAATGCCTGGGGGCTGGTCACTTCATGCACCAGATGACGGTCGATGTAGATGAGAGGGGTTTCCCCTTCCACTTCCCGCACCACGTGGGCGTCGAACACTTTCTGATAGAGGGTCTTGGACATTGCTCGGTTTCCTTGTTATCGATGCCGTGGGGTCAGATGCGCGCGGCGATCTGGCTGCCCATGTCGGCCGTGCTCTGCAACGGGTGCGTGGCGCTGGCCTGATGCAGGTCGGCGGTGAAATAGCCTTCTGCCAGGGTCTGGGCCACGGCCTGCTCGATGGCCTGGGCGGCGGCTTCCTGGCCGAGACTGTAACGCAGCATCAGGGCGGCGGAGAGGATCTGGGCGATGGGATTCGCAATCCCCTTGCCGGCGATATCCGGGGCCGAGCCACCGGCCGGCTCGAACAGGCCGAAGCCGGATTCGTTAAGGCTGGCGGAGGGGAGCAGGCCCATGGAGCCAGTGATCATGGCGCACTCGTCGGAGAGGATGTCACCGAACAGGTTGGAGCAGAGCAGCACGTCGAACTGGGACGGATCCTTGATGAGCTGCATGGTGGCGTTGTCGATGTACATGTGGTTCAGGGCCACGTCCGGGTAGGACTTGGCGACCTCGGTCACCACCTCGCGCCACAGGATGGAGGAGGCGAGCACGTTGGCCTTGTCGATGGAGGTGACCCTGGACTTGCGCACCCGGGCCGATTCAAACGCTATCTTGGCGATGCGCTCGATCTCGAAGCGGTGGTACACCTCGGTGTCGAAGGCCTTCTCGGTGGCGCCTTCCCCTTCACGCCCCTTGGGCTGGCCGAAATAGATGCCGCCGGTCAGCTCGCGCACGCAGGCGATGTCGAAGCCGCGATCGGAGATGTCGGCACGCAGCGGGGAGAACTGCTCCAGACCGGTGTAGATGCGGGCCGGGCGCAGGTTGCAGAACAGTTTGAAGTGGGCACGCAGGGGCAGCAGGGCACCGCGCTCCGGCTGATCGTTGGGCGGCAGGTGCTCCCACTTGGGGCCACCCACCGATCCGAACAGCACCGCATCGGCCGCTTCGCAGCCTTTGATCGTGCTCTGGGGCAGCGGTGTGCCGTGGTTGTCGATGGCGATGCCGCCGACGTCGTGACGGTCATAGTCGAGGGAGAAGCCGAATTTGGTCTGCACCTTTTCCAGTACCTTGATGGCCTCAGCCATCACTTCCGGGCCAATGCCGTCACCCGGCAATACTGCGATCCGATAACTGCTCATACTCTCTCCGTCTTGATAGTGTGATTCCGTTTCATCCGGGAGGCCGGTCCGGGCCACTGCCCTGGCCCCGGTCCTCCCCATGTCATGTTGTCATCTTGTCCGGCGGCGGGCTCAGACTGTTTCCGATTTGATGGTGTGGTTGCGCTCCATCTGCTCGGCGACCTGGTCCGCGCGCCAGATGCTGTTGATCACGTGGACCAGGGCCTGGGCCGAGGATTCGATGATGTCAGTGGCCAGCCCCATGCCGTGGAACTTGCGCCCCTTGTACTCGGCGACGATGTCCACCTGGCCGAGGGCGTTCTTGCCCTCGCCCTTGCCTTTGAGTTCGTATTTATCGATGCGGATCTCGTAGCCGGTGATGCGGTTGATGCACTGGTAGACCGCATCCACCGGGCCGTTGCCGGTGGCGGCCTCGCACACCAGATCCTGGCCTACCTTGAGCTTGACCGAGGCGGTGGCGAGCACCGAGCTGCCGCTCTGCACGCCGAGGTACTCCAGCTTGAAGTGCTCGGGCTCCTCGTGGATCTGGCTGAAGAAGGCGAGGGCCTCCAGGTCGTAGTCGAACACCTGGCCCTTCTTGTCTGCCAGGGTGAGGAACTTGGCGTAGAGATCGTCGAGGTCGTAGCTGCTCTCGGCGTAGCCCATGGACTCCATCCGGTGCTTGATGACGTGGCGGCCGGAGCGGGAGGTCATGTTGAGGTTGTTCTGGGTGAGACCGATGCTCTCGGGGGTGATGATTTCATAGGTGTTCTTCGCCTTGAGCACGCCGTCCTGATGGATGCCTGAGCTGTGGGAGAAGGCGTTGGCGCCGACGATGGCCTTGTTGGGCTGCACCGGCATGTTGCAGATTTGACTGACGAGGGTGCTGGTGCGGTGGATCTCGCTGTGGCGAATGTTGGTGTGTACCCCGAGCAGGTCGGCGCGGGTCTTCAGGATCATCGCGACCTCTTCCAGAGAGCAGTTGCCAGCACGCTCGCCGATGCCGTTGATGGTGCACTCGATCTGGCGGGCCCCCATCTGCACGGCACTGATGGAGTTGGCCACCGAGAGGCCCAGATCGTCGTGGCAGTGCACCGAGATGATGGCCTTGTCGATGTTGGGTACCCGGTTGAACAGGGTGTGGATGATGCCGGAGAATTCGGTCGTCACCGTGTAGCCCACGGTGTCAGGAATGTTGATGGTGCGGGCGCCGGCCTTGATGGCGGCTTCCACCATGCGGCACAGGTTGTCTATCGGGGTGCGGCCCGCATCTTCGCAGGAGAACTCCACGTCATCGGTGTAGCGCAAGGCGTGCTTGATGGCGCCGACCCCCATCTCCAGCACGTCTTCGAAGCTCTTTTTCAGCTTGCTCTCCACGTGGATGGAGGAGGTGGAGATGAAGGTATGGATGCGAAACGCCTCTGCCACTTTCAAGGCTTCGCCGGCGGCATCGATGTCTTTTTGCAGGGCGCGAGCCAGGGCGCAGACCCGGCTGTTCTTGATGTGGCGGGCGATGGTCTGAACCGATTGAAAATCGCCGGGGGAGGAGACGGGGAAACCCACTTCCATGATATCGACACCGAGCCGTTCCAGCGCCTGGGCGATCTGCAGCTTCTCCTTGACCGTCAAGCTGGCCGACAGCGCCTGCTCACCATCACGTAAGGTGGTGTCGAATATGATGACCCGATCTGACATGTGACTTCCCTCTTCCTAAGTTCGCTGCGTGCATCCTGCATGGCATAAAAAAACCCGTGCGGGGTGCACGGGTTTCTGTAAATTCCGGCTATGCCTTAGCCCGGCTACAAGGATCCCGCGCGAGGAGTCGCGATTAGGGAGAGCAGTAGTAGCGGAGCGGCAATACGCATGATGTCTCAATCCTTCCAGTCGATAACGCTACTACCAATAACGAGATTTTTATGCTGTGTCAACCGGAATAGACAGGTTCAATCCACTGGTTTATTTAATCGGATTGTAAAGGAGTGCAAATTCTCTTGTCCCATATTCGGTTCATGCCTGATTATCTGGTCATTCCTGCTGTACTCGATCACCCGCACAATCAGATCGACTTATCAGCCCTTGCTGAATTATCTGAGGTATTCCATGGAAAAACGCAGACCTGGCCGTCCAGTCGGACGTTCCGACATTCGTGACAAGCTGCTTGCCGCCGCACGCGAACGTTTTCTCAACACCCCCTACAGCAAGGTGACGACCCGCGAGATTGCCGAGCTGGCAGGCTCCAATCTGGCGATGATCCACTACTACTTCGGCAGCAAGGAAGGCCTCTACAAGGCGGTGCTGGGGGATGTGGCCGAGCCCCTCGAGCAAGCCTGGCACGACGAGAGCAGCAACCGCAGCCTGACCGATCTGCTCAACACCTACTATCAGGTGATGGCGCCCAACAGCGAGCTGACCTCTGCCATCTCCAGCGCATTGTCCACTGAAAAGAGCCCGGGGCGTGATTTTGTGCTGAGCCGCCTGCTGGATCGTCAACTTCCCCAGTTCGATGCCCTGCTCGAATCCATGCGCTCCAACGGCCAGCTGGCGGACAACCTGGACCCCGAGATGCTGAAGATCTCCTTCCTCAGCATGATGTGGCAGCCTTTCGTGATGAAGGATCTCTACGAACAGGTGTTTGGTCTGACGGTGGACGAGCACTTCATGAGCCGCCTCGCGGCCCACAACTGCCGCCTGATGGAAAACGGCCTGCGCGGTGCCCTGAACTGACTTTTTCGGGATGACGGATGAAAAAGGGCCCCTGGGCCCTTTTTTTCATCAATCTGTTATCTGGGCGTCAACGAAGTGTCATGCCGCCCTCCTAGTCTGCACTCAGGATGCAAGGGAGGGCCGTGATGAACAAGATCCAGCAATGGGACCTGCGGGTGTGCCGTGTCTGCCTGCTCCACCCCTACAATCAGCCGCAGGCCAGGATAAGCCGGCTTGTCTCCCGTACCGGTGACGGCCCCCTCTATGCCGTGGCGGCCTGCCTGCTCTGGTGGCAGGGGATCGCCGGGCAGGAGGCGGTCAGTATGGCGCTCTGGGCGTTTGCCCTCGAGTTGCCGCTCTACCTGCTGCTCAAGAATGCCCTCAAACGCCAGCGCCCGGCAGGGCTACCTGTCTTCATCACCCCGTCGGATCGTTACAGCCTGCCCTCGGGCCACACCGCGGCCGCCTTTCTGATGGCGACCGTACTGGCCGCCAGTTTCCCGCTCTGGGCACCGCTGCTGTTTGTCTGGGCCGCGCTGGTGGGGGCGTCCCGCCTGCTGCTCGGGGTGCATTATCTGAGTGATCTGGTGGCCGGGGCGCTGCTTGGCGGTGGTTGCGCACTCTGGGCGCTGGGTTGGAGCCAGGGATGAGGATACTGTTCGGCGTTCAGGGGACCGGCAACGGCCACATCAGTCGTAGCCGGACCCTGGCGCGCGCATTGAAGAGCAGGGGCGTGGCGGTGGACTATCTGTTCAGCGGGCGCGCCGCCGACGGCTACTTCGAGATGGGGGAGTTCGGGGATTATCGCACCTTCCCCGGTATCACTTTCGCCAGCCATCAGGGGCGCATCTCGGGCTGGCGCACCCTCAAGGGACTCTCTCCCCTGCGTTTCTGGCAAGATCTGCGTGCCCTCGATTGTCGCGAGTACGATCTGGTCATCAGCGACTTCGAGCCGCTCAGTGCCCATGCTGCTCGCCGCTGGGGCAAACCCAGCCTCACCATCAGCCATCAGGCGAGCTTCGACTGGCCGATCCCGCGCTGGGGGGAGAGCGGCTTCAACCGCCAGCTGATGCGCCATTTTGCGCCGGTACGCCAGTCCCTGGGACTGCACTGGTTCCATTTCGGCCAGCCCCTGCTGCCTCCCATCGTCGATCCCCTCGAGCCTGTGCCGGACAACCAGCAGATCCTGGTCTATCTGCCATTCGAGCAGACAGAGACGATCGCGGCCCTGTTGTCGCGTTTCAGCCCGCAGTCGTTCATCTGCTTCCATCCCGAGGTGCGCAAGCGCAGCGAGTGGCGCAACATCCGCTTTGAACCTCAGGCCAGAGAGGGGTTCAAGCTGGCGCTGGCCGGTTGTCGCGGGGTCATCAGCAATGCGGGATTCGAGCTTGCCTCCGAGGCGCTCTCCCTTGGCAAGAAGCTGCTGGTCAAACCCCTGGGTGGCCAGTTCGAGCAGTTGACCAACGGCAGGACCCTGGAGCTGATGGGGCTGGCCCAGTTGATGGACAGCCTGGATGCCAATGCGGTGCGAAGCTGGCTGGAGGCCCCTTCTCCTGGCAGGGTACGCTATCCCGATGTGGCAGGAGAGCTGGCCGACTGGTTGCTGGCCGGGGCCGGGGAGGAGGTGGGGGCGCTCTCCCGCCGCCTCTGGGGCAGGACCCTCTTTCCGGAGGAGGTGTGTGACAGCCTGGGGGAGCTTGCCAGCCGTACCGGCCAGGAGCGTCCCTGGTTATCCCAACTCAGCGCCTTTGACTAAACTGAGTCGATCCCACCACGGAGAGGACGGACACCATGCGCTTTACCAATGAAAACGGCGACACCATGACTCTGGCAGACAATCTCACCCTGCATGAGCTGCTCGACATGGGGGTCAGCATTTCGGTCTGCGAAGAGACGGATCCGGATCAGCAGATCTGGCTGGCAGAACCCGAAGACGAGCAGTGAAACCAGCCAGTTTTTGACGGCCCACCCCCTCGGGGTGGGCCGTTTATTTTGTTCCTGACCGACGCGGGCAGCATGATCCCCTGGTTGTTCCCCCCAGGGCCCCTCTTTGTTGCCCGTCTGGTGGCCAAGTCACTGAATGTTAATAGCTGTTTGAAATTTATGACTGTTATGGCCAGACAAAGCCGTGGACAAGCGTTCACGGGCGGGTTAAGTTGGTTTTTCACCCGCTTTTCGGGTGAATGATGGAAAACCCCTATTTTTCTACTATCGACGGCTCCGAACTCGCCTGATCTGCCTGCAGACAACAACAAGACTCGGATCGGCGCTGCCGGGAAGCAGCGGACTGTCGATAGCTTTCGCTTAACGGAGCAAAGCCTGGAGGGCTTTATCATGGAGATGTTATCAGGCGCCCAGATGGTGGTTAGAGCGCTGGAAGATCAGGGAGTGGAACACGTTTTCGGCTACCCTGGTGGCTCAGTGCTCGACATCTATGACGCTCTCTTCGAAAACGGCAAGATGGAGCATGTCCTGGTGCGGCACGAGCAGGCCGCAGTGCACATGGCGGACGGTTACGCCCGCTCCACCGGCAAGGTGGGCACTGTGCTGGTGACCTCGGGTCCCGGCGCCACCAACTGCATCACGGGGATCGCCACCGCCTACATGGATTCCATTCCCCTGGTGATCCTGTCCGGCCAGGTGCCGACCAGCATGATCGGGGAGGATGCGTTCCAGGAGACCGACATGATCGGCATCTCCCGCCCGGTGGTGAAGCACAGCTTCCTGTGCAAGAAAGCCAGCGACATTCCCGAGGCCATCAAGAAGGCCTATTATATTGCCGCCAGTGGCCGCCCGGGGCCCGTGGTGGTGGATCTGCCCAAAGACGTGCAGAATCCGAAAGAGAAGTTCCCCTATCAGTATCCCGAGTCCGTTTCCCTGCGCTCCTACAATCCGACCAAGGCGGGACACAAGGGCCAGATCAAGCGGGCTGCCAAGCTGCTGACCGAGGCGAGCCGCCCGGTCATGTACGTGGGTGGCGGCGCCATCAACGCCAATGCGGATCACCTGGTGACCAAGTTGGCGGAGCTGCTGAACCTGCCGGTGACCACCACGCTCATGGGGCTGGGCGCCTTCTCCGGCACCCATCCGCAGTTCATCGGCATGCTCGGCATGCACGGCACCTTCGAAGCGAACAAGAGCATGCACAACGCGGATCTCATCTTCGCTGTGGGTGCCCGCTTCGATGATCGCGTGACCAACAACGTAGCCAAGTTCTGCCCCAACGCTACCATAGTCCACATCGACATCGACCCCACCTCCATCTCCAAGACGGTACAGGCCCATGTGCCCATCGTCGGCTCGGTGGAAACCGTGCTGGAACAGATGCTGGAAGTGATCCGCGAATGCGGCTTTGACAACGACAAGCAGGCGTTGGCGGACTGGTGGGAGCAGATCAACCAGTGGCGCTCACGCAACTGCCTGGCTTACGAGACCCATCCCACCCTGATCAAGCCGCAGCAGGTCATCGAGACTCTCTACAAGGTGACCAAGGGGGAGGCCTTCGTCGCCTCCGACGTCGGCCAGCACCAGATGTTTGCCGCCCTCTACTACCCGTTTGCCAAGCCGCGCCAGTGGATCAACTCCGGTGGCCTCGGCACCATGGGCTTTGGCATTCCCGCCGCCATGGGGGCCCAGTTTGCCAACCCGGAAGCCGTGGTCTGCTGCGTCACCGGCGACGGCTCGGTACAGATGAACATCCAGGAGCTCTCCACCTGCATGCAGTACGGGGTGCCCATCAAGATCATCTCCATCAACAACCGTGCGCTGGGGATGGTCAAGCAGTGGCAGAAGATGTTCTACGGCGGCCGTCACAGCCACTCCTACATGGAATCCCTGCCTGACTTCGTCAAGCTGGCGGAAGCCTATGGCCACGTCGGCATCGCGGTGAGCGATCCGGCGGAGCTGGAGAGCGCCATGGAGAAGGCCTTTGCCATGAAGGACAGACTGGTGTTCATGGACATCTCGGTCGATCCGGACGAGCACGTCTATCCGATGCAGATCAAATTTGGCGCCATGGACGAGATGTGGCTGAGCAAGACGGAGAGAACCTGATGAGACATATAATTTCCGTTCTGCTGGAGAACGAATCCGGCGCCCTGAGCCGTGTGGTGGGCCTCTTTTCCCAGCGCGGCTACAACATCGAGACCCTGACGGTGGCCCCCACCGAGGATCCCACTCTGTCCCGCATGACCATCGTCACCATGGGGGATGAGCGGGTGCTGGAGCAGATCCAGAAGCAGCTGCACAAGCTGGTGGACGTGCTCAAGGTGTGTGACCTGAGCGAGGGTGAGCACATCGAGCGGGAGATCGCGCTGGTCAAGGCGCGCGCCGCCGGTGGTGCACGTGACGAACTGAAGCGGCTGGCGGACATCTTCCGTGGCCAGATCGTCGACGTCACCCCCGAGCTCTACACGGTGCAGCTCGTCGGGACCAGCGAAAAGCTGGACGCCTTCATCAAGACGGCTGCCCAGACCAACGAGATCATCGAAGTGGTGCGCTCCGGTGTCTGTGGCATCTCCCGGGCGGACAAATCCCTGCGTCCCTGATGTGGCCGGATGTGAAAATAGCTGTTCAAGGGCTCTTCGGAGCCCTTTTTCGTGTCTGGCAGCGTTGCGGGCAAGTGGGGGGGCCGGTAGGGATGCAGGCCACAGCATCAGGAGGTTATCGAGGGGGTGAAAGAGAAGGGGGAAGGGAGGGGCTTCACCTGTCATTTTCTTTCAAATGATCGGTAAACTATCCACAAAAGCTGTGGAAAACTCTGTAGATTAGCGGTGTGTCTGGCGTTAGTCGCATGATCTTAAAGGGATATTTCAATTTGATCCTGGCTGGATCGCATTTGTGCAATCCCCTGGCGAGGGTGTGAGCGTTTGCTTATCCCTCGAGCCTTGCCAAGGGCGGAACGCGGATCTGTCTGTAGATCCGGACGGGATCCCGACCTGATCTTGCGGATCAACATTTCTGGGCGCGAGCCATAAAAAAACCCGCCTCTCGGCGGGTTTTTCATTGTATCGGACTGCGGGTCGATTACTCGGCCTGGGCTGCCTGGATGCCGGTCAGGGCGATAGTGTAGACGATGTCGTCCACCAGGGCGCCACGGGAGAGGTCGTTGACCGGCTTGCGCATGCCTTGCAGCATGGGGCCGATGGAGACCAGCTCGGCGGAGCGCTGTACCGCCTTGTAGGTGGTGTTACCGGTGTTCAGATCCGGGAACACGAACACGGTGGCCTTGCCGGCAACCGGGGAGTTCGGTGCCTTGGACTTGGCGACGTTCTCCATGATGGCCGCATCGTACTGAAGCGGGCCGTCGATGATGAGGTCGGGACGCTTGGCCTTGGCCAGCTCGGTCGCTTCACGCACCTTCTCCACGTCCGCGCCGGCGCCGGAGGTGCCGGTGGAGTAGGAGATCATGGCCACGCGCGGCTCGATGCCGAAGGCGGCAGCGGAGTCGGCGGACTGGATGGCGATCTCGGCCAGCTGCTCGGCAGTGGGGTCCGGGTTGATCGCGCAGTCACCGTAGACCAGCACCTGATCCGGCAGCAGCATGAAGAAGATGGAGGAGATCAGGGAAGAGCCCGGGGCGGTTTTGATGATCTGCATCGGCGGACGGATGGTGTTGGCAGTGGTGTGCACCGCACCGGACACCAGACCGTCGACCTCGTTGCGCTCCAGCATCATGGTACCCAGTACCACGTTGTCTTCCAGCTGCTCGCGGGCAACCACTTCGGTCATGCCCTTGTTCTTGCGCAGCTCGACCAGACGAGCCACATAGCGCTCGCGTACGGCAACCGGATCGATGATCTCGACGCGGTCGGTCAGTACCACGCCCTGCTGTTCAGCGACGCGGCGGATCTCGTCCGGGTTGCCCAGCAGCACCGGACGGGCGATACCGCGCTCGGCACAGATGGCGGCCGCCTTGATGGTGCGCGGCTCTTCCCCTTCCGGCAGCACGACGCGCTTGTTGGCCTGACGGGCCAGTTCGGTCAGCTGATAGCGGAAAGCCGGCGGGCTCAGGCGACGGGAACGGGTGGACTTGGCGGAGAGAGACTCGATCCAGTGCTTGTCGATGTGACCAGCAACGTAGTCCTGCACCAGCTCGATACGCTCGCGGTCATCTTCCGGGATGTCGACGTTGAAGTTCTGCAGGCTGACGGCGGTCTGCCAGGTGTTGGTGCCGGTGATCATGATCGGCAGACCGGTGGCCATGGCCTGTTGGCACAGTGCCATCACCTGGGGTTCCGGGTGGTAGTTGCCGGTCAGCAGCAGGGCACCCAGCTTGACGCCGTTCATGGCGGACAGGCAGGCGGAGACGATGACGTCGGAGCGGTCGCCGGAAGTCACCAGCAGGCTGCCTGGACGGAAGTGCTCGATCATGTTGTGGATGGAGCGGGCACAGAAGGTCACGGTCTGCAGGCGGCGGCTTTCCAGCTCACCCTTGTTGATGATCTTGGCGGCAAGGTGCTTGGCGAGATCCTTGGCGCGCGGTGCGATCAGCTGGGTGTTCCAGGGGATGCAGCCGAGGATGCGCAGCGGGCTCTTGCCGAAGACTTGCAGCACTTCCAGGTTGTGGCCGGTATCGGCACCGTGGTGGTGCGCTTCGAACATCTCGGTCAGGTCGGGACGGGTCACGCCGTGCTCGTCAACCGGGGCACCCACCTTGTTGATGACGCAGCCCACGATACGCGGGTTGTTGACGCCACCGAAGTTGGAGCAGGCCAGCTCGATGCGCTCTTTGAGCTTCTGGCTGGAGTCGTTGCCCGGATGGGTCACGAACACCATGTCGGCGTCCAGCGCCTTGGCGACGTCGTAGTTCAGCTTGTTGGCAAAGGGTTGCTTGTCGGTCGGCACCAGGCCCTCGATCACCACCACTTCGGCACCGCTGGTCTTCACGTGCTCTTCGAAGCGGGCCACGATCTCTTCCAGCAGGATGTCGGTGTTGCTGGAGGTGATCATGTTCTCGGCGTAGGAGAGGGCGAACGGCTCGGGCGGGTTGATGTTGGCAGCGGCGCGGATCACGGCGGTGGAGCGCTCGGTACCGGTTTCACCCGGACGCGGCTGGGCGACCGGTTTGAAGAAGCTGACATTGACACCGTGACGTTCCATGGCGCGAACGACGCCAAGACTCACGGAGGTTACGCCGACACCAGTGCCGACCGGGATGAGCATAATAGTGCGTGCCACTTATTACCCCTTGTTCATTTTTTGGGATCAGGAAAAGGCCGCCCTGGGGCGGCCTTGCTCTACAGCTAATTTATGCGCCGACCAGTTCCAGCGCGTCGTGGGCGATGACCCACTCTTCGTTGGTCGGGATAACCAGGGCCTTGGTGGAACCAGCCTTGGTGATCTCGCCGCCCTTGCCGAAGCGAGCCTTCAGGTTGGCGTCGTGGTCGACGTCAAAGCCCAGCAGGCCCAGCTTGTTCAGGGTGATCTCACGGATCGGGGCGGAGTTCTCGCCGATGCCGCCGGTGAAGACCACGGCATCCAGACGACCGTCCATGGCGGCGGCGTAGGCACCGATGTACTTGGCCAGACGGTAGCAGTACACGTCCATGGCGCGCTTGGCTTCTTCCTTGCTGTCGTAGTTGTCTTCAACGAAACGGCAGTCGGAGGTGACTTCGGTCAGACCCTGCAGGCCGGATTCCTTGGTCAGCATGGTGTTGATCTCGGCGACGCTCATGCCCAGCTTGTCGTGCAGGAAGAAGATGATGGCCGGATCGATGTCACCGGAACGGGTACCCATCACCAGGCCTTCCAGCGGGGTCAGGCCCATGGAGGTGTCGACGGACTGGCCGTTCTTGATGGCGCAGACAGAGCCGCCGTTACCCAGGTGGCAGTTGATGATGTTGAGCTCTTCCACCGGCTTGTTCAGCTGCTTGGCCGCTTCCAGGCTGATGTAGTAGTGGCTGGTGCCGTGGGCGCCGTAGCGACGGATGCCGTTCTCTTTGTAGAGCTTGTACGGCAGGGCGTACAGGAAGGCTTCTTCCGGCATGGTCTGGTGGAAGGCGGTGTCGAACACGGCGACGTTCTTCTCGGCCAGTTCCGGGAAGACCTTCAGGGCGGCACGGATACCGATCAGGTGAGCCGGGTTGTGCAGCGGTGCGTAAGGAATGGCGGCTTCGATGCCGGCAATGACGTCATCACAGATGCGAACGGAGGAGGTGAAACGCTCGCCGCCGTGTACCACGCGGTGGCCGATGGCGATCAGGTTCTTGGACAGTTCCGGGTTGAGCGGCAGGATCTTGTGAACGATGAAGTCCAGCGCTTCCTGGTGAGCGGCACCGGCACCCAGATCAGCGTTGCCTTTCTCGCCGTTCAGCTTCCACTTGATGCGGGCGTCGTCGAGGTTGAAGCATTCGGCCAGGCCGGACAGCAGATCATCACCGGTGGTTGCGTCAATGACAGCAAACTTCAGGGACGAGCTGCCACAGTTAAGAACAAGAACCAGCTTACTCATGAATAAATCCTATCGCAGATTGGGTTGGGTTGGAGGATGCGCCGGACGCGGTGCGTCCAAAAACTATCAACTTATCCTTATGAGGGTTGGCAATCTGTTGCTTGCCCCTTGTATAGTGATACAAGACCCGAAATTCAGACGTCCCTGACTGGTCAGTGGCCGTGCCCCAGCGTAAAAATGGGCGTACAAAGGATAACCTGATTGTTGAAAAATAACAAAGTCATCCTCAACCTTTGTTATTGCCTCTCAAATATTGTCGAGGTTTTGCCGTTAATGCGTTCGAAAAGAGCTCGGAGGTAGCATGAGCATGAACATTTTTGGAACTAAATTACAGCAAGGCCGTCATTATATGACTCTTTGGCCGCGCCGTCCCGAGCTTAATTCCATGTTCCCGGAGAATCGGGTGATCAAGGCCACCGAATTCGCCCTCAAGGTGATCCCGGCACTGGCGGTGCTCAGCGTCATGGTGCAGTTCCAGTTTGGCGAGCTTCATTACTGGCCCTCCGTGATGGCGTCCGTGCTCTTCCTGCTCAGCCTGCCGCTGCAAGGGTACTACTGGCTCGGCCAGCGCGCCGATACCCGGCTGCCCCCCTCCCTCGCCACCTGGTATCGGGAGATAAACGGCAAGATGAACGAGCAGGGCGGTCAACGTCAGCTGGTGGCCCGTCCCCGCTACGAAGAGCTGGCCGATACCCTCAACGCCGCCTTCAAGCAGCTGGACAAATCCTTCCTCTACGAATGACTTTCCGGAGTCAGACTGACGACAAAGGCGCCCTCAGGCGCCTTTTTCACATTCAGGCGGCCAGCACCTTGCTGATCTCCTGGATGGAGAGCTTGTACTGACGGGGGCACTGACGCCAGACCGCCAGCATGCGCTGGTACTTGTCCCGCATGGCGATGTCGCTGGAGAGCTCGTCGCAGGGGCAGGGCAGTTCGGGGAAGCGCTTGTCCACTTCCAGCAGGAAGCAGACGTAATCCGCCAGTTCCCGCTCCTGGCTGCGGCTGTAGCCGTTGAAGGCAAGGCGGCTCTCGTTGACATCGGCCCGGGCGCTGGCATCCAGGTTGCCCCAGGAGATGGCCAGTGCATGGTGCAGCTCCAGGGTGTCCAGCACCTCCTGGCAGGTGGCAAGATCCAGATGGCCGAAGCTCTTCTCCAGCTCGAGGATCTGCAGGCAGTAGCCGCGCTCGACGATGGTGCTGGCACGCTGGTAAAACGCCGCCTTTTCCGGATTGAGTTTGGCCAGGATCTCGTACTGGTTGCTCAGGATCAGGCGTTCGGTGTGGCTCATGTTCATGGGCTGTCTCGCTGGAAAATGAATCTGGGGTCACGTTAACCCATATCCAGGATGAATTTTTTGATCTGAGAGGGGAGGTTGGCGAGAAAAGGGGGAGGAGGCGCCCTGGTGAGCAGCCAGAGAGTGGGGGCTGATGCCGTGGTGAAACGAGCAGGGCCCGCCATGGCGAGCCCTGCAACAATGCCGCTGGTGGCTTACCCCTTGACGAAGTCGAGCACCACCTGATGGTGATCGCTGGTCTTGAACTTGTCGAAGCGATGGGCAACCTTGCCCTCTTCATCGATGAGGAAACTCAGGCGATGGATGCCGTCATACTCCTTGCCCATGAACTTCTTCGGGCCCCAGACGCCAAAGGCATCGGCCACCGCGTGATCCTCATCGGCCAGCAGGCGGAAGTTGAGGTTGTCGCGCTCCTCGAACTTTTTCAGGCGCTTGGCGCTGTCCGGGCTGATGCCGAGCACCACCACATTGAGGGCAGCCAGCTCGCTATTGACGTCGCGCAGACCGCAGGCCTGGGTGGTGCAACCCGGGGTCATCGCCTTGGGATAGAAGTAGATGAGCACTTTTTTGCCGCGCAGGTCGGCAAGGCGTACCTGATTGCCGTCCTGATCGGAGAGGGAGAAATCGGGGGCCTGGGTACCAGCTTCTAGTGGTGACATGGGGTCTCCTCGGATAAACGCCGTCAGGCGTACTTGTGATTGACGATGAATTCGAACGACTCGGCGCCCAGTCCACGACAGAAATCGGCGAAGGCCGTCTTCGAGCCTGGCTCTTCTCCCTGCTTGGAGAGATTCAACTGAAAGTTCGCCTTGAGCAGGTTGAAGGGCTGCTGTTCCAGGGTGATGGTCTGCATGGCCTGGATGTCCCAGCCGTGATCGCTGAAGAACTGGGTGCACTGACTTACGATGCCCGGCTGATCCCGGATCAGCACCTCTGCGCTGGCGCTGATGTCATATTGCAGGGAGTGGTGGCGCTCGGTGCGTTTCATCATGGTGATGAGATCCCACTCCTGGCTGCGCAGTGGGAGGCTTATTTCCAGTTGCATCAGGCTGTTCCAGTCACCGGACAGCAGCATGATGAAGGTGAATTCGTTGCCGAAGATGCCAAGACGGCTGTCGACAATGTTGCAACCGCAGCCACTGACGTGACGGGTCACCTCATTGACGATGCCAGGCCTGTCCGTGCCGATGGCCGTTACGACCAGGTAGTGAGTCATAAATCGTCTCTCGTCCATTATTGAGAATGCGTTGACCGCGGGTGCCGGCACCCTGCCGTGAGGCCTCTTGTGCGCTCGTGCATTCATACGTTTTGTGCCGGATGGTAACACGGCTTGTCCCGTGCCTCCCTTGTTTTTCAAAAGGGGCAGCTTTACCATTACGCCCCTGAAAATCGGGAGAATTATCCATGTTACGCGGTAGTATTGTTGCGCTCGTTACCCCCATGCTGCCCTCGGGCGACATCGATTGGGTCAGTCTGGCAGCGCTGGTGGAATATCATGTGGATGCCGGGACCAGCGCCATCGTCGCCGTGGGAACCACGGGAGAGTCGGTCACCCTGAGCGAGCAGGAACATATCGCCGTGGTTGAGAAGACGGTGGAATACGCCGCCGGACGCATTCCCGTCATCGCGGGCTGCGGCTCCAACAACACTGCTCACGCCATCGCCCTTTCCCGGCGTTTCGCCACCATGGGCGTGGTGGCGGGTCTCTCGGTTACCCCCTATTACAACAAACCCACCCAGGAAGGCCTCTATCGTCACTATTGTGCGATCGCCGAGGCTAGTGGTCTGCCTCAAATTCTCTATAATGTGCCCGGTCGCACCTGCTGTGACCTCAAACCGGAGACGGTGGCCCGTCTGGCCAAGGTGCCCGGCATCATAGGTTTGAAAGAAGCGACTGGCGATCTTGGCCGTACCCCGCTGCTGCGCGAACTGTGCGGGCCGGATTTTGCGCTTTATAGTGGCGATGACGCCAGCGGATGTGATTTTATGCTGCAAGGGGGCGATGGTGTCATTTCGGTCACCACCAATATTGCGGCGCCCCAGATGGCCGACATGTGTCGTGCTGCCCTGGCCGGTGATGCCGGGCAGGCTCATGACATCAACAATCGATTGATGCCGTTGCATCAGACTCTGTTCTGTGAACCGAGTCCCATCCCGGTGAAATGGGCCTGTGCCCGGCTGGGATTGATGGCGACGGCGACCTTGCGTCTGCCCCTGACCGATCTCACCCCCGAGGGGGAAGCGGCGATGGCGCGAGCACTGACGACTGCGGAGTTGATGGCGAGTGTTTAAAGCAAATGGAAAGGGAAATGCAGTGCGCCTGGTACTGAGTGTCGCGACGGTGGCCGTGCTGGCTGCCTGCAGCTCACCCCAGGAACGCAAAATGGCCAACCGTGGCTTCGAGTATGAAGAGAGCCGCCTCGAAGGCCGCGCCTTCCTTGTGCCCGCCGGGTTGAGTACCCCCGCCTTTAACAGCAATTTCGACATTCCGGCCCTGCCCGAGAGCAGTCGTGAGGGCGCCCTCGGGGCCAAGGTGGACGTGCGTCCGCCCGCCCAGTTGCTCACCGTGGTGCCCGGCAGCCAGGTGGTGGCCAATGCCAGCGAGCCGACCGTCGCCTTCTATGCCCTCAGCACCTCCCAGAGCGTGGAGCGCGATACCTGGGCCTTCCTGATGAATTTCCTGGCCGAACACAAGGTCACCACCGAGAAGCTGGACCAGCAGGACGGCGTCTTGCAGACCGGCTGGTTTGACAACTCAGCGGTGCTCGATGGCTGGGCGGAAGATGACGATGACTTCAAGATCCGTCAGCGTTACCAGTTCACCCTGCGCAACGATGTGCAGCGCCATGCCATCAAGATGTCGGTACGGGTGCTGGATCATGAAGAGACCATCGACGGCGAGACCAGCACTGTGCTGACGCCGGCGGACGCCCAGCGTTATGCTACCCGCGCCCTGAACCAGTTCTCCCTCTATTACGACAAGCAGCTCAAGGCCCGTGAACAGCACAAGTCCAGCGATGGCATGGGGCTGGAGCTGGGTCTGGACAACAACGAGCTGAGCGCCTGGATTGCCGAAGGGTCGTTTGACCAGGTGTGGCGCCGCCTCAATCAGGTGCTGCCTGCCTATGGTTTCACCATCAAGGACACCCAGCAGTCCCTGGGCTGGATCGACGTGGAGTACGACGAGCCGGACAGCGAGTTCTGGAAGGCCAAGGGAGCGGAGCCCTTCAAGCTCGAGGAAGACAAGTATCGCTTCCAGCTCGGCGAGATGACGGGTGGCAAGACCTCCATCACCCTGTTCGACAAGGACAAGAAGCCTGTCGCATCCGGTGTCATCTCCCAGATGTACATCAGCCTGTCCGAGGCCTTTGCCAAGGGCTTGGCCGATCAGGGGGCGAAGTAAGCATGGAAACAGGGGCCTCGCGCCCCTGTTTTGTTATGTCCGGGTTGCCGCAGGGCCAGCGTGCCGAGCCGGTTGCCCCGGGCCTGAGTACCTGATGATGTGAATCCCCCACAGACAGGGGTCTGGTGCCCCTGCCTAACTAGTCCCACAACAGGAAGTGTTATTAGCCATGAGTCTTGCAGATCAAGTATTGGCGGTGAACGACGATTTGCCGATCCGTACCGATAAACCTGTCCATTCCGGCAAAGTGCGCAGCGTCTACTGGTTGACCCCGGCAGACAGTGCCCGGCTCATTCGGGAGAAAGGCTATGATGTGCCGGCCGATACGCCCCTGGCCCTCATGGTGATCAGTGATCGCATCTCGGCTTTCGACTGCATCTGGCAAGGGGTGGACGGTCTGAACGGCGTGCCGGGCAAGGGTGCGGCGCTCAATGCCATCTCCAGCCACTGGTTCAAGCTGTTCAAGGAGCAGGGGCTGGCGGACAGCCACATCCTGGACATCCCGCACCCCTTCGTCTGGATCGTGCAAAAAGCCCGTCCCGTGATGATCGAGGCCATTGCCCGCCAGTACATCACCGGCTCCATGTGGCGTGCCTACAAGGATGGTGAGCGGGAATTCTGCGGCATCACCCTGCCGGAAGGGCTCAAGAAGGATCAGAAGCTGCCCGAGATCCTCATCACCCCGTCCACCAAGGGGATCCTCAAGGGGCTGGATGGCGTGCCGGAAGCGGACGACGTCAACGTCTCCCGCGGCGACATCGAGCGCCACCATCAGGCCTTCGGCTTCCGCTCCCCGGCGGACATCGACCGCTACGAGGCGCTGCTCAAAGAGGGCTTCAACGTCATCAGCGAGGCGCTGGCTGCCCTGGATCAGGTCTTCGTCGACACCAAGTTCGAGTTCGGTTACGTGACCGATGCCGCCGGTCGCGAGAAGCTCATCTACATGGATGAAGTGGGCACCCCCGACAGCTCCCGCATCTGGGACGGCGCAGCCCTTCGCGGCGGCGAGATCATCGAGAAGTCCAAAGAGGGCTTCCGCCAGTGGCTGCTGAACCACTTCCCGGATCCGGACATCCTGCTCAACAAGAACCGCATGCCCGAGCGCTTCGCCCTGGCCCGGGACAACAAGCTGCCCACCGAGGTGATGATGGATATCTCCCGCACCTATGTGGGGATCGCCGAGATGATCATCGGTCAGCCGCTGGTACGCAGTGCCAATCCGAAGCAGGAGATCATCGAGGTACTGCGGGAGCAGTACGGCCTGATCGACTGAGGCCGACCGCTTTTTTTGCCGCAGGCGGCACAAACGTTTGCCGGTGGCAGGGGAGGCGTTTGCAACGCAGATGACAAAACGGGCCCCATGACGGGGCCCGTTTTCATTGGGTTGTCCGGAGCGCTCAGCCATTGACCCGGAAGATCTGACCGGTCTGTACCCCCAGTACCGATTTCTTGTAGGCCTGGGCCACCCGGGCGGCGGGTACCGGCACGAAGCCCGGGAAGAAGTCGGCATACTTGCCCATGGACTCTTCCAGCACGGTGGGGCTCACCACGTTGATGCGAATGCCCCTTGGCAGCTCGCAGGCGGCCCCTTTCACGAAGTGCTCGATGGCACCGTTGATGGTGGTGGCGCTCACCCCCCAGTGGATGGGCTCCTCGCTCAGAATGCCGCTGATGAGGGTGATGGAGCCACGGTCGCTCAGGTGGGCAATGGCGGCCCGGGTCAGGTTGATCTGGCCCATCAGCTTGCTCTGAAGCCCCACCTGCCACTGCTCGTCCGTCATCTCGGTCAGGGCATTGAAGGCGACGCTGCCGCTGGCGACCACCAGGGCATCGAAGGATCCGACCTGCTCGAAGAGCGCCCTGATGGAGGCGGGGTCGCGCATGTCCACTCTGGCATCCCCCTGGCTGTGACCGACCCGGATCACCTGGTGATCCTGGGCAAGCAGTTCGCTGACGGCGGCGCCAATGGTGCCGGAGGCACCCACAATCACAATCTTCATATCTATCGCTCCTGGTTGAGATGAGTTGATGATAGCGGGATAAAAAGGGAGAAAAAGCGCTTATGATGAACCCATTGTTTCCACATTGGAGCTAATGATGGATATCACTCACCTGGCCAGTTTCTATGAAGTGGTGCAGCGGGGCAGTTTCTCCGCCGCTGCCGATGCCCTGGGGGTGAGCAAGGGGATGCTGAGCCGCCATGTCAGCGCCCTGGAGTCCGCCCTCAATGCCCAGCTGCTCCAGCGCACGACCCGCAGACTCAGCCTGACCGAGGCGGGGAGGGTGCTTCACCAGCAGGCCGGCGAGATCTTTGCCCTGGCCCGGGAGGCGGAGGAGGGGATCCGCGCCCTGACCGAGGAGGACAGCGGCCGCCTGCGCTTCACCTGCCCGGTCAGCACGGGGGACCGCATGGTGAGCGAGCTGCTCGCCCGTTTTGCCGAACTGTGCCCCGGCGTCCAGGTCGAGCTCAACTTCACCAATGCCATGATCGACATGAGCCAGGGGGAGAATGACATCGCCCTGCGGGCCATGGAGCTGATCCCCGACAACCTGGTGGCCCTGCCGCTCGGCAGGCTCAAGGATGTGGTGGTGGCAAGCCCCGCCCTGCTGGCGCGAGAGGGGATCCCCGCCACTCCCTATGAGCTGGGGGGGCGCTCCTGCCTGCTGCAGGGCCACAACCCGGACTGGGAGCAGTGGCATTTTCGCCAGGGGGAGGAGGAGGCGCACATCCTGGTGCAGGGGCGAGTGCGGGCCAACCACTACAGCACCCTGCTGCAACTGGCCCGGGCGGGCATGGGCTTTGCCAAGTGCCCACTGATGCTGGTGGAGGCCAGCCTGGCCCGAGGGGAGCTGGTGGCCGTGCTGACGGAGTGGCAGACCGGCCTGCACCCGATCCATGTGTTGCACGCCCAGCAGCGCCGGGTGCCGCGCAAGATCCGGCTGTTCAAGCAGGTGCTGGCCCAGTGGTTTGCCGAGCGGCCCCATTATCTGCTGGGGTGAGCCTGCATCCCGTTATTTTTCTGTCATCTGGGGCTGCTACCCTGCGCCCTTCATCGCGAAAGGAGAGTCAGGGAATGAAGCGTCATCAGGGTTGGGCAGGGGTTGCGCTGCTGTGCTGCGGCGGTGTGCAGGCCGAGGTCAGGGTCGAGGTGCCCCGGGATTTCCAGATCCTGGCGGTGAGCGCCGGCAAGGTGCAGGACGAGCAGCATGCCGTGCTGGCCGACGGGGAGCAGCAACTGCTGGTGCGCTACGAGGGGGTGATCCCGAGTCGCAACAGCAGCGACAACGATCGCCAGGTTCGCTCCGAGCCTCAGGTGCTTCGCTATGAGGCCCGCGGGCAGTCGGTGCGCCTGCAGGCTCCCGTGCCTGCGGACGAGGCCGGGATGGAACGCTACGCCAGGGCCCCTGTCCTGGGCCTGGTGGCGGGGGAGCAGCCCCTCGAGGTGCGCCAGGATACGCTGATGGTGCAGGGGATGCAGATCGGCATGGACTGGCATGCCAGGCTGATGGAGTACAACCGTGGCGAGGGGCCTGCCGTGCTCGCCGGTGCGGCGGATGTGACTGCGGCCGCCGTGGCGACGCCCCGGGCCTCCTCCGTGCCGGCCAGCGCCCTGGAAGGGCAGTTGCAACAGCTTTTCCTGCAGGCGGACCCCGCGCTTCGCAAGCGCTTCATCGGTTGGGCCGTGCCGCGCCTTTAAGTTTGCTCCCCGTTGCAGTAACGTGGGCACATCTTTGATTCCCGATGTGCCCATGTTGATCAGCGAGGCCCCCATGTTTGAATTGCACCCCCGCCTTCAGGCGGATACCCGGATACTCGGGGATCTGCCCCTGTGCCGCGTCCTGCTGGCCAAAGACAGCCAGTATCCCTGGTTGATTCTGGTGCCCCGGGTCGCCAACCTGCGGGAGATCCATCATCTGGCCCCCGAGCAGCAACAGCAGTTGATGCAGGAGTCCTGCGCCGTCGCCACCCTGATGGAGCGGGCACTCGGCCCGGACAAGATCAACGTGGCGGCCCTCGGCAATCTGGTGCCTCAGCTGCACCTGCACCACGTGGCCCGCTTCAGCTCGGATGCGGCCTGGCCCGGTCCCATCTGGGGTGCCTGTCCCGCCATTCCCTATGAGGAGCAGGCCTTGCAAGGGGCGGCTGCCAGTTGGCAAAGCCGTCTGGCTACCCTGGATGGATTTCAGCCATTTCTGACTGATAATCCAGTCAAGTGAGAGGTGGCTCGCGCTTTGGGCACCGGGATCACGCAATCTGTTAGCGTATCGCGCCGGTGCATGGTGACATGGGCGACACGAGTGACAGCCCCATTATTTCGATCAGCAGGAAGGTTCCATGATAGTGACAAGATCCGAGGATGATGCCGTATTGACCACAGAGGACGTACTGCTGAGCCTGTGCAATTCGGTGACGAGCGTATTGAGTGCGGCGACCCAGACCCAGGTGCGCTTCTCCGGCATGGTGCAGCGGATCAGCAAGACCTGCCTCAAGCCTGACATCGGCTGTTTCGTGCTGTTTGACGGCGGCTTCTCCGGGCTGGTGGTGATCAACTTCTCCGCCGCCGCGGCCATGGAGCTCTACCAGAGCTACATGCTGAGCATGGGGCTCTCCAAGGAGGATCTTGCCATCTCCCACACCTCGGACGAGGTGAGCAACGTCATGGGCGAGCTGATGAACCAGATCGTCGGCAGCTTCACCACCAAGGTGGGGCGCGAGCTGCAGACCCACATCACCCAGAACCAGCCCAAAATGCTGGCGCTCAACAAGCAGGTGATGCTGAGCGTCGACACCAACCTCGACAATCCAGAGACCCGCCGGGTGACCTTCTTCACCGCCAGCAACAACATCTTCTATCTGGAGCTGGCCATGGACAAGACGGAGTTTATCCGGATCCATGATGGCGGCGTGCAGGAGGAGGTGGATCCCGACGAGCTGATCGCTCAGGCCAAGCAGTCAGCCAAACCGGCACCGGCGGCCGCGCCGGCGAGCAACGAGCACGACGATCTGCTGGATTCCCTCGGCATCTGATGATCGAGGGTTGTGCAAATGAAGAGGCCACCCCGGGGGTGGCCTCCTTGCTTGGTACGGGTCAGAAGTTGTAAAGCAGCCCGGTACTGAAGCGAAGCGCCTCGGCATCGTAGAAGTCGATGTCGGAGTCGGCGCTGGAGTAGGCCGCGGTGAAGGTGGCGGCAAGGGGTTTGATGCCGAACAGGTTGTGCCAGAAGAAGGTGCCATTGAGGGCGAACTCGCTGGCATCGGCGCGCTGGCCGAACAGGGGATTCGCCTCGTCATACTTGCGCTTGCCGGCGTAGAGGTTGCTCACGATGGACCACTGGGAGGTGCGCTTGGCATAGGTCAGCTGCAGACCGGTATTCTTGAAGCTCTCCGCACTCCCGTCCAGGCGGGCCTCCTTGTAGAGGAAGGCGGGCTCCAGCAGCTGGTCGCCGCCGAAGTGGTACTGGTAGGAGACAGCCAGGTCGTGGACCTTGCCGTTGCGGCTCAGCATGGAGGCGTAGTGGGTGCCGTGGGTCAGGTCATATTGCTGGCCGCTGCGCTCCTCGTCGAGCTCCACTTCCCGGCTGGTCAGGGTGGCGTAGACGTTGCTGCCCCAGATCCTGTCCCAGGCAAAGCGCACCCCTTTCGAGGTGAGATCGGTGGCGCTGCGGTCCACGCCGGTGGCGAAGGGATCGCTCCACACTTCCACCGGCATGAGGTTGAACACCAGGGAGGTGGCGACGATACCCTTGTCACCCATCTCCTGGCGCAGACCGAGTTGCTGGGTAAAGTCGAAGCGCACCGCGTCCTGGATGAGGTTGCCGAGGAAGACCTGGGTGCGGGTATCGGCGAAGGTGTAGCGGATATCGGCATTGAGCAGCGGGCTCAGACCGCTTTCGCGGCCGGGGGAGCCCAGATCATCGATACGGCTGTTGCTGTCGTCACCGGCATAGAAGTTGGACTTGTGGCTGCCGGCATTGACTCCGCCCAGCAGAAAACCGGACCAGCCGGTCTGGCGGGGGATCTCCCCCAGATCGGCGTGGGCGGTGGTGGCGACCAGCAGGCCAAGGCTCAACAGAACATGATTTCGCATCGGGTATGCTCCTGACATAACGAATGAGAAGGGTGACAGTGTGCCCCGGTATTCCGGTGGAACCGGTGCTGACTGAGGCATGGCAGGCATGCTACCCCAGCCGGAGTGTGACGTTAATCAATAATTGAATACGCGACGGACAAGAGTTCATGGCGCCGTACTGGTATCCTGTTTGCGCAAGAAAAGGGGAGAAAACAACGAGATGAAGCAGATCAAATCCTGGGCGCAATATTACGTCGACCTGATGACCAAGCTGGGACTGGTGCGCTTCAGCATGTTCCTGGCCACCGCCATCATAGTGCTGGCCGTTTCGATCCAGATGGGGGTGACCCTGTTTTTGCGCGGCACCGTGGACATCGTCGACCTGGTGCGCTCTGTCTTCTTCGGTCTGCTGGTGACCCCCTGGGCCGTCTATTTTCTCTCCATCGTGGTGGATCAGCTGGAGGACTCCCGACAGCGGTTGACCCGGATGGTGCGCAAGTTGCAAGACATGCGCGAGCGGGATCTCGAGCTCAACAGCCAGTTGCAGGAGAACATCAGCCGCCTCAATGCCCAGATCGCCGAGACCAACCGGGCCGAGACCCTGCGCCAGCAAGCCATCGAGGATCTCGAAAACGAAGTGTTCCAGCGGGAGAAGGCCCAGCTGCATCTGGGGGAGCGTACCGCCCTCTTGCGCTCGTTCATCGACTGCTCCCCCGATCTGGTCTATTACCGCAACGAGGACGAGCAGTTCTCCGGTTGCAACCGCGCCATGGAGGAGCTCACCGGCAAGGTGGAGGCGGAACTCATCGGCCTGACCCCGTTCGATGTCTACAAGCACGACATCGCCAGCAAGGTGGTGGAGACCGACAAGCAGGTCTTCGCCCAGAACGAGCCGCTCACCTATGAGCAGTGGCTGGAGTATCCCGATGGCCGCAAGGCCTACTTCGAGCTGCGCAAGGTGCCCTTCTTCGACCGCTTCGGCAAGCGGCTCGGCCTGCTCGGCTTTGGTCGCGACATCACCGAGCGCAAGCAGTACCAGGACAAGCTGGAGAAGGCGAGTCGGGACAAGACCACCTTCATCTCCACCATCAGCCACGAGCTGCGCACCCCGCTCAATGGCATCGTCGGCCTGAGCCGGATGCTGATGGATACGCCCCTCGATGCCAGACAGCAGCAGCAACTCAAGACCATCCACCTGAGCGCGGTGACGCTCGGCAACATCTTCAACGACATCATCGATCTGGACAAGCTCGACCGTCGCCGGCTGGAGATTGCGCCGGCTCCGCTGGATTTGCCCGCCTTCCTCGACGAGCTGGAGACGCTGTCGCGCATCCAGGCGGAGCAGAAGGGGCTCTACCTGCACTTCGACCGGGACGGCGACATGCCCCAGTTCGTGATGGCGGACGGCACCCGGCTGCGCCAGGTGCTGTGGAACCTGGTGGGCAATGCGGTCAAGTTCACCGATGAAGGGGGCGTCACCATACGCTGTCTCGCCCACGCCGCTGATGAACCGGGCAAGCTGGCGCTGCACTTCGAGGTGGAAGACACCGGGGTGGGCATTCCCCGCGCCCAGCAGGAGAAGATCTTCGCCATGTACTATCAGGTGCAGGGCAAGAAGCACGCCACCGGCACCGGCATCGGCCTTGCGGTCTCCCGCCAGCTGGTGCAGGCCATGGGCGGTCAACTCTATGTGGACAGCGACCCGGGCGAAGGCGCCTGCTTCACCGCCGAGCTGGAGGTGGACTGCGTCGAGCCCAGGGCCGCAGCCCCGGAGCCAGAGATGCCCTCCCTCGACATCCTGCTGGTGGAGGATGTGGAGCTGAACGTCACCGTGGCCTGCGCCCTGCTGAACAAGCTCGGCCATCAGGTCAAGGTGGCGCGGGATGGTGCAGAGGCGCTGGCCATGGCCAACCCGGATGATTTCGACTTGATCCTGCTCGACATCCAGCTGCCGGACATGACGGGGTTCGATGTGGCGGAGCAACTGCTCGCGCGCTACGGCGACAGCTTGCCCCCCATGGTGGCGCTCACCGCCAACGCCACCGGCGATCGCCAGTACTACCGGGATCACGGCATGCAGGATGTGATCAACAAGCCGCTGGGCTCCAAGGCGGTGCGGGAGGTGATAGGCCACCTGTTTGCGGATCTCGCCGGGGACGAGGCGGACGAGCAGGACGATGTCCACCATCAGGATGCCCTGCTGGATCTGCCCTTCCTCACCGATTACGCCAGCACGGTCGGCAAGCCGGTGCTGCTCTCCAGCGTCGAGCTGTTCGAGAAGATGATGCCGGATTACATGGCGGTGCTCGACTCCAACCTGATTGCCAGGGATCAGGCCGGTGTGGTGGAGGAGGCCCACAAGATCAAGGGGGCGGCGGGCTCCATCGGCCTGCGCCGGTTGCAGCAGACGGCCCAGCTCATCCAGAGCCCGGATCACCCCGCCTGGTGGGAGAACGTGGAAGACTGGATTGAAACCCTGCGCCGGGAATACCCGGGTGACATCGCCCGCCTGCGGCGCTGGCTGCTCTCGTAGACACGACGCCTCAGGCAAGGAGCCACGACATGTATGACCGTTTGATCCCCCCCGAGCGCATTCACCCCTGGGGAGACGAAGACCTGCTGGAGGCGACGGAGCAGGACCGCACCCGCATCGTGCAGGCGGCGCCGGTGCGCCGCCTGCAGCAGAAGACCCAGGTCTTCCCGCTCGATGTGAAAGCCTCGGTGCGCAGCCGCCTCACCCATTCGCTGGAGGTACAGGAGACCGGTCGCCAGATCAGTCGCCGCATCCTGGCGGCGTTGCCAGCCGGAGTGGTGTGCGAGGGGGCCTTCATCAATCTGGTGGAGATGTCCTGCCTGTTGCACGATGTCGGCAACCCGCCGTTTGGCCATTTCGGCGAGCAGGTGATGAGTCAGTGGCTTGCCCAGGAGCTGGACGGCCTCTTCTCCCGTGCCCACGACGAGTTGCCGAGCCCCCAGTGGGCAACCCTTCGCCAGGATCTGCTGGTGTTTGACGGCAATGCCCAGAGCCTGCGACTGGTGCACAGCCTGCATGAGCTGAACCTCACCCTGGGGCAGCTGGCGGCGCTGTGCAAATACCCGCAGCAGCCCCTGCCGGGCCTGCACCATCCCCAGGGCTATGGTCAGCACCACGGCTGGACCAGCAAGCGCGGCATCTTCTTCAGCGAACAACCCCTCTATCGTGCCCTCGGCCAGAGCCTGGGGCTGGCCGAGGGGTGCCGTCATCCGCTGGTCTACATCATGGAGGCGGCGGACGACATTTCTTACTGCATCGCCGATCTCGAGGATGCGGTGGACAGGCGCATCCTCACCCAGAGCGAGCTGCTGGCAGCTCTGCGCGAGGCGGACGAGGGCGGTTACATGGCCGACCTGCTCGATGAGGCGCTTGCCTCCGGTCGGGGGTTCTTCCCCCATTTTCGCCAGCATCTGACCCGGGATCTGGTGGCGCTGGCCGCCCATACCTATGTGGCCGAGCACGATCAGATCCTGAGCGGGGCCTATCCCCAGGCGCTGCTGCACGGTCAGGCTCCGGCAGCCCGGGTACTCGATACCCTCAAACGGGTGGCTCGCGAGCTGGTGTTCATGCGCCCGGAGGTGGAGGCGCTGGAGCTGGAAGGCTATGCCGCCCTGCGCGGGGTGCTCTCCACCTACGCCTGCCTGCTGGCCCTGCCTGCCAGCCAGTTCGAGCGGCTGCTCGCAGGCAACGGCGGGAGCGAGCTCTTCTTCGCCCGGCGGTTGTTCCACCGCCTCTCTGCCCGCCACCTCAAGGCGTACCGACTGGCGGTGGCGAGCCGGGATCCCCGTTTCGAAAAGGAGAGCGAGCAGGAGTGGTACTACCGGGTGCGGCTGCTGCTCGATTATGTGAGCGGCATGACGGATACCTATGCGCTGGAGGAGTTCCGGCTGTTGTCAGGGATTTGACTGAACCTCTTTTTGGCCGCATTCCACCCATATGGGTGGGAGAGATATTGCGTAAAATTCGGTGTTTTTTTACACTGCGGCAACTTGTTCAACTTTCACACGGTAAGGAGACGACCATGCAACATTCCATGTTCAACGTTGCGTTCGATCGCTGCTCTGGCAGCGCGAAGACTCGTGCTCTTTATTTGCCGCGTGGAGGGGACAGGTAACACCTGCTTTTTTCATCACCCGCGGTTGTCCCGCAGGGTGATCACCTCTCTCCGGGGGAACCGCACGTTCAACTGGAGAATATTATGTCTATCGAACTCGCCCTGCTGCGCCACGTAGAGACCCTGGTTCAAAAAAGGATCACCTGGCTGGAGCGTCGCGTCAGCTACCTGCACCTTTCGCCTGCCCTGCTCAAAGACATCGGGCTGGAAGGCAAGGAAGTGCAGATCGCCCACATCCGTGAGCGGGAGTTTCAAACCGGTTTCCGGCTCGGGAACCGAATAACCTGATGGGAGGGGGCATGGCCCCCGACCTGGTGGATGGCAGGCCTGGGCCTGCCATTTTTCTTTCCTGATGAGCATTGTCTCAATTTAGTTGTCGCACATTGCGCCAAACACTCTATGATCCCCCTCCGTTTCGTATGGGAGTTGATAATGTTCCGCCGCTGCTGTCGTCTCATCCTGCTATGTGGTCTGGCTTTCTGGAGCCTGATGGTTGCGGCTGCGCCGGCGCAACTGGACCAGAGCAACTTCACCCTGGACGAACTGCACTGGCTTGCCACCCATGATGAACTGGTCGTCGGCATGCCTTCGGCGGCCTGGCCACCCTATGTCTATACCGATGGGCGCGGCAACTTCACCGGCCCCCTGGATGAGTTCGCCTCCCAGATTGCAGCCAGGCTGGGGGTGAGCCTTCGCTACCGTGCCTATGCCAACAATGCGGCGGTCCAGCAGGCCTTGCTGGATGGCAAGGTCGACATGTTGATCGGGGTGGCACCGAGCCCGACCCGCACCCTGCAGATGCAATTTACCTCCGAGCTGATGGCACTGCCCCGCGCCGTGCTGCTGACGGGGGGGCGGGAGAGCCTCTCCCTGGAGGAGGCCTATGGGGTGCGCTGGGTCTGCGTCTTCGGTGTCAGCGCCTGCGATGAGCTGCTGCGCCTTGGGATCTCGAACCTGATCACGGCCGACAGCCGGGACGAGGCGATCTTCATGCTCAAGGAGGGCAAGGCGGATGCCTACCTGGCCGAGCTGCCCATGCTGAACAGGCTGCAAGCCATGGCGGGCATGGCGCTGGCCAGGATCGACTGGATGAGGGATACCTCCCTCGCCATGGCCGTGGCGCCCAGGAATGATGTCTTGCAGGGATTGCTGGAGCGGGCCCTCGAGGATATCTCTCCCCTCGAGCGTCGCGCCATTCTGGAGGCGGGGGATATCCTCGACTATGCCCTGGTGAAAAGGAGCAGGGAGATCGTCTTCAATCCGCAGGAGCAGGCGTGGTTGCAAGCACATCCGGTCATCCGCTACGGGGTTGCCCCGGATTGGCCCGGGATGAGCGAGGTGGACGACAGGGGGCGGCTCAAGGGGCTCATTGCCGATCTGCTGACACTGATGAGCCAGCGTGCCGGGCTCCAGTTCACCCTGGTGCCGACCCGGAGCTGGGCCCAGAGCATGGCGCTCTTCCAGGATCGCAAGCTGGATCTCATCCCGGCCATGACTCCCACCGCGGAGCGTCAGCAGTTTGCCCGGTTTACCCCCAACTACGCGTCGATCAACCGGGTGGTCGTGGCGAGGCAGGGGATGGCCGAGCTCACCGCCGCCAGGGCACTGAAAGGGCACAGGGTGGGCATGGTAGGGGGCTCGGTGGAGCAGGTCTTGCTGAACGAGGTGGGGGCCATCGCCGTGCCGGTGGCCAGCGATGCCGAATTGCTGCCCCTGCTGGACCAGCAGAAGGTCGACTATGTGCTGATGAGCACCACCACCCTGGAGCAGTCGTTGCAAAAGGGATTCAGCGACCGCTACCAGGTGGTCTTCTCCGGCAGCGACCTGCGGGTACCCATCGCCATGGCGACCCAGTTGCAGGACCCCATGCTGCAGCAGATCCTCACCAAGGTGTTGATCGCCATTCCCCCCGACGAGCTCTCCGCCCTGGAGAAAAAGTGGCTCTCCCTGACCATACAGACGGGACTGGATCCGAAGACGGTGCTGCTCTGGTCCTCCCTTGGCGGCGGCATCTTCCTGCTCTGCCTCTTGCTGTTCATGGGCTGGAACCGGACGCTGCGCCGCCAGATCAGCCAGCGGCGGGAGGCCGAGCGGCGGCTCGAGGAGCAGCTGGTGTTTGTCCAGATGATGCTGGATGCCCTGCCCAACCAGGTGGTGCTGACCAACGAGCGCTATGAAGTGGCAATGACGAACCGGGCGTACCGGCAGATGTTTCTCGGCGGGGAGAACCTGACGGGCTCCTATGAGCGGTTGCTCCAGGATCGATTGCCCGAGTCGATCCGTGCCAGGGTGATGGAGGAGGATGCCAGCGTCTGGGAGAGCGGAGAGGAGCTCCATGGCCGGGGCGAGATCCGGTTTGATGACGATCGCCTGCACCAGATGATATACACCAAGCGGCTCTTTGCGGGGCCCGATGACAAGCGGCTCGGGATCCTGACCGTGCTGACCGACGTGACCGAGCTGGAGCAGGCGCGGTTTGCGGCCCAGGAGGCGCAGACCCGGCTGACCCAGATCACCGACAGCATGCCGGGTCTGGTCTATCAGTATCACTGGCTTGGGCCGGGCAAGGGGCACTTCCTCTACACCTCGCAAGGGGTCAGGGAGATGGTGGGGGTCGAAGAGGACCTGGTCGGCATGGCGGTCACCGGTGCCTCCATCCTGGGGCTGACAGGCAAGGCGCACGAGGACTTCGTGGCCACGGTGGATCGTCATGCCCTGAGCATGCAGCCGCTGGATCTCGAGGTGGAGATCCGGCGCCAGGGGGAGGCGGGCTATTTGCAGATCCGTGGTCACTTCGTTCACCAGGAGGGGCTTGAAGGGGTCATATTGAACGGCGTGGTGCAGGACATCACCAAGCTCAAGCGCCAGGAGCTGGAGCTGCGCCAGGCCAGGCGGGTGGCGGAGGAGGCGACCCAGGCGCGCAGCCGCTTCCTCGCCACCATGAGTCATGAACTTCGCACTCCCATCTCCGGCATGCACGGCATGCTGGAGCTGCTGCAAATGAGTGCGCTGGACGACGATCAGCGCTACATGTTGCGCAATATCTCGACCTCCACCAACCATCTGCTCTATCTGGTGAACGACATCCTGGACTTCTCCAAGATGGAAGCCGGGCAGTTGCAACTGCACCCCCATCACTGCCGCCTGACCTCGGTGATTTGCGATGTCATCCGGGGACATGCGGCCCTGGCCTATGGCAAGGGGCTCAACGTGACGCTGCGGTGGGGGAAGACGGTGCCGGATCTGGCCTGCATTGACGGGATAAGGGTGGGGCAGGTGATCTCCAATCTGTTGAACAACGCGGTGAAGTTCACCGAGGCAGGGGCGATCGCCATCCAGGTGGATTATGAAGACGACCGGCTGGCCTTCCGGGTCCGGGATACCGGGATCGGCATCGCCCTGGAGCAGCAGCGCACCCTCTTCATCCCGTTCAAGCAGGTGGAGTCCGACACCAACCGCCGGTTTGGCGGCACCGGGCTTGGGCTTGCCATCTGTCATCAACTCACCCAGAAAATGGGGGGGAGCCTGACCCTGGAAAGTACCCCCGGAATGGGCACCTGCGTGACCTTCACGCTGCCCCTGGCCGAGTGCCAGTGGGAAGCGCCGCCCCTGACCGGTCAGGTATGGTGGTGGTTTGGGGAGGATGAGGGGCTGGAATCGGTGATGGCCAGGCTGGGCGCCAGACTGGTTCGCATGGAGGCACACCATTGGCAGCAGCCCCTCGAGGGGCATCTGCTGGCGCAGGAGAATCACCTGGAACAGGCCCTTGGCAGTGACTGGCTGGCCTGTTTGCAGCGTTCGAACCTCAAGGGCATAGTACTCTCTCCCCATGAGGCCCTGCGGGGGCGCATGGGGGGCGACGCCTGGTGGCGACTGGGACAATCGCCTCTCTACCCCGATCTGTTGCTGGAAACCTGCCAGTCACTGTTCAACCAGCAGGCGAGCCAGTCGATGGGGATGGAGGGGGAGAAGCTCAGGGGGCGGGTGCTGGTGGCGGATGATCACCCCGTCAACCGGGCATTGCTGACGAGACAGCTCGCTATCCTGGGGCTTGAATCCGAGGTGGTGGAAGATGGCGAGGAGGCGCTGCGCGCCTGGCAGGGGCAGGACTTCGCCCTGCTGCTGACCGACTGCCACATGCCGGTGATGGATGGCTATGCCCTCACGCTAGCCTTGCGGGATGCCGGGGACAGTGCTCCCATTATCGGGGTGACGGCCGATACCTCTGAGGAGGCGAGCCAACAGATGCGTGATGCCGGCATGAACGACATGCTGTTCAAGCCCTACAGCCTGGATGCCCTGAGCCAGACCCTGGGACGCTGGTTGCCGACTCAGGAAGAACAGCTCGCCTCGGAGGCGCCCCGGCAAGCCAGGGTTCAGCTGCCAGGCATAAGCTGGTTGACCCTGTTCGGGGATGAGGCGGTGGCTCGCAGCATGGCCAGCGAATACCTGGAAGCCAACGAGCAGGATGGCGAGGACATGAGGCTGGCGCTGGCCAGCCAGGATACCCAGGCGCTGGTGGAGACGGCACATCGCATCAAGGGGGCCGCGCGCATGGTAGGACAGCAGGCATTGGCAGAGGAGGCGGCCCGGCTGGAGGCGGCGGCCAGATTGAAACAACTGGACAAGCTCGATGACCTGGCCAGGGCGGTACAGGCATTGATGGACTCTATCAGAGGTGAAACGGGGTTATGGCTCGATGAATAGCGCACGGCATGAGTTGGCGATCATGGTGGTGGAGGATCACAACTTCCAGCGCAAGGCCCTGATGCACCAGATCCGCGGACTGGGCTACGGCAACCTGCTGGAGGCGCAGGACGGGGAGGAGGCGCTGGCACAGTGCCAGCACCACAGGGTCGACATCCTGTTCTGCGATCTGCGCATGCCGGGCATGGATGGCATGGCGCTGCTGCGCCGCCTCTCCCTTGGCGGGTTCCGCGGCGGCATTGTGCTGTGCAGCGCCCTGGAGGATGACGTGGTCGATGCCGTGCTGCGCATGAGCCGGGCCTATGGCCTGCAGGTGTTGGGGCGCATCGAGAAACCCGCGTCTCCCCAGCAGATCGCGCAGCTCATCGGTGCCTGGCGGCCCCAGCAGGTGCGCAGCCAGGAAGAGGATGGTTATCACCTGACCCTGGATGAGCTGCGCCGGGCGCTGGATCAGGACCAGTTGCTGCCCTGGTATCAACCCAAGGTGGGTTTTCACAATGGGGAGTGGCTCGGCATGGAGGCGCTTGCCCGCTGGCAGCACCCCGAATATGGCCTCATCTCGCCGGCCCGTTTCATCCCGCTGGCGGAGCACAACGGGCTCATCGACCCGCTCACCGAGGTGATCATCGGCAAGGCGCTGCGGGACGGCCACCTGTGGGAGAAGACCGGGCTCTCCCTGAACCTGTCGATGAACCTCTCCACCACCTCCCTCATCGAGGGGGATCTGTGCAACACCCTGCTTAGCCACTGCCAGCGCTGGAGCATCAACCCCGAGCTCATCACCCTCGAAGTGACCGAGAGCGCCTTCGTCAAGGATCTCGGCAAGTCGCTGGAGGTGCTGACCCGCTTGCGGATGCACGGTTTTGGTCTCTCCATCGATGATTTCGGGACCGGCTACTCCTCCATGCAGCAGCTCGCCCTGCTCCCCTTTACCGAGTTGAAACTGGACAGATCCTTCGTGGATCGCTGCTATGAAGATCCCTCTCGCCTAGCCATCATCGAGTCCAGCATCGAGCTGGCTCGCAAGTTGGGCTTGAAATCGGTGGCCGAGGGGGTCGAAGATGAGGCGACCTGGCAATTGCTGGCGAAGCTGGGGTGCGATCAATGCCAGGGCTTCTTCTCCGCCCGTCCCATGCCCCGCGAGGAGCTGATGGGATGGCATCAGGGTTGGCGGGCTCGTTTGCCCGCGCTCATCAGACGCTAATCCCGGGCAGGATGCCCGACGAATTCCAAGGATGGCCATGAAAATATCAAGCAAGTTGTTGTTGAGCTTCTGTTTTATCAACCTGCTCATCATTCTCTCCTCCGCCCTTGTCTATCATCAGCTCGGCCGGATCGAAGGCTCGCAAGATGCCTTGCTGGCCCAGGCCCTGCCCGCCCTGCAGCGGGACGAGGCGAGCCAGAAAGCCCTGATTGCCACCGTTTCATCCCTGCGGGCCTATCTCATCCTCGGCAAGGATCCGGCACAGGGTGATCGCATCAAGCAGGAGTGGGAAGAGGCCTGGCACGCCATCGATCGCCAGCGTTTCACCCCCGACCTGACCCGGGCTCTCAAGGATTTCAAGGGGGCACAGTCACAGGTGTGGGCCCTGGCTCACACCGAAGAGAACCTGCCCGCCCACACCCTGATGCTGCTGGAGGCCGGCCCCCTGGCGGAGTCGGCCCTCGATCAGTTGCAGTCTTTTGCCAATGAAGAGGTGGCGACGCCCCAGGCGACGTTGCCCGGTGACAGGCGCCTGCTGCTCAAGCAGGTGGGGGATGCCTACAACAGCCTGGGCAATGCGCTCTCCGCCCTGCGGGATTTCCTCATCTCGGGGGAGAAGGAGTACCTGGACAAGTATCGGGACTACTACCAGTTCCACCAGCAGCGGGTGGCCGAGCTGAAACAGCAGGAGGCCAACTTCACCGAGGCACAAAAGGGGCTCTGGACGCTCTTTGAAGAGATGTCAGCCCCCTTTGCAGAGCTGGTCGGTCAGGTGATCGAGAAGCGCCAGGCCCCGGACTGGGACAGGGCCAACCACCTGATGGCCACCGAGATAGAGCCCGCCCTGACCCGGCTGGCGGATCAGCTGGCGACCCAGGTGACCCATACCCGTGCCGAGGTGGACAAGATGGCGGGGGAGATGGCGGCCGCCAGTCAGACCATTCACCGCACCCTGCTGCTGGCCACCACCAGCGTCATCCTGCTGGGCACCCTGGTGGCCCTGCTGTTCAGCCGGCGCCTGACCCGGGACATCGCCAGCCTGGTGAAACGGGCGGGCCTGGTGGCCGATGGCCGCCTCCCCGTCACCCCCTTGCCCGTGCTTCGTCAGGATGAGCTGGGAGGGCTCACGGGCTCCATCAACCGGATGTCGGCACAGTTGCGCGAGCTGGTGGGGGAGATCCAGGGGGCGGTCGGTCAGGTGGAAGGGGCTGGCCGCGAGGTGGGCCAGACCACCAATGCCATCGTGGATGATCTGGCGAGCCAGAATCAGCGGCTCGATGCGGTGGCAGCCGCCATCGAGCAGATGTCGGTCAGTACCCGGGATGTGGCGGGCAACATTGCGGACGCGGCGGGAGCGGCTCGCCAGACCGAGCAACAGGCAAGGGAGGGAGAGCAGGCCCTCGCCCGCATGGGGACCACCATGGCGCAGATTGGTGCCATGATTGCCCAGGCAAACCAGGCGATGACGCAGCTCAGCAGCCAGAGCGAGCAAGTGGGGAGGGTCACCGAAGTGATCGCCACCATCGCCGAGCAGACCAATCTGCTGGCACTCAATGCGGCCATCGAGGCGGCGCGGGCCGGTGAGCAGGGACGGGGATTTGCCGTGGTGGCCGATGAAGTGAGGCAGTTGGCCAGCCGCACCAGCGCATCGACCATGGAGATCAACCAGACCATTGCCAGCATCCAGCAGCAGACCCGGGAGACCGCGGATACCGTGGGCAGCGGCACCCTGCTGGTGGAGCAGGGGCGCGGCGCCGTGGCCTCGGTGACCGAGACCCTGGAGTCGATGGCGACGCTGGTGCAGGATCTCAGCGGCCAGCTTGCCGCCATCGCCACCGCCACCGAGCAGCAGTCAAGGGCGGCGCAGGAGGTGGCGGGCACGGTGGAGGAGATTGCTGGGCTCAGCCATCAGTCCAGCGAGCATGGCCAGCAGGGGGAGCAGATCGCCGCCCGCCTGACCCGGGAGACGGGGAGACTGACATCGGCCATCAGCCGCTTCGAACTGGATGCCTGACGCAAGGGAGAGAAAAACGGGGCAGACCTCTGGGTCTGCCCCGTTTTTTTCGGCCCGAAAACCTGGTGGTGGAAGGATGCACGACGCAGGTGCGGTCCTGACCGTTCGGAAGCAGGGGGATGGCGCCTTGTGTACTGCCCTGTGGCTCTTTCTGCCGGTAGGACGGGTCACTCCAGGCGGCGGAAGGCCTGGTTTTCGAAGCTGCTGCAGGTCTCCTGGTTGAGCAGGTTGACCAGCAGGATGGCCCGCTTTTCGCCATCCGGCTCCAGATAGATGGCTTCAAACCCGGCGAGGGGACCGGATTCGATAAGTACCTTGTCTCCCTGGGTCGGCAGACGGGCATAGCTGGCGCGCGCCTCGTCGCTGTCATCCCGGCTCATGAGCCGGTAGATCAGCTGGCTGCTGACGGGGGTCCACTCCTTGCCGAAGTGGATGATGCGACTGATGCCCCGGGTCGATTTCAGGGTGACCGGGGTGACCTCTTCCAGATCCACGTAGATGAAGAGATAGTTGGGGAACATGGGCTCGCGCTGGGGCACGCGCTTGCCTCGCCGCAGTTTTTCAATCTCGACCATGGGGTAATAGGATTCAACGCCCTGGGCTGCCAGATGGGCGCGGGCGCGGGCCTCTTCCTTGGGTTTGCAGTAGGCCAGATACCATTTTTTCATTGTTGTTCTGTTTTTCGTGTTGCCGTGCTTCTGGCTATGATAACGGGGGTAAAAAAAAAGGCCACGCTTGACGTGGCCTTTTTTCCAGAGTGAGTGATTACCAACCTTTCACCAGACCGCCCTTGAACAGCTCGGTCCCCTTCTTGAAGACCTCGTCGGTCTGGAAGGACTGAACGAACTCCTTGACCTTCTCGTCGTCCTTGTTGTTCTCGCGAGCAACGATCAGGTTGACGTAGGGGGACTCCTTGTCTTCGACAAACAGGCCGTTCTCGGTCGGGGTCAGACCAATCTGACCGGCGAAGGTGTTGTTGATGATGGCCAGATCCACGTCTTCCAGGGAGCGCGGCAGTTGTGCGGCTTCCAGCTCGACGATCTTGAAGTTGCGCGGGTTGCTGGCGATGTCCAGTACGGTCGCTTCCAGACCGGCACCCTCTTTAAGCTTCAGCAGGCCCTGCTTCTCCAGCAGGATCAGGGAGCGACCCAGGTTGGTCGGATCGTTCGGCACCGCGATCTGGGCACCGTCTTTCAGCTCGGACAGGGCCTTGACCTTCTTGGAGTAACCGGCGATCGGGTAGACGAAGGTGTTGCCGACCGGGACCAGCTTGAAGCCGCGATCACGGATCTGGGCATCCAGGTAGGGCTTGTGCTGGAAGGCGTTGACGTCGACGCTGCCGTCGTTCAGGGCCACGTTCGGGGTGACGTAGTCGGAGAAGGTGACCACTTCGACGGTCAGGCCGTATTTTTCCTTGGCAACCTTGGCCGCGGTCTCAACCAGCTCGGTCTCGGGACCGGCGATGGCGCCCACCTTCAGGGTCTTGTTCTCTTCCTTCTGGCCGCAGCCGACCAGTACCAGGGTTGCCAGCAGCGCAGCTGCTGCGGATTTGATGCCCAATTTCATAAAAACCTCCTGTCAGAAATCGACGATTAACGATGATCACATTGTTTGACCAGGCGCTCACCCGCGCTCTGGATGAGTTGAACCAGCACCACCAGAATGACCACGGTGACCAGCATGACGGTGGGATCGAAACGCTGGTAGCCGTAGCGAATACCCACATCACCGAGACCACCGCCTCCGATGGCACCTGCCATGGCGGAGTAGTTCACCAGGGTGACGAGGGTGATGATGACGCTGTTGAGGATCCCCGGCAGGGCCTCGGGCAGCAACACCTTGGCGATGATTTGCAGGGGCTTGGCCCCCATGGCCTTGGCCGCTTCCAGCAGGCCGTCAGGCACCTCCATCAGGGCCCCTTCCACCAGGCGGGCGATGAAGGGAATGCAGCCCACGGTCAGCGGCACGATGGCGGCGATGGTGCCGATGCTGGTGCCGACGATGAAGCGGGTCAACGGAATGATGGCGACCAGCAGAATGATGAAGGGCACCGAGCGGCCGACGTTGACGATGACGCCCAGGACCTTGTTGAGCAGCGGATTGGCCAGGATCTGGCCCGCCTTGGTCACGTGCAGTGCCACGCCGAGCGGCAGGCCGAGCAGGCAGCCGAACAGGGCGGAGGCAAACACCATGATGAGGGTGTCGCCCAGAGCCGAAATCAGCAGATTAATCATTGCTTCGGACATAACCCATTACCTCCAGCTGAATGTGGTTGTCGATGAGGAACTGCTGGGTGGCCTCGCACTGGGTCTCGTCCCCGAACAGTTCCGCCAGCAGGAAGCCGAACTTGACGCCACCGGCGTATTCGATGTCTGCGCTCAGGATGCTGATGTCGATGTTGAAACGGCGGCTCGCCTCGGAAATCAGCGGCGAATCCACCGTGGTCCCGGTAAAGCCGAGCTTCACCAGGGGATAGCTGCCGGGCACCCGCTCGGCACTCATCCGATCCTGATACTCCTGGGGCACTTCCAGGTGGATGGTGGAGTGGATGAAATCCCGGGCCAGCTGGGTCTTGGCATTGCTGAAGAACCAGGCCACTTCCCCCTGCTCGATGAGACGGCCGTCGCTGATGATGGCCACTTCGTCGCAGATCCCCTTCACCACGTCCATTTCGTGGGTGATGAGCAGTATGGTGAGCCCCAGCTTGACGTTGATCTCCTTGAGCAGGGTCAGGATCGAGCGGGTGGTCTGCGGGTCGAGGGCCGAGGTGGCCTCGTCACACAGCAGGACCTTGGGAGCCGATGCCAGGGCGCGGGCGATGGCGACGCGCTGCTTCTGCCCGCCGGAGAGCTCGGACGGATAGGCGTGGGCACGGGCTTCCAGCCCGACCAGGGCCAGCAGTTCGCTGACCCGGCTCTGGATCTTGTCCTTGCTCCAGCCCGCCAGCTCCAGCGGGAAGGCGATGTTGGCGGAGACGGTGCGAGAGGCCAGCAGGTTGAAGTGCTGGAAGATCATGCCGATCTGGCGGCGAGCTTGAGTCAGATCCCGCTCGCTCAGGGCGACCAGGTCCTGGCCATCGACGATGACCTGCCCCTCGGTGGGGCGCTCCAGCAGGTTGACGCAGCGGATGAGGGTACTCTTGCCGGCACCGGAGGCACCGATCACCCCGAAGATCTTGCCTTGGGGCACATGCAGGCTCACGTCACGCAGGGCGTGCACGGCATCACTGCCTTTACCGTAGACTTTGTTGAGACCGATCAACTTAATCATGGATTCTTCCGTGCTAACAGCCTTAAAGCACAGGGCGCTACAGGCGGGTAAATTGGGCAGAGGTTTCACTGGGTAGCTCTGTCATCATGGAGGATGATGCTAAGATGTCCGGATGGCTGTGTCAACGCATGTTTTTACGTCTAGACGTCTAAAAAATGGATAAGGATTCCCGCCATTTGACTATGGTGTGGAGGTATCACCACCAGTATCAATATTAGATTCCGATTTGATGACTCTAGTCCGAATATAAGCTGGTAAATATCTCTTATGTCGTCGATTTGATGCCTCCCCTTCGGACAAGGTGCCCGGTCGTCCGGGCAGCATCGCTGCCGGTTTCCCCTTCCTCCTGCCGTCTCTTTTTCTGTTTTCTTTTCCATCTCCTTGATGCAGAACAATAAATGACCAGTTCGTGGCCGTGTCGACATGCCAGCTCCCTATACTGGCTGCAGGTGGATGCCAGGAGGGAGGCGAGATGCGATTCCAACAGATCAAGGACCTGATGCTCTATCTCGAGGAGCTTCATCATCGGCAAGGGCACATTTACGGGCGCCAGATCCCCCGGGTGGATGCTGAGCGCAGCAGGATGTTGCTGGCCTATTTGCAAGGGCGGGAGGATGCCGCGGCGGCTCATCTGCACGATTATCGCGAGCAGATGGGAAGCGCGGTGAAGGAGACCTGGCTGGATCAGGGATTTGGCGAGGATCTGCTGGCCGAGGGGGATCGTCTGGCGCTGCCCGCCACAACCCAGCCCGCGGAGATAGTGGCCCTGGTGTCACGCCAGGAGGAGAGGCTCATCGGCGAGCTGGAACGTCTGGCCCGGGAGTGCCCCACGCCCGACACGGCGGCGCTGCTGAAAGCCCTGGCCTCCATGGCCCAATCCCGCCTGACCCGTCTGGTACACGGTGCTCATCGCCTCGACGATCTCTGAGCCCGGATGAGAGAGACCCGGCACGGGCCGGGTCTTCTGATGTTGCTGGCGGTCAGCCCCCTTGCCGGGCCGCGCCATAGAGGGCGGCGCCTATGATGCCGGCCTGGTTGAGGTTCGCGGCCGCCACCAGGGGAGCCCGGGTCTCAATCTTGTCGATGAACTTGTCGAGCTTGGCGGCGCTGCCGCCCCCCAGGATGAAGAGGTCGGGGGAGAACAGAAACTCCAGGCGAGCCAGGTATTTGTTGAAACGTTTGCCCCAGCGGCCCCAGGAAAGATCCTCGCGCTTGCGCACCGCATCGGAGCAATAGTGTTCGGCCACCATGCCTTCCAGCATCAGGTGACCCAGCTCGGTATTGGGCAGCAACTGGCCATTGACGAAGACGGCGGTACCGATGCCGGTGCCGACGGTGATGAGAATGATGACCCCCTGGCGATCCTGCCCGGTGCCAAAGCGCATCTCCGCCAGACCGGCCGCATCGGCGTCGTTCAGGACATGGCAGGGCAGGCCGGTCACATCGGCAAACAGGTGGGCGGCATCGGTCTCAATCCAGCTCTTGTCGATGTTGGAGGCATTCTTGGCGATGCCGTTGTGGATGGTGGCGGGAAACCCGCACCCCACGGGCCCCTTCCATTGGAAGTGCTCGACCAGCGCCTTGAGGGTGTGTGCCACGGCGGCCGGGGTTGCCGGTTGCGGTGTGGCGATGCGGTGGCGTTCGCCAATCAGCTCCCCGGTTTCGGTGTCGACCAGGCAGCCCTTGATCCCGGACCCCCCAATATCTACTCCCAGCATCTGCATCAGAATCTTCCTTTTATTGTGCCGATGTTCAATGGTCGGCAGAGCATGAAAAAATGGCTGCGATCCGGCAAGAGCCAGATCACTTATGCGTGATCCGGCAGACCTTTTTCGATGCAGCGGATCAGCAATCGCGTCTTTTTATTCTCTTCCTGCTGACGCCTGGCCAGGGTCGCCAGCGCCCACTCGATATGCTCGGCTACCATGGGCGCCGCCTCAGGCAGCGCCTGTTGCAGGGCGGCCAGGACCTCGCTGCTGGCCGGCCCGTTGCCAAGGGCCACTGCCAGGTTGCGGCGCCAGCGCTGATAGCCGATGCGGCGGATGGGGCTGCCTTCCGTGTGTTTGAGAAATTCGGCCTCGCTCCAGCCCCACAAGGTCAAGAGGGGCGGGCGGTGCAGATTGGGGCGCGGGCTGAAGTCGGGCTCCGGGCTGGCATCGGCATAGCGGTTCCAGGGGCAGATGAGCTGGCAGTCGTCACAGCCATAGATGCGATTGCCCATGAGCGGCCTGAACTCCTCGGGAATGGGGCCGTCATTCTCGATGGTGAGATAGGAGATGCAGCGCCGTCCGTCTACCACATAGGGGGCGATGATGGCACCGGTGGGGCAGATATTGATGCAGGCCACGCACTTGCCACACAGCTCCTTCTCCACCGGGGCATCCACGGGCAGCGGCAGGGCGATGAGCAATTCTCCCAGAAAGAAGAAGGAGCCGGCGGACTCGTTGATCAGCAGCGAGTGCTTGCCCACCCAGCCAAGGCCGGCCTTGGCCGCCAGCGGCCTTTCCAAAATAGGGGCCGAGTCGACAAAGGGGCGCCACTCGCCCAGGGTTTGTCCCGCCGCCCGCAACAGGGTGTCGCACCGCTGCTCAATGCGCTCCCCCAACTGCTTGAGCCGGTTGCGCAGCACCTTGTGGTAGTCGCGGCCGAGGGCATAGCGGCTGATGTAGCCGAGGGTGGGATCGCGCAGGGTGGCGGCAAAGCCCGCCTCGAACGGGAGGTAGTTCATCCGCACCGAGATGACCCGCAAGGTGCCCGGCAACAGCTCGTGAGGGCGGGCCCTCATCATGCCGTGGCGCGCCATGTAGTCCATGGTGCCGTGATAACCTGCATCCAGCCAGGCCTGCAACCTCGGCTCTTCCAGGGTGAGATCGGTGTCGGCGATGCCGACCTGGTCAAATCCTAGCTCCCTTGCCCAGAGCTTGATATCGTGGGCCAGTTGCGCAAGTTCGGCAGCCGTCATGCAGCATCCCCTCTCTTCCTGCAGGAGTGTGGCAGGCGCAGGGCGGCAATATGGCGTGCCAGTTGCCGGGTCATGGGATGATGAAACGTGGGGGCCGTCATGGTAGAGGTGTTCGGGGACGCTATCCGCAAAAATGAGTGGGAGAGTCTAGCACAACCCCTGTGGCGGGCCGAGCAGATCCGCAGCATGGAACGGCGCTGGGCCGAGCAGGAAGGGTTGCCCCTCTATGTGCTGATGGAGCGGGCCGGGAGTGCGCTGTGCAACTATGCCTGTCACCACTGGCCCGACAGCCGTCAGTGGTGGATCTTCGTCGGCCCTGGCAACAACGGCGGGGACGGCTACGTGCTGGCCCGCCTTGCCCGGCGCATCGGCCTCGAGCCTCTGGTGATTGCCGCCCGGGCTCCCGGCCTGCTGAGGGGAGATGCCAGGCGGGCTGCCGAAGAGTGGCTCGCATCGGGGGGGAGCGTGACCATGGCCGAGGATCTGCTGCCCGCCACGCTGCCGCCGCCGGATCTGGTCATAGACGCACTGCTCGGTACCGGCGTCCAGCTTCCCCTCTCCTCGTCAATGACAAAGATCGTCGCAACAATCAATGGCTTGAACGCGCCCGTGCTGGCGGTGGATCTCCCCTCCGGTCTCAATGCCGACACCGGCCGCGCCATGGGCGCACTGGTGCGCGCCACCCGCACCCTCACTTTCATCGGCATCAAGCAGGGCATGCTCACCGCCGACGGGGTGGACGGAGTCGGCCACCTCGACCGGGATCCCCTGGGAGTGACGCCGGGGGAGGAACGGGTTCCCGCTGCCGAGCGGATCGATTATCCCAGCCTCAAGGGGTTGCTGACCCCGCGCAGGCGCTCGGCTCACAAGGGACACAGCGGCAAGGTACTGCTGACGGGGGGGAACCTCGGCATGCAGGGAGCGATCCTGCTGGCGGGTCAGGCCTGTCTGCGGGCGGGGGCGGGATTGGTACGCCTGCGCCAGCACCCAGATTGCCCGGCGGCCAGCCTGGTTCAACCCGAGCTGATGGGATGCCCGGCGGACATGGATGAAGGGTGGGCATCTGTGCAGGTACTGGGCCCCGGGCTCGGTCAGGATGAGTGGGGCCGGGCCCGGTTCGAACAGGGCATCGGAGCCGCCGTGCCACTGGTATTGGACGCCGATGGATTGAATTGGCTGGCGCAGGCCCCCCGTCATCAGGATAATTGGGTGCTCACGCCCCACCCCGGGGAGGCGGCTCGCCTGCTGGGCTGCACCATCGCCGAGATCGAGGGGGACAGGTTTGCGGCCGTCTCGCGACTGCAACAGCGCTACGGTGGTGTGGTGTTGCTCAAGGGGGCGGGGTCGCTCATCTGCGACGGCAGGCGCATTTCCCTGTGCGACGAGGGTAACCCCGGCATGGCCAGTGGCGGCATGGGTGACCTCTTGTCTGGTATAATCGCCGCCCTTCTGGCTCAGGGCTGGTCTGCGGGCATGGCCACCCGACTCGGGGCCGTGATCCACGCAGAGGCCGCCGATCTGGCCGCTGCCGAGGGTGAGAGGGGCATGCTGGCATCGGATCTGCTGCCCTGGATCCGTCGTCTGGTCAATCCGACACAGTAACAAGTAACAAGAAGAACATGGCAAAAACCTTGATGATGACACTGCCGGACGAGGCAGCAACAGTGGCGCTGGGTGGCCGTCTGGCAAAGGCGTGCCAACAGGCCACCACGGTATTTCTGCACGGTGCCCTCGGGGCCGGCAAAACCACCCTGACCCGAGGCTGGGTGCAGGGACTGGGTCATGAGGGCAAGGTCAAGAGTCCGACCTATACCCTGGTGGAGCCCTATGAGCTTGCCCAGTGGCAGGTCTATCACTTCGATCTCTATCGACTGGCGGACCCGGAAGAGCTGGAGTTCATGGGCATTCGCGACTATTTCGCCGCCGATACCCTCTGCCTGGTGGAGTGGCCACAGAAGGGCGAGGGCTGGCTGCCAGCCCCGGATCTCGAGATCACCCTGAGTTATGCAAACGAGCAGCGCGAGGTGCAGATTGATGCCCGCACTGCTATCGGCGAAGCCATTCTGGAACGGTTGTCATCTCAGTGCGCGTGATCCTTGTCTTTGTTCTCTCCCTGATGGCGTTGCCCACCTGGGCCAATCAGCTCAAGAGTGTGCGGGTGTGGCCATCACCGGACAACACCCGGGTGGTGCTCGACATGAGCAGCGCCCCCAATTTCAACTACTTCACCCTGACCGGTCCGAACCGTCTGGTCATCGACCTGAAAGGGGCGAGCAACGCCACCAACCTGGCCCGCATCGAGAACAAGAGCGAGCTGGTGCGCAAGATCCGCGAGAGCACGCCGCTGGAGAAGGGCGGCCTGCGACTGGTGCTGGATCTCGGCTCTGCCATCAAGCCGGTGGTCTTCCCGCTGGCGCCAGCAGGTCCCTATGGCCACCGTCTTGTGATCGATCTTCCCTATGAAGAGAAGGGGAGCGCTGCGGCGCAGCCCGCTCCCGTCGGGGGGCACGGCAAGGCCATCGTCATCGCCATCGATCCTGGTCACGGCGGGGAAGACCCGGGCTCCATCGGCCCGCGCCGCACCTACGAGAAGCGGGTGACCCTGGCGGTCTCCCAGAAGCTGGCGGCCCTCATCGACCGGGAGCCCGGCATGCGAGCCGTGCTGACCCGCCGTGGCGACTACTTCGTCGATCTCAACAAACGCTCCGAAATCGCCCGCAAGGCCAAGGCAGACCTGCTGGTGTCGGTGCATGCCGACAGCTTCCACAACTCGACTCCTCGCGGTGCCTCCGTCTGGGTGCTGTCGACCAACCGCGCCAACCGCGAGATGGGTAGCTGGCTCGAGAAGCAGGAGAAGCAGGGGGAGCTGCTGGGGGGCGTTGGCAAGGTATTGGCCGAGTCTGATCCCAACCCCTATCTGGCGCAGACCTTCCTGGATCTCTCCATGGACAAGTCCAGGGCCGAAGGCTATGACGTCAGCCGCCAGATCCTACGCTCGCTCGGCCGGGTGGCCAGATTGCACAAGAAGGCGCCGGAACATGCGAGCCTGGCGGTGCTGAAGGCGCCGGACATCCCCTCGGTACTGGTGGAGACGGGCTTTATCTCGAACCACGCCGAGGAGAAGCTGCTGGCCACCGCCAGCTATCAGGATCAGCTGGCCCGGGCCATCTTCGAGGGGATCCGCAACTATTACCGCAGCCATCCGACCAAGGGGCCCATGCTCACCGGCAAGGGCCAGGTTGCCGCCCCGCCGCGTCAGGCGCCTGCCAGCAAGCCGGTCGCCGTCAGCAAGCCGGTTGCCCAGCCAACGCAGCAGGTCGTGACCAACCGGATGCCGGCGAGCGAGCCCTATCGCGTTGGTGAGGGCGGCGCCCCGGTCAGCAGCGTCGGCAGCGCCTCCGGTGCCGGCGTGATCAAACCTTACAAGGTCGCAGCCCAGGAGCCGAGTGCGCCGGTAGCCAGCGTGCAGAGCAACGACAAGTCCAACATGATCCGCCACGTGGTCACCCGTGGCCAGAGTCTCTCCCGTCTCGCCGAGAAACATGGGGTGAGTCAGGCGCGACTGGTGGAGATCAACAAGCTCAAGTCACGGGACATCCAGATAGGGCAGGTGCTCTATATTCCGCGAAAATAGCGCGGGCTGAAGAACGCTGCCCTTCTCTGCCGATGGCAGGGAGGGGCGGTGAGCGTTGATGGCGCCAGGTCCACCTCTTCCCCTTTTTCATCTGCAGGAGCAAGCGATGCCAATCCGTATATTGCCGCCGATTCTGGCCAACCAGATTGCTGCCGGTGAGGTCGTGGAGCGGCCCTCCTCCGTGGTGAAGGAACTGGTGGAAAACAGCCTGGATGCGGGGGCTGACCGGGTCGAGATCGACATCGACAAGGGAGGCGCCAAGCTTATCCGCATTCGTGACAACGGCTGCGGTGTCGCCAGGGATGAGCTGGTGCTGGCGCTGTCGCGCCACGCCACCTCCAAGGTGGCGACCCTGGACGATCTGGAAGGGATCAACAGCCTGGGCTTTCGCGGGGAGGCGCTCGCCTCCATCAGCTCCGTCTCCCGCCTCACCTTCACCTCCCGCACGGCAGAGCAGAGCGAGGCCTGGCAGGCCCAGGCGGAAGGGCGTGAGATGAGCGTCACCGTCAAGCCGGCAGCCCACCCGGTGGGCACCACGGTGGAGGTGGTGGATCTCTTCTTCAACACCCCGGCGCGGCGCAAGTTCATGCGCAGCGAAAAGACCGAATTTGCCCATATCGACGAACTGGTGCGCCGCATCGCGCTCTCCCGCTTCGACGCTACCCTGATCCTGCGCCACAACGGCAAGGTGGTGCGCCAGTACAAGGCGGCCAACACGGTGGCGGAGCAGGAGCGCCGCCTCGCCGCCGTCTGCGGTTCCCCCTTCATGCACCATGCCCTGGCGGTATCGAGCGAACACAGCGACGTGCGGTTGTGGGGCTGGCTGGCCACCCCGGCAGGAGCCAGGCCGCAGAACGACCTGCAATACACCTATGTCAATGGCCGCATGATGCGGGACAAGCTCATCAATCACGCCATTCGCCAGGCCTATGACGAGCTGCTGCCCGCCGATCGCTTCGCGGCCTATGTGCTCTATATCGAGCTGGATCCCCGCCAGGTGGATGTCAACGTCCATCCGGCCAAGCACGAAGTGCGTTTCCATCAGGCGCGTCTCATCCACGATTTCATCTTCCAGGCGCTGTTTACCGCACTGCGCCAGGACGGGGCAGGGAGCGCCACCGATGCCCCCCTGGCCGAGACCCAGGTCGAGCTGCCGGGCAGCCCGGAGGTCACCTATCCGGGTCAGGCGCCGCGCACCGAGTGGTACGGTGCCGAACACGGCTATCGGGCTCCTGCCCCTGCGCGAGATGGCGACGGCGTGCGGGAAGGCAGTGGTGGCAGGGGAGGACACTACCAGCCTCCCGAACCCCCGAGCCGGGCCGCCATGCGAGGCATGGGCGCCTTGCTCACCACCCTGCCCGAGGTGGCGATGCCGGCATCCCGGCCCGTAGCCGAGAGCGGTGCCGTCGAGACGCCTGCCCGAACGGGGGTGTGGCGTGCCCTGAGCCTGGTCGAGCAGGCCTATCTGCTGATGGAGCGTCAGGGGCAACTGGCGCTGCTCTCCCTGGTACGTGCCGAGCGTCTGTTGTTGCGCCACTGGCTGCTGGATGCCTGGGGCCAGGGGCTGGCGGCCCAGCCTCTGTTGCTGCCGGTCTCCTTCAAGCTGCCGAAAAACCTGGTCGCCCTGGTGGAGGAGCGGGAACGTCTGCTCAAACGCATGGGGCTGGAGTTGAAAAGCGGGGGACGCGACACCATGATCCTGACTCGGGTGCCTGCCCTGCTGCGCCAGACCGATCTGGCCCGCCTCTTACCCGAATTGTTGCAGCTGGTCGAGAGCGGATCTGACAGTGATGCCGATGCGCAGGCTGGAGTACTATGCCAGTGGTTGGTGGAGCAAGGCATAAGTGCCGAAAAAATATACGATTTTGCCACTGCCACCCGGTTGTTGACGGAACTTGTTGCCGATTTCAGTGACCAACTGGCAGACGTTCGCATGGTGCGTCCGTTGCCGCTGGCGAACGTGCTGGCCGAGTTTGCCGATGGCAACTGACGGCGTCTCGTCGTCTGTTGCATCCATATGACCAGTTTTATGCCGGTTCGCCCGTGAAGGGGCGGCCGAAGGGAGTGTTTAACGTGGCTGACTTGCCGACTGCAATTTTTCTGATGGGGCCGACGGCCTCCGGCAAGACGGATCTCGCCATTGAACTGTGCCAGGCCCTGCCCTGCGACATCATCAGCGTGGACTCCGCGCTAATCTATCGCGGCATGGACATAGGCACCGCCAAGCCGACGCCAGCCGAGCTGGCGCAGGCCCCGCACCGGCTGATCGACATCCTGGATCCCGCCATGAGTTATTCGGCGGCGGATTTTTGCAAGGATGCCCTGCGGGAGATGAAAGAGATCGCCGACCGTGGTCGCATTCCGCTGCTGGTGGGCGGCACCATGCTCTATTTCAAGGCGCTGCTGGAGGGGCTTTCTCCGCTGCCTTCCGCCGATCCCGCCATTCGGGCCGGCATCGAGGAAGAGGCTGCCCGCCTCGGCTGGCAGGCGCTCCATGACGAACTGGTGCGCATCGACCCGGTGGCCGGTGCCCGCATCCACCCCAACGATCCCCAGCGCCTGTGCCGGGCGCTCGAGGTTTACCGCATCAGCGGCAAGACCCTCACCGAGCTGACCCAGGTACAGGGAGAGGGGCTGCCCTACCGGGCGCTGCAGTTTGCCATCGCGCCGAGGGATCGGGCCGTGCTGCACCAGCGCATCGAACAGCGGTTTGACAAGATGCTGGGCAGCGGCTTCGAGCAGGAGGTCAGGGCGCTTTACGAGCGGGGGGATCTCACCCCGGATCTTCCCTCCATTCGCTGCGTGGGATACCGCCAAATGTGGGACTACCTGGCGGGGGAAGTGGAGTATGATGAGATGCGTTATCGCGGCATTGTTGCCACCCGCCAGTTGGCCAAGCGTCAGATGACCTGGTTGCGCGGTTGGCCTGATGTGACCTGGTTGGAATCTGGTGAGTCTGGCAATCTGGCCAGGGTCGTCGCCCAAGCTGGTCCGGCTTGACACTCCTGTATAATCAGGTTGTTATATTGAATATCCGGTGTTTAAAAACAACAAACTATAAGGAAAAGAAAGATGGCTAAGGGGCAATCTCTCCAAGACCCGTTTTTGAATGCGCTGCGCCGTGAGCGTATTCCTGTTTCTATCTATTTGGTGAACGGCATCAAACTGCAGGGTCAGATCGAATCGTTTGACCAGTTTGTCATTCTGCTGAAGAACACCGTGAGCCAGATGGTCTACAAGCACGCCATTTCCACCGTGGTGCCGGCCCGTGCCGTCAACCATCACCAGCACGCCCCGGGCGCCGCCGGTGAAGAGCAGGGTGAAGCCGAGGCGTGATATCCTGCGGCGAGTTCACTCGCCAACTCAGATCCATCATGATACCTGTCAAGGAGCAAGCGCTTGTTTGACCGTTACGAAGCTGGTGAACAGGCCGTTCTGGTACATGTCAACTTCAGCGATGAGGGCGAGCGGGAGGATCTGGACGAGCTCAAGATGCTGGTGAGCTCGGCCGGGGTCAATGCACTGGGGGTGATCACCACCAGTCGCAGCGCACCCAGCGCCAAATTTTTTGTCGGCAGCGGCAAGGCGGAAGAGATCGCGTCCCAGGTCCAGATGCTGGACGCCGACGTGGTCATCTTCAACCATGCCCTGACCCCTGCCCAGGAGCGCAACCTGGAGCGTCTGTTCCAGTGCCGGGTCGTGGACAGGACTGGCCTTATCCTCGATATCTTCGCCCAGCGCGCCCGCACTCACGAAGGCAAGTTGCAGGTCGAACTGGCCCAGTTGCGCCATCTTTCCACTCGTCTGGTGCGAGGCTGGACCCACCTTGAGCGACAAAAGGGGGGGATCGGTCTGCGCGGCCCGGGTGAAACCCAGCTTGAAACCGACCGACGCCTGCTGCGTGAGCGCATCAAGGCCATTTTGCGCCGCCTCGACAAGGTGGCCAAGCAGCGGGAGCAGGGGCGCCGTGCCCGCAACCGCAACGAAGTGCCGACCGTTTCTCTGGTGGGGTATACCAACGCCGGAAAATCCACTTTGTTCAACCAACTTACAGATGCCAGCGTGTATGCTGCCGACCAATTGTTCGCAACCCTGGACCCCACCCTGCGCAAATTGGTGATCCAGGATGTGGGTGATGTGATCCTGGCGGATACAGTTGGATTTATTCGGCACTTGCCCCATGATCTGGTCGCGGCCTTCAAGGCGACCCTGCAGGAGACTCGCGAAGCGGACCTGCTGCTGCATGTGGTGGACTGCGCCGATGAACAGATGCAGGAGAATATCGAGTCGGTCCAGCGTGTGCTGGCCGAGATCGAGGCGGATGACCGTCCCCAACTGATGATCTGCAACAAGATCGACAAGCTGGGGGATCGTCCGGCTGGTCTTGAACGGGATGAGGCTGGACGACCGGTGCGAGTCTGGTTGTCGGCCCAGACTGGCGAGGGCAGTGAATACCTGTTCCAGGCACTGACTGAACTGCTGGCCGGCTCCATGGTGCATCACACCCTGCAACTGCCCCCTTCCGCCGCCAGACTGCGCAGTGCGCTCTATCGGCTGAAAGGTATCGAGCAGGAAGGTTTCAGCGAGGAGGGGGACTTTGTGCTGGAAGTTCGCCTGCAACTGGCTGACTGGAACCGCCTCATGAAACAAGAAGGTGAGAGTTTACAACGCTTTATCAGGCATTGATGGGTCGATGAACATAACTGGTTTGCTGATTTCATCACCCCTCTGTGGCCCGATAGAGATGATATCCATCCGCATGTATTAATGGAGACGCTGATGGCTTGGAATGAGCCTGGTAACAATGGCAAAGACCGTGACCCCTGGGGGAACAACGGCAAGAATCAGGGCCCCCCTGATCTGGACGAGATGCTTCGCAAGGTGAGCCGTCGTTTTGGCGGTCTGCTCGGTGGTGGCAAATCCGGTGGTGGTGACGTCGGCAAGTTCGGCCTCTCCATCGCCTTGGTGGTGGCCGTGGTGGTGTGGGTCGTCAGCGGCTTCTACACCATTCGCGAAGCCGAGCGGGGCGTGGTGCTGCGCTTTGGCGAATACTCCCACAACGTGGATCCCGGTCTGCGCTGGAAACCGACCTTCATCGACCGGGTGATCCCGGTGGACGTGGAGTCTGTCCGTTCCCTGCCGGCGTCCGGTTTCATGCTGACCCAGGATGAGAACGTGGTACGGGTCGAGATGGACGTACAGTATCGCGTGGTCGATCCCGAGCAGTACCTGTTCAGCGTGACCAACGCCGACGAGAGCCTGAGCCAGGCCACCGACAGCGCCCTGCGCTACGTGGTGGGTCACACCCGGATGGACGATGTGCTGACCACGGGTCGTGAGAAGGTGCGTCAGGAAACCTGGCAGGTGATCGACAGCATCATCGAGCCCTATCAGATGGGTCTGCAGATCGTGGACGTCAACTTCCTGCCGGCGCGTCCGCCGGAAGAGGTGAAGGATGCGTTTGATGACGCCATCTCCGCCCAGGAAGATGAGCAGCGTTTCATCCGTGAAGCGGAAGCCTATGCCCGTGAAGTGGAGCCCAAGGCTCGTGGCCAGGTCAAACGTCTGGAGCAGGAGGCCGAAGCCTACAAGTCCCAGATCGTGTTGAAGGCCAAGGGTGAAGTCGCTCGCTTCAACGAGCTGCTGCCCCAGTATCAGGCCGCGCCCGAGCTGACCCGTGATCGTATCTACCTGGAAACCATGGAAGAGCTCTATCAGCAGGCCAACAAGGTGGTGGTCGACATGCCGGCTGGCAACAACAGCATGATCTACCTGCCGCTCGACAAGCTCTCTGGCAAGGCGAATGCCGTGCAACCGGCACGTCCTGCGGGCACCCCGGCAGTCGAGGCGGCCCAGCCGTCCAACGAAGGGGCCAACTCCACTCCGACCCCGCTGCGTGGCGGTGATCGTTTCAGCACAGGGAGAAACTGATAGATGAAAAAGCTAGCTATTGGTGTCATCGCTGTGGCGGCCATGGTCTGCTTCTCTTCCATCTTCATCGTCGATGAAGGACAGAAGGGGATCGTGGTGCAGTTTGGCAAGGTGAAACGGGTCGACTCTGGTGAACCGCGCCTGTACGAGCCGGGTCTGCACTTCAAGGTGCCGCTCATCGACCAGGTACGCAAGATGGATGCCCGCATCCAGACTCTGGAAGGCCAGGCTGATCGCTTCGTTACGTCCGAGAAGAAGGACCTCATCATCGACTCCTACGTGAAGTGGAAGATCGAGGACTTCTCCAAGTACTACCTGGCGACCGGTGGTGGCAACAAGATCCAGGCTGAAGACCTGCTCAAGCGCAAGATCAACAACGGCCTGCGTTCCGAGATCGGTAACCGCACCATCAAGGACATCGTCTCCGGCGAGCGCAGTACCGTGATGGAAGATGCCCTGATGAAGATGGCGCGCTCCTCCGAGCTCGGCATCAAGGTGGTGGATGTGCGCATCAAGCAGATCAACCTGCCGGTGGAAGTTTCCAGTTCCATCTATCAGCGGATGCGTGCCGAGCGGACCGCGGTTGCCCGTGAACACCGTTCACAGGGCCGCGAGCAGGCCGAGATCCTGCGTGCCGACATCGACCGCAAGGTGACCGTGATGATCGCCGACGCCGAGAGTAATGCCCGTCAACTGCGTGGTGAAGGGGATGCCGAAGCCGCCAGGATCTATGCCGACAGCTACAAGAAGGACCCGGAGTTCTTCAGTTTCGTGCGCAGCATGGAGGCCTATCGCAAGAGCTTCGCCGGTGGCAACGACCTCATGGTCCTGAAACCGGACAGCGAGTTCTTCCGCTACCTCAAGTCGCCGCACGGCAACAAGCAGTAAACATGTGTTGATATGACCCAAGGGCCTGATGATTCAGGCCCTTTTGTTTGCCGGCCACAGACCGGCAGGGGAACAGGGATAGGGAGAGGTGATGCTGACATCCATGTTGATGGGGCTGGGGTTGCTGCTGCTCTTCGAAGGATTGGGGCCCTTGCTCGCTCCCAGGGCATGGCAGCAGATGCTGCGCCTGCTCGGGGAGTTGCCGCCGGAACAGCTGCGCCGCATCGGCGGCTGTCTGGTGGTGGCAGGTGGTGTCATCTTGTGGGCGTTGGCCCGTTAGAGCCTGTGTTGATACGACAGTGGCACGGGGAATTCGGACAATAAAAAAGAGGCCAGAGGGCCTCTTTTTTAT
>NZ_JBFOCP010000053.1:0-53961 GCF_040907855.1 Aeromonas sp. s4 | reverse complement strand
GAGGGCCTCTTTTTTATTGTCCGCCGGCTGGCATCAGGCGCTGCGCTGCACCGCCATGTGGGCCAGGGTCTCCAGCGCTTGCTTGTGCCGGGAGTCAGGCAGGATGGTGAGGGCGGCGATGGCCTTGTCAGCCTCTTCCCGAGCTCGCTGGCGGGAGTATTCGAGAGCTCCGGTGCGATCCAGGATGCCCAGAATACGCTCTAGGTGATCCATACCGTTGCGGTGCTCGATGGCATCGCGCACCAGTTGACGCTCTTCCGGGGTACCCACTTCCATGGCGCGCAACAGCGGCAGGGTCGGCTTGCCTTCGGCCAGATCGTCACCCACGTTCTTGCCCATCTCCTCGCTCTGGGAGCAGTAGTCCATCACGTCGTCGATGATCTGGAACGCGGTACCCAGGTACTTGCCGTAGTCGGTCATGGCCTGCTCGACGGGCTGGGGCTGATGGGTCAGCACGGCGGCGAGTCGGGTCGCGGCTTCAAACAGCTTGGCGGTCTTGCAGTAGATGACCGTCATGTAGCTCTCTTCCGTGGTATCCGGATCGTTGCAGTTCATCAGCTGCAGCACTTCTCCTTCGGCGATGGTGTTGGTGGCATCGGAGAGGATCTCCATCACCTTCAGGTTGGAGAGTTCGCTCATCATCTGGAAGGAGCGGCTGTAGAGGTAGTCACCCACCAGAACGCTGGCGGCGTTGCCAAACAGGGCGTTGGCGGTTTCCCGGCCGCGGCGCAGGTCGGATTCGTCGACCACGTCGTCGTGCAGCAGGGTGGAGGTGTGAATGAACTCGATGATGGCGGCCAGTTTCAGGTGATCTTCACCCTCATAGCCCAGTGCGCGTGCGGCCATCACGGTCAGCATGGGGCGCATCCGTTTTCCGCCCGCACTGACAATATAGAAACCTAGCTGGTTGATCAGGCTGACATCGGACTGGAGTCTCGCCAGGATCAGTTCATTGACCGCCGTCATGTCGGCGGCACAGAGCGCACGGATAGTCTGTTGGTCCATAAGTCTCGTAACGTGACGGCAGCATTTACTGCGTTTTTAGCAATGGCGGGGATTCTACACGATTTCACAATGGGTTACAGTTAGGCGTTTATTCACGGGGGCAGATATGCGCACAAAATAAACTTTTTGCTAAATTGGCCTTGCCTCGGCAAATCGTTCTGCGTAGAATGCCCGCCCATTGTTATAGGTTTTTGTGCGTGTCTGGCCTTGAGCAAAAGACACGCCTTTACGGAGTTAATCAAATGTACGCGGTATTCCAAAGCGGCGGAAAACAACACCGTGTGGCCGAAGGTCAAATCGTTCGTCTGGAAAAGCTGAACGTTGAGACTGGCGCTACCATCGACTTCAACGAAGTGCTGATGGTTGCTGCAGGCGACACTTTCAAAGTAGGTGCTCCTTTCGTTGAAGGTGGCAAGGTTGTGGCTGAAGTTGTGGCTCACGGCCGTGGCGAGAAAGTGACTATCGTCAAGTTCCGTCGTCGTAAGCACCACCGTAAGCAAGCGGGCCACCGTCAGTGGTTCACTGAAGTCAAAATCACTGGCATCAGCGCTTAATTAGAGGAGTCCGATAGATGGCACACAAAAAAGCTGGCGGTTCATCCCGCAACGGTCGCGATTCTGAAGCTAAACGCCTGGGCGTGAAGCGTTTCGGCGGCGAAACAGTTCTGGCTGGCAGCATCATCGTTCGTCAGCGCGGCACCAAGTTCCACGCTGGTGAGAACGTTGGTCTGGGCAAGGACCACACTCTGTTCGCTACCGCGAACGGTAAAGTGCAGTTCGAAGTTAAAGGTCCGCAGAATCGTAAGTACGTCAGCATCGTTGCTGAGTAATTACGGACCGCAAGGATCCGAAGCCCCGCCAACCTGGCGGGGCTTTTGTTTTTCTGATGAGTTTGACGAAAAAACGGCACGCGGATGAGCCGGCGCTGACAGCCCTCATCGGCCAGATGCGCCTCGCCCGAAGGGGCCCGTATCACTATAATTGCGTATCGGTTTTTCGAATTAAGGTGACGGTTACCTATGAAGTTTGTTGATGAAGTCCAGATTCGAGTCGATGCCGGTGACGGTGGTAACGGTTGTGTGAGCTTCCGCCGCGAGAAGTACATCCCGAACGGCGGCCCGGACGGCGGTGACGGCGGTGATGGTGGCGACGTGTATCTGGTGGCCGATGAAAACCTGAACACCCTGATCGACTACCGTTTCGAGCGCTTCCACGCCGCCGAGCGTGGCGAGAACGGCCAGAGTGCCAACTGTACCGGTCGTCGCGGCAAGGACAAGATCCTGCGAGTACCGGTCGGCACCCGCGCCACCGATGAAGACACCGGCGAACTGCTGGGGGATTTGACCAGTCACGATCAGAAGCTGCTGGTTGCCAAGGGCGGCTTCCACGGCCTTGGCAACACCCGCTTCAAGAGCTCGGTCAACCGGGCGCCGCGCCAGAAGAGCAACGGCACCCCGGGTGAAGTGCGTACCCTGAGGCTGGAGCTGTTGCTGCTGGCAGATGTCGGCATGCTGGGTCTGCCCAACGCAGGCAAGTCCACCTTCATTCGCGCCGTTTCTGCGGCCCGTCCGAAAGTGGCAGACTACCCCTTCACCACCCTGGTACCGAACCTGGGTGTGGTACGCGGTGAAAACTCCCGCTCCTTCGTCATTGCCGACATTCCCGGCCTCATCGAAGGGGCTGCCGAGGGAGCAGGCCTGGGTATCCGCTTCCTCAAGCACCTGGAGCGTTGCCGCGTCCTGATCCACCTGGTGGACATCTGCCCGGTGGATGGCTCCGATCCTGCCGAGAACGCCGTGACCATCGTCCGGGAGCTGGAAAAATACAGCCCCGAGCTTGCGGGCAAGCCGCGCTGGCTGGTGTTCAACAAGATGGACCTGATCCTGGAAGAAGAGGCTCAGGAAGTGATGGACAGAGTCAAGGCAGCCCTCAACCACGAAGGTCCGGTCTACGCCATCACCGCCATCAGCAAGGAAGGCACCAAGAAGGTGTGCTACGACATCCTGGATCTGCTGGATACCATGCCTCGTCAGTTGGCGGAAGATGCCAGAGACGCCATCGAGAAGGTGGAGTTCAAGTGGGATGACTATCACAAGAACCAGCTGGCCAAGGCGGAAGCCGATGCCCTGGCGGCGTCCAAGGCCTTCGATGATGGCTTGGACGATGACGACTGGGACGATGAGGACGACGACGGCGTCGAAGTCATTTACGTTCGCGATTGAGCATCATGTTCGTGACAAGACCGGAGCCAGACAGGCTCCGGTTTTTTTATAGGAGGATCGACGGGATCACCCTATAGATATATTTTTTATGTCTCTTATTGCCTGACAGTGGCTGCGGATTATACTGCGCACCTGAATGTAACCTGTATGAAACATTATGCTAACCATTCAAATTGAATCGATATGCATGACTGTTTTGGTTTGTTCTTATGGATGGTTCGCCTGATAAAATATTTATGCTTGAAATGATCAATTAACGGCTTGTTTGTGCAGTTTTTTGGGTTATTCTTGCGCCCGTTTTCCGGGCGAGGGCATGAGTATGCAGGCGGCCCGGCTGAAGGAAAAGTCACATTTAAGGCTGTTTATATGTTGGAAAAGACCCTGGAAGCACCGGCAATCCGTACTCGCCGCAACGTGCTGATGTTTTTGATCCCGTCACTGATCGGGATCCTGCTGTTCATGACCCCGGTCATCTATGACGGCAATGTCACCATTCCCGTCGCCGTGTTGGCGAAGCTGGTTCAAACGGTGTTTGCCGATCATCTGGTGGCCATGGTCAGCGCCATCATCACCACCACCATGCTGATGACCCTGATCGCCTGGCTGTTCAAACCGGCGATCCTGGTGAAACGCCCCTTCCTCAACAGCCTGTTCAACGTCTCCCCCTTCTGGGCGTGCGTGCGGGTGCTGGGCGGGGTCTTCGTGCTGTTGACCTTCTTTGAAGCCGGTCCCGAGGTGCTGCGCTCAGGGGCGACCGGCGGCCTGGTGCTGCATGATCTGTTGCCGGTACTGTTCTCCGTCTTCATCTTTGCGGGCCTGCTGCTGCCCTTGCTGCTGGATTTTGGTCTGCTGGAGTTTGTCGGTACCATGATGACCCGCATCATGCGTCCGGTGTTCCGTCTGCCGGGTCGTTCTGCGGTGGACTGCTTCGCCTCCTGGCTCGGTGATGGCAGCGTCGGGATCCTGCTGACCAGCAAGCAGTATGAAGGCAAGTTCTACACCCAGCGGGAAGCGGCCGTCATCGGTACCACCTTCTCCGCCGTCTCCATCACCTTCTGTCTGGTGGTGATCTCCCAGGTGAAGCTGGAGCACATGTTCGTCCCCTTCTACCTGACCGTCTGCCTGGCCGGTGTGGTGGCCGCCATCGTGGTACCGCGTCTGCCGCCGCTCTCCTGGAAGAAGGATGTCTACAGCGACGGTACTCCCCTGTGCCGCAAGCAGGAGGCCATCCCCCATCAGCACAGCGTGCTGAGCTACGGCTACCATCGTGCCCTGACCAAGGCCGACAGCATGACGGATCTCGGCGCCGTGGCGCGTGAAGGGGTGAAAAACGCCCTGGACATGGTGTTTGGCGTGCTGCCGGTGGTGATGGCCGTCGGGACCTGTGCCCTGATGCTGGCGGAGCACACCCCGGTGTTCAACTGGCTGGGGGCGCCCTTCGTGCCTTTGCTCGAGCTGCTGCAACTGCCGGAGGCGGAAGCCGCTTCCAAGACCATCATGGTGGGCTTCGCCGACATGTTCATCCCGGCGGTGCTGGCCTCCACTATCGAGAGCGACATCACCCGCTTCGTGATCGCCGCCATGTCGGTCACCCAGCTCATCTACATGTCGGAAGTGGGCGCTCTGTTACTGGGCAGCAAGATCCCGGTCAAGTTGTGGGAGCTGTTCGTCATCTTCCTGCTGCGCACCCTGGTCACTCTGCCGGTGATTGCCGGTGTGGCGCACCTGCTGTTCTAAGGGGCGAAGTGGAATGAAAAACGGTCAACCTGGGTTGACCGTTTTTTTATGGGCGAGTGCCAGCGGAAGGTCAGTGTGATTCTGCCAGCAGGGCCTGGCATTCGACCTCGTCCAGCTGCTCGGGGGCGAGGAAGCGTCTGGCGTAGTCCCGCCAGATGCCGCTCTCGATGAAGAGGGCAAACAGGGCCGGGTCTATGTGCTGTTCCTGCACCATCTTCACCATGATGGTCAGGGACTGGGAGACCGTTTTGCCAGACTTGTAGGGGCGATCGCTCGCCGTCAGCGCCTCGAAGATGTCTGCAATGGCCATGATGCGGGCTGGAATGCTCATCTGCCCCCCTTGCAACTGGCGCGGATAGCCCGTGCCGTCCATCCGCTCGTGATGGCCCCCCGCAATCTCCGGCACCTTGCGCAAATGGCGGGGGAAGGGGAGCTTCTCCAGCATGCGTATGGTCTGGATGATGTGATCGTTGATCTTGTAGCGCTCCTCTTCGGTGAGAGTGCCACGGCCGATGGCGAGATTGTAGCGCTCCCCCCGGTTGTAGAGGTGGGTGGGCACCCGCACCTTGAACCCCCATGGGTTGTGTCGGGCGAGATTGTCGTGCTCGGGGCGAGGGACGAGATGGACCGCCTTGTCGGCGAGCAGCGACTCGCGGCAGGGGAGGGGAGAGGGGGCCTCCTGGTGGCGCTTGCGCTCCTCCTGACTGATGCCGAGCCGATCGTCCAGAGTGCGCAACCAGGTGCGGCTGGCAATGGCATCCAGCCTGGCGAGTTTCTCCGGCGCCATCCACTCGCCCCCCAGATTGCACTCGGCCACGAAGGCAAACTCCTGATCCAGGGTGTGCCAGAGGGGGATCACGGCCTCGAGGGCGGCCTGCTGCCCGGATGGGGGCAGCAGGGCGCAGAGCGCCTCGATGTGGGCATCCCGCTTGAGCACCTCGAAGCGGGTGCGGATCTCGTGGATCCTGTCGTAAATGGTCTCGAGCTTGGTCGCCTTGTCCACCACGAACTCCGGGGTGGTGACCTTGCCGCAGTCGTGCAGCCAGCTCGCGATATGGATGGCCTCCCACTCCTCTTCGTTGAGCCGGAAATCGGCAAAGGGCCCCGTCTGCTGTGCGCAGGCAGCCTGGGTCAGCATCCTGGCCAGTTCCGGCACCCGCTGGCAGTGGCCGCCGGTGTAGGGGCTCTTGGCATCGATGGCACCGGCGATGAGCTCGATGAAGGCTTCCAACAGCTGCTTCTGCTCCTCCAGCAGGCGCTGGTTTTCGATGGCGGAGGAGGAGGTGCCCGCCAGTGCCTCGATGAGGCTGATGCGCGAGGCCAGTTCGCGGGCCGAGCAGTCTGGCAGGATCAGCAGCAGGCAGCCGATCAGCTCCTGACGGTGGTTGTGAAGGGGCTCGACCAGCAGTTGGCAGGCACCGGGGAAGGGGCCCCAGTCGGTGAGGTAGCGGGCCCACTGTGCCTCGTCGAGGGGCAGGCAGAGGCGCTCCGTGTGGTAGAGACCGCCGAGCAGCGCAGCCTGCCACTGTACCTGTTCGCACGCCAGCGGCTGCCCCTGCCAGATGGCATGAACGGCCTGCATCTCGCTCTCCTGGGCCAGGAAGAGGCAGCCGCCCTCGGCCTGGGCTGCCGCCACCGTCTCGTGCAGGATGCGGCTGAGCAACGAATCGAAGCGATGCTCTGCCGCCAGCGCCCGGCCCATGTTCATGAAATTGCCGAGGGTCAGGCGCATGCTGGACATGGCGCGGGCGAGGTCGTCAATTTCGCGGATCGCCGAATCCGGCCCCGGGCTTTCGCCAAAGTCGAAGTGCTGGATCCGCTCAGCCTCCCCGGTCAATACCAGCAAGGGGGCGGCAGTGCGCCGGGCAGCCAGCCAGATGACGGGCAGCAGGAGCAGCAGACCGGCAAGGGCCCAGGCGAGATTGTGCAGCGCATCCTGGCGCGCCGGGGCGGTGAGCACCTCGGTGGGCACCAGGAGGGCGAGATAAAACGGAGACTCTTCCCCGAGGGAGGAGAGGTTGACCAGCCACTCCTGACCCTGAACCGTTGCCAGGGTCAGCTCGGCGGGGTGATGCAGCAGGGCAGGCCGCGCAGCCATCTCCTGTTGCAGCCTGGTGAGAATGGGGTGATTGAGGGCCGACAGCATGGGCAGGCGGCTCAGTTGCTCGAAGCTTGGAAGGCGCTCGGGATCCGTGGCCAGCAGGGTCCCGACCTCGTCAAACAGCACCAGCTGGCTGTGACCGGGCAGGGGCAACTCGCCGATGAGGGAAGAGAGTCCCTCCACGCCCGCATCGAGCCCGATCACCGCCCGGCGATCATCGCTCTCCACCGCCAGTGTCATGCCTGGCTCCCGGGTAGTGAAGAAGAGGTAGGGGTGGGTCACTATGATGCCCGTGCTCCAGCGCGCCTCCTTGTACCAGCCCCGATCTCGCGGATCGAAACGGTAATCCGGCATGGGGCGCCGCTCCAGCAGCCGCAGCCGCTGGTCGAAATAGAGGAACTCTCCCTGTCCCTGATGCAGGCTCTGGACCAGCAGGCGGCTCTCGGGCGGAGGCGCCTCCAGCGCCCCTCTCGCCCGTTCGGTCAGCTTGCGTACCAGAAAGAAATCGCCGTCCTCGTAACCGGCATAGATGGCACCGTAACTGGTGCTGTTGGCCAGCACTTCCGCCAGCTGGGGCAGGAAGGCTAGCCGCGTCTCCAGCCCTGTCATGGCGGACAGCTGGCCGCTGCGCAGCAGATTCAGGGACATGCGGGCCGGTCGCTGGTTCAGCTTGATGGCGAGGGCAAGCTGCTCCCGGTATTGCTGGAAGCTCTGACGTTCGTGCTCCAGCCCCTGCTGCATGCCCTGCTGGAACTGCAGCACGATGAGGGCGCCCCCCAGCAAGGAGAAGAGCAGGATGAAAAGGGTGGCAATGTGTACGTAAAAGGGTCTGCGACTGAGACTTGCGTTTGTCATGGACGGATCCTTGTCCCCTGGCGATCGCCGTATTGGTCACCTAACAGTGTGCTTGCTGGATGACAAAAAGCCTAGGACTCGATCTTGCGCTCTTCAGCCCCAAATCAACAGCCGGCCTTCGCGCTGCGTCCTTGCCCCTGTGGTGAGATGATTCGTTCAGATATCTCGTGCTACATTGCTCCCCTGATAAACGCCCTGTGAACCAATGGAGTGTCCCATGTCTGTCGTCCCCTATTCCGTGCTGGATCTGGTGCCCGTTCCCGAAGGTGGTCTGCCGGCCGAGTCGTTTCGCCACTCGCTGGATCTGGCTCGCCATGCGGAGCGCTGGGGGTACCATCGCTACTGGCTGGCGGAGCACCACAACATGCCGGGCATTGCCAGCGCCGCCACAGCGGTGCTGATTGGCCACCTGGCCGGGGGCACCACGACGTTGCGGCTCGGGGCTGGCGGCATCATGTTGCCGAACCACTCCCCCCTGGTCATTGCGGAGCAGTTCGGTACGCTGAGTTCCCTCTATCCGGATCGCATCGATCTCGGCCTGGGCCGCGCCCCTGGCAGCGATCAGCGCACCATGCAGGCGCTGCGCCGCCAGCGCAGCGGCGAGGTGGATGATTTCCCGGCGGATGTACGCGAATTGATGAGTTATTTTGGCGACGAGGTCGGTGCCGTGCAGGCGGTGCCGGGTCAGGGACTCCATGTGCCCATCTGGCTGCTGGGCTCCAGCCTCTACAGTGCCCAACTGGCTGCGGCCATGGGGTTACCGTTCGGCTTTGCCTCCCACTTCGCTCCCGCCATGTTGCTGCAGGCGCTGGAGATCTACCGTACCCAATACCGCCCCTCTGCCCGCTGGCCCAAACCCCATGCGGTGGTGTGCGTGAATCTGATCGCCGCCGACACCGACCGTGAGGCCCGCTTCCTGTTCACCACTCTGCAGCAGCAGTTCCTGCGTCTCTACCGGGGGGATGCCGGCAAGCTGCCACTGCCGGTGCAGACGCTGGGGGATGAGTGGTCTCCCCGCGAATTGATGGCGATGGAGCAGACCCTGGCTCGCTCCCTGGTGGGGGAGCCGGATCGGGTACGCCACGGCCTCAAGGCTCTGCTGGCAGAGACCGGAGCGGACGAGCTGATGTTCAACGGCCCCATCGTCGATCATCAGGCGCGCCTGCGCTCCTTCGAGATTGGTGCCGAGCTGATGCAGGGGTTGTAACCCCCCGTGACGTCTGGTCGCCAGCGGCACGCCAAGCCTGGCTGCTCGGGGCGCAAAAGCCACGATTGCGTGGTAGTAAATTTATGATTTTTAAAGGAAGTCAGGTGAGTGTCGGCCATCTGTCGTGTCGCCTCTCATCCCCTTCCCCTATGCTGGCCCTGTCAATCACCACAAGGAGCGCAAGATGATCGTCAGGAAGTTGAGATTGCAACGGGGATGGTCCCAGGAACAGCTGGCGACCCTCACTGGCCTGAGCGTTCGCACCATTCAGCGAATAGAGCAGGGCCAGCAACCCGGACTGGAATCCCTCAAGGCCCTGGCCGCCGTCTTCGAGCTCGATGTGACCCAACTGCAGGAGAGCGAGATGAAAGGGAATGAGGGCGAAGATCGGGGGCGCGTGCAGGTGGCGCGGGATGAGCGGGAGGCGATGAAGTTCGTGGAGGGGCTCAGGGGCTTCTACGGCCACCTCATGAGCTATGTGCTGGTGATAGGGGGGCTGTTCATCATCAACTACCTGAGCAACCCGGATTATATCTGGGCCTGGTGGCCCATGCTGGGCTGGGGGTTGGGATTGGCTTCTCACGCCATCAACCTGTTCCAGCCCTTCAAGCTGTTTGGCCCGGAATGGGAGCGGCGTCAGGTCGAGAAACGGCTGGGGCGCAGGCTCTGATCCGCTCATCATGAAAAAACGGGCCCGGCATTGCCGGGCCCGTTCTGTTTTCAGCTCCATTTCGCAGGAGAGGGCATTGCTGTCCTCTCAACGGCGGATCATTCCCTTGTTCCGCAGAGAGCCGCTCTACTTGGCATAGGCCGGGCAGGGGGTGGCGATCAGGGCGTCGTCCTCGTAGCGCCACAGGGTGAGGCTGTTGCCCCAGACGCACCCGGTGTCGAGTCCCTTGATATCGGATTTGCCGGTGTTGCCCATCAGGGCCGCCCAGTGGCCGAAGACCAGGATGGGGTCATCCACATGGTGCTCGCGCTGCTCGAACCAGGGGCGCAGGCCCGGGGTCGATTCGGTGGGGCCCTTCTTGCATTTGAAGTCGAGGCGCCCGTCGAAGTAGCAAAAGCGCATCCGGGTGAAGCTGTTGATGATGTAGCGGTAACGCTCTATGCCCAGCAGGTTGTCGTTCCAGCTGTCGGGCTGATCGCCATACATGTTGTGAAGCAGCCAGCTGTACTGATCCCCGCGCAGCAGGCTCTCCACCTCCCGGGCGCAACTGCGGGCGGTGTGGGCGTCCCAGGCGGGGGAGAGGCCCGCATGCACCATCATGATGGGCAGGTCGGGGTGTTCTGCCAGCAGGGGACGGTGACGCAGCCACTCCAGCAGCTCGTCCCGATCCGGCGCCTCCATCAGCGCCTGCAGCTTGTCTTTCTTCTTGAGCGGGGCGACCCCGTGGGCCACCGCCAGCAGGTGCAGGTCGTGGTTGCCGAGCACGGTGACGGCCTGCTGCCCCAGTGATTTGACGAAACGCAGGGTGTTGAGGGAGTCCGGCCCCCGGGCGACGAGATCGCCGCACAGCCAGAGCGTGTCGTTATCGAAGTCGAACTCGGCAAGATCCAGCAGACGGCGCAAATCGTCGTAGCAGCCCTGGATATCACCGACGAAACAGTTCGCCATGAAACCTCAGTTGATTATGTTGGGGACGGCCAGCGTGAAGGGGGCGATGGGGGCTTCGAATTGTTGCCCCGATTCATCCTGCAGGATGTAGCTGCCTTCCATCACGCCAAGCGGTGTGGCGAGGGGAACGCCACTCTGGTAGGAAAAGGTCTCGCCGGGGGCGATCAGGGGTTGTTCACCGACCACGCCGGGACCTTCCACTTCCAGCATCTTGCCATTGGCATCCGTAATGAGCCAGCGTCGATGCAGCAGTTGCACCGTGCCCGGACCCAGGTTCTCAATCTCGATGCGATAGAGAAAATGGTAGGGATCTGCGGTTCCCGCCACATAGCTGGGGTGGGGGCGGACCACTATCCGGGCTTGGGTCATGGGATCAGGCCTGTTGCTGGTCGGCCAGCCAGTTGGCGATCGTGACGAACTGCTCGAGGGAGAGATTCTCCGGGCGCAGGTTGCCATCGATGCCAAGCTCGGTCAGCTGGGCGTCGGTGATGAAGTTGGAGAAGCTGTTGCGAATGGTCTTGCGACGCTGGCCGAAGCCTTCGGTGCAGACCCGGTTCAGGCAACGAATGTCTTTCGCGACGATAGTCGGGTTCTTGTGCGGGATCAGACGCACCACGGCGGAATCCACCTTCGGCGCCGGCTTGAAGGCGCCCGGGCCCACTTCCAGCACCGGCACTACCTGACAGTAGTACTGGGTCATCACGCTCAGACGGCCATAGGCCTTGCTGCCCGGGCCGGCGGCCAGACGCAGCACCACTTCCTTTTGCAGCATGAAGTGCATGTCCTCCACCCGGTCGGCAAATTCGCACAGGTGGAAGATGAGGGGGGTGGAGATGTTGTAGGGCAGGTTGCCGAAGATGCGCAGCGGCCCCTTGCCTTCCCCCATCAGAGTGCTGAAGTCAAAGCGCATGGCATCGGCTTCGATGACGGTCAGCTTCTCTTTCAGGGTGGGGTGTTCGCGCAGACGTGCCGCCAGATCACGGTCCAGCTCGACCACGGTCATCTTGTCCATCTGGGCGGCGACCGGCTCGGTGAGCGCGGCCAGACCCGGGCCTATCTCCACCAGATTCTGACCCGGTTGCGGGTTGATGGCGGCCACTATCTGGTCGATCACATACCGGTCGTGCAAGAAGTTCTGACCGAAACGCTTACGGGCCGTGTGGCCCATGTGCACCTTACTGCTCATATCTTTTTTTCTCTACCATCTGGATGGCGTGGTTGATCGCGGTGGTGAGGCTGCCGGGGTCTGCCAGGTTCTTGCCTGCCAGATCCAGCGCGGTGCCGTGGTCCACCGAGGTACGGATGAAGGGAAGTCCGAGGGTGATGTTGACCGAGTTGCCAAAGCCCTTGTATTTGAGCACGGGCAGCCCCTGATCGTGGTACATGGCGAGTACCGCATCCGCATCCTTGAGGTATTTGTCCTGGAACAGGGTATCGGCCGGCAGCGGGCCGACCAGATCGATCCCTTCCTGGCGCAGGGCGGCCAGGGCGGGTTCGATGACATCGATCTCTTCACGGCCCAGGTGACCCCCTTCCCCGGCATGGGGATTGAGGCCGCAGACATAGATCCGGGGGTGTGCGATGCCGAACTTGCGCTTGAGATCCGCATCCAGGATGCGGATCACCTTGCCAAGGCGATCCTCGGTGATGGCTTTGGCCACATAGGCAAGGGGAATATGGGTGGTCGCGAGGGCCACTCTCAGCCCTTCGGTGGCCAGCAGCATCACCACATCGGCGGTGTCGGACTGCTGGGCGAAGAACTCGGTGTGACCGCTGAACGAGACGCCCGCCTGGTTGATGATCCCCTTGTGCACCGGCCCGGTCACCACGGCGGCAAATTCGCCGCTCAGGTTGCCGTCGCAGGCGCGCTGCAAGGTGGCCAGCACATAGGCGCCGTTACCCTCATCCAGCTTGCCTGGTACCACGGGGGCGCCGAGCGGCACGGGGCAGACGGTCAGAGTCCCCGCTCGCTGCGGACGGGTGGGGGCGCTTTCGTCATAGGGTTCAAGCTCGACGGGCAGCCCCAGCAGGGCGGCCCGTTCGCGCAACAGGGCGGGATCGGCGATCACCACCAACTGATGGGGCCAGGCCCGCTGGGCAATCTGCAGCACCAGATCCGGACCGATCCCGGCCGGTTCACCCGGGGTGATGGCAAGCCGGTGGCAGCTCAGTTGTGCCTCGGCGTGCCCTGGATGCACCTTGTTCATCTGAGTGTCGCCCATCAATTGGGTTCGATCTGGATGTAGGCTTCGTCGCGCAGCTCATCCAGCCAAGCCTGGGACTCTTCGGCGAAGCGGCGGTTGAAGATGAGCTGGTAGGCGCGTTGCTCCTGGGCCTTGCCGGTGGCGTCCTGGCTGCGGCGATCCTCGAGCTGCACGATGTGCCAGCCGTGGCTGGTGCGGAAGGGTTCGCTGATCTGGCCCGGTTGCAGGCGACCCAGCATGTCGCGGAACTCCGGTACATAGACGTTGGGATCAGACCAGCCCAGCTCGCCACCCTGCACCGCAGAGCCCGGATCCTCGGAGTATTTCTCTGCCATGCTGGCAAAGCTGGCCTTGCCGCTCTTGATGTCGTGCAGGATGCCGTCCAGGGTGCCCTTGGCCTTCTCCTCGCTCAGGATGATGGAGGGCTTGATCAGGATGTGGCGCGCCTTGACCTCGGTCTGCATGACCTGTTGCTGGCCCTTGGTGTCGAAGATCTTGATGATGTGCAGACCGGCGCCGGAGCGCAGCGGGCCGACGATGTCACCCTTGCCGGCCCCTTGCACGGCTTCCGCCATCAGGGTGGGCATCTCCTGCGGGCTCAACCAGCCCCAGTCACCCCCTTCCAGAGCCTTGGGACCGTTACTCTCGGCAATGGCCAGCTTGCGGAAGTCGGCCCCTTCTTTCAGGGACGCCAGAATGCGCTCGATCTTGGCCTTGGCAGCGTTGAGCTGCTCGGCATTCGGGTTGTCCGGCAGCGCTACCTGGATATGGCCGATATGATATGACGTCTGCTGCTGGCCCTGTTTGCTCAGGGCTTCGACCACCTGCTTGACCTCCTGATCGGAGATGTTGATGCGACGGCGGACCTGGCTGCGGCGCACCTCGTTCATCAGGATTTCGCGGCGCACCTCCTCACGGTACTGGGCGTAGGTCAGGCCTTCCCGCTCCAGCTGGGCGCGCAGTTGCTCCAGGTTCATCTTGTTGTCGGCGGCGATGCTCTGAATGGCCTGTTCCAGCTGGGTGTCACTGATCTTGAGCCCCTGGCGCTCCGCCAGTTGCAGTTGCAGGCTCTCCTGGATCAGGCGATCCAGCGCCTGCTTGCGCAGGGTGACGTCATCGGGCAGGGACTGGCCGCTCTCCTGGGCAGAGGCCTTGACCTTTTGCACCAGGGCCTCCTGCTGACTGGCCAGCACCACATCCTTGTTGACCACGGCAAGCACCTTGTCCATCAGCTCGGGGGCGGCGAGGGCACCCTGGCTCATGACTCCGAACAGGCCTGCGGTCAGCAGGGAAATCAACGTCTTCTTCATATCCATCTCTCAAGGCGTTTGCCAGACCGGTTACTGGTCTCGCAGGTTAAACGGACGAATGTAAGGCAGTGCTTCGGTGTCCAGGGAAGTGCCCTTGGAGCCGGTACCCACGCTACCCAATCCTTTCATTTCAAATTGAATGCCGAGGCTGCGCTCGGACGTCGGGGTCAGGTTCACGTTGTCTGGCGTGTTGACCCATTCCAGGTTGAAGTTGATGCTCCAGCAGCAGGAGTCGTATTTCAGACCCACCTTGCGGTCCACTTTGACGTTCTGGTTGAGCTCCTGATAGTAGCCGCCATAAAGGTGCCAGCGATCGTCCAGCGGGGTGGTCAGCAGCAGGCCGATCTGGTTGAGATCCGTCACCTGGCCCTTGTGGTCGAGGTCGTAGTTGGCATCCCGCACGAAGCGGTGGTTCAACTGGCTGATCAACTTCTCGTGACGGTATTCCAGGGCGCTGTTGGCAGAGCTTATCTGGCGCTGTTCCATATCATATTGTGCCCCCGCATGGGCATACCACTGCTCGTTGATCTTGGCGTCACCCTCGAACGACAGCGGGGAGCGGGTATTGGTGCTCAGCTCATCGCTGCTGTAAAGCTTGACCCTGGGCGCAACGAAGTCGAAGGCTTGGGCAACGGCCAACCGGATTCGTTCATCCCCGGCCGGATCATAAATGCGGGTGGTGACCCCCAAGGAGAGCCGGTTGGAGTCGCTGATGCGGTCCAGACCGGCGAAGCGGCGATCGCTGAACAGGCTGTAGTAGTCCTGGCGCATGGTGGTGGAGTCATAGACACCGATGTTGTCCTGATCCTTGTAGGGCACATAGAGGTACTGGAACTCAGGCTCCAGGGTCTGGTTGGCACCCTCGCCAAACCACTGCTGATCCCGCTCGAAGGTCATGCCGCCCTTGAGACGGAACGAGGGCAGTACCCGGGTGATGGTCCCCTCTTCCAGGGTGACGTCGCCGCCCTCTCTCGGGGTGAAACGATTGGTGAAGGTGCTGCTCATCTGGTCAGGCACCGTCTGGTCGTAGCGGGTGTACATCAGCTTGTATTGGCTGTCGAGGAAGTAGCCCGCCTCGTCAACGAGGGGGATGGTCAGGGTGGGGGCCGTGTAGACCCGGGGGCCGGTATAGGCTTCACCCTTGTTCTGCTCGATGGCCTGATCGTTGTTGTAGCCGAAGTTGGTCAGCTCGGTATTCCAGGCCAGATCGTACCAGCTACCCTGCTGGTAGTAGTTGTGGTTGATGCGCGGCATCAGCTCGTGGGGCTGCTGGGCGCTGGCCAGCAGGATCTGGTAGGTCCGTACCTCGGCATCGAGGTTCCAGTTCTGCTGGTAGTAACCTGCCTTCAGGGATTGCTGCAACTGGTTGTCGACCTGGGTCCCCACCTTGGGGGTGAAGTCGTTGAAGTAGTTGTAGTCCTGGTCCCGTACCTTGGTGTAGTCCACCGACACCCGCATGGCGTTGTCCATGAACATGGAGGTGTGGCGGGCGCTGAGCAGGTAGCGGTGACCGTCAGAGAGATGCTGATTGAGGCTGGCCGTCTCGTCGTACTGCTTGTCGTCCGCCAGGTTCTCGAAGTAGAGACTCCCCACGTGGGCCGGGTCCGGCATGTAGCGGAACTCGACCTGTTCCATCAGGCCCCGTCTGTCCATGAAGCGGGAGGTGATGGTGGCATCGTAGTTGGGGGCGATGTTCCAGTAGAACGGCTGGGTGATGTCCATGCCGTTCTTGGAGCTTTGGGTATAGCCCGGGTAGAGCAGACCGGTCTTGCGCTCATCCTTGATGGGGAAGTTGATATAGGGGAAGTAGAAGACCGGATAGTCATAGAGCCAGAGGCTGGCGTTCCAGGCCTCCCCGAATACCTCGGACTGATCGATGTCGATGCTGCCGGCCTTCAGGGTCCAGGCCTCCTGGCCCGGTGGGCAGGTGGTGTACTGGGCCCCTTCCAGAGTGATGTTCTGGTTGTTGTTGGTCATGGTCACCTTTTCGGCAAAGCCGCGCACCGGTGAGCCATGGACCTGATACTTGCCCTCTTCCAGCTCGGAGTTCTTGGTGTCCAGGTTGGATTTCAGGGTCTTGTCGCTGGTGACCGTGATCTGGCCATCGTTGTAATAGATGTTGCCGATGGCGATGACATCCCGGCTCTTCTGGTCGAGCTGGGCATAGTCGGAGTCGAACTTGCGCACGCCCTGACGCACCTTGACGTCACCCTCGTAGACGGCGGTACCGCCCTGCTTGGCCTCCAGGCGATCGGCATCCACCTCGACGGGCTGGGCATTGGCGTCCTGGCCCGCACTGGGCTTCTCTATCTTGGGGACATAGTCATAGCAGAGGCTGTCGAGGATCCCGGTTGCGGGTGGCGCATTGAGTGGCGCTGCCTGGGCCATGAGCGGGCTCAGGGCAGGAACAAGGCTGATGGTCAGGGCGATGGGACAGGAGTATCCCAGTGTCCATTTTGTCATGTGAAAGGCTCGCGCAATCCGTAGTAAAAACGGTGGATTCAGGGCATGCATTTTATGTCAGGATCCATCGAGTTGACATTGCATGTCATTGCTTTATGTTAGCCGGCAATGATAAAGCATTATTGCGGCCAGGGCTAACAGCCAAGTGCTGCTTTCCAATTTGGTTCCCGACTCATGCACGATCGCGCTTCCCTGCTTTTGCAATGGGCTCGCCGGATTTCCGGTGACGCCAACCTCTCGTTGACGCTTATTTCCGGTGACGCCAGTTTCCGCCGCTACTTCCGGGGCGGCGGTCTGGTGTGGGTGGATGCTAATCCGAAAACCGAAAAAAATCATGAATTCGTTCGCAATGCGGCCGCCCTGCACGATGCGGGGCTGCTGGCCCCCGAGGTAAAGGGGGTCGACTACGAGCAGGGATTGCTGGCGGTGACGGACCTGGGGGATACCCAGCTTATCGGCTGCCTGAACGAAGCGAGCGTACTGGCCTGGTATGGCAAGGCCATCGCCCTGCTGCCAGGGCTCGGCACCGTGGCGCTCGAGCTCGAGCCCTTCGATGAGGCCTTCATGGCCCGCGAAAATGCCATCTTCCCCGAGTGGTTGCTGGGACATCACCTGCAACTGACCCTGAGCGATGAAGAGCAGCAGTTGCTGGCGGAGACCTTCGCCTGCCTCACGGCGAGCAACCTGGCCCAACCACAAGGAGTGATGCACCGGGATTTCCACAGCCGCAACCTGATGGTGTGCGGCGGGATGAACCCGAAGGAGAGCGACCTCGCCCTTATCGACTTCCAGGACATGGTCATCGGGCCGCTGAGCTATGACCTGGTTTCCCTGCTCAAAGATTGCTACGTGCGCTGGCCGGACGCGGTGATCGAGCAGTGCATGCGACTTGGCTTCGACACCCTGCAAGGGGCCGGCCTGCTCGGCAATCTGGACTATGCCGCGTTTCGTCGCGCAGCCGATCTCACCGGCATGCAGCGCCACCTCAAGGCGGCGGGGATCTTCACCCGCCTCTATCACCGCGATGGCAAGGCCGGCTACCTCAAGGACATTCCCCGTACCCTGGGCTACGTGGTCGATGTCTGTCGCAGCCATGGCGCCGCCTATCCGGTGCTGGCCCGCTTCGGCCAGTGGCTGGAGCAGGTGGTGCTGCCGGGATTGGCGCGCACCGGGGTGACACCATGAAGGCGATGATCCTGGCCGCCGGGCGCGGCGAGCGGATGCGTCCGCTCACCGATCTGCTGCCCAAGCCGCTGCTGGCGGCGGGGGGCAAGCCGCTCATCGTGCACCATATCGAAAAACTCAAGGCAGCCGGCGTGACCACACTTGTCATCAACCACGCCTGGCTCGGACACAAGCTGGTGGCGGCCCTCGGCGATGGCAGTGCGCTCGGGGTATCCATCCACTGGTCGGCCGAAGAGAGCGCGCTCGAGACCGCCGGCGGCATCGTGCAGGCGCTGCCTCTGCTGGGCAGCGAACCCTTTCTGGTGATCAACGGCGATACCTGGCTCGACCTGGATTATCGCGCTCTGGTGAACCAGCCGCTTGGGGACGATCTCGCCCACCTCTGGCTGGTGCCCAACCCTCCCCAGCATCCGCAAGGGGACTTCTCCCTGCAAGCGGGTCGGGTGCTGGACACCCCGGCCCTCACCTTCAGCGGCGTCGGCCTCTATCACCCCGCCGCCTTTGCCGGCTTGCCCTGCGGGGCGCGCAAGCTGGCCCCCCTGCTGCGCGACTGGATGGCGCTGGGACGGGTGGGTGGCAGCCTGCTGGCTGGCGAGTGGCGCGACATCGGCACAGTGGATCGGCTGCGCGAGCTGGACGAGCAACTGCTCGCCGGCACCCATTAACATCACGAGGTCTTGAACCATGCGTATTTGGGGCAAGGTGCTTGGCACCTTCTTCGGTTTTCTGCTCGGCAACATCTTCGGTGCCCTGCTGGGCCTGTGGATCGGCCATCGCTTCGATCGGGGCATGGGGATCCGCGGGGCCTTCCAGCGGGCACCCAGCCAGCAGCAACAGGCCGTCTTTTTCCATGCCACCTTCGCCGTCATGGGCCACATCGCCAAGGCGAGCGGCCAGGTCACCGAGCACGAAATACGGGTCGCGTCCAACCTGATGGACAGGATGCGTCTGGCCGGAGAGCAGCGGGTACGGGCCCAGGAGTCGTTCCGCCTTGGCAAGGAGAGTGACTTCCCCCTGCGCGAGACCCTGGCGGAGTTTCGCCAGGCGAGCCTGGGGCAGCGCGACATCCTGCGCTTCTTCCTCGAGGTCCAGCTGCAGGCCGCCTTCGCCGACGGTCAGGTGGAGGCGAACGAGCGGGCCATCCTGCAAACCATCGCCGACGAGCTGGGGTTCAGTCGCATCGAGCTGGCCCGCATTCTGGCAATGGCCGAGGCCCAGATGAACTTCTTCCACCGCCAGCAACAGCAGGGCAGTGGTCAGGGGCAGCAATACCGCCAGGAGCCCCCCTCCCGGGATCGCCTCAAGGATGCCTATCAGTTGCTCGGGGTGAACGAGAGCGACAGCGATCAGGAGATCAAGCGTGCCTATCGCAAGGAGATGAGCAAGCATCACCCTGACAAGCTGGCCGCCAAGGGATTGCCCCCCGAGATGATGGAGATGGCCAAGGAGAAGACCCAGGAGATCCAGCAGGCCTGGGAGTGGATCCGTGAGGCCCGCGGTATTCGCTGAGCCCTGAGCCCGCCATAAAAAAATGCCCGTCGATGACGGGCATTTTTGTTTTCAGAGTCTGGTTTTCTTTTCATGGAAGAAAAATCAGTGGGCATCGACCCAGACAAACTTGAGGACGAAGAGCAGGGCTACCACCAGCACGCAGGGGTTGATCTCGCGCCAGCGGCCGGTGCCCGCCTTCATCACGCAGTAGGAGATGAAGCCGACGGCGATCCCCTCGGTGATGGAGAAGCTGAACGGCATCATCACCGCGGTCATGAAGGCCGGCACCGCTTCGGTCAGGTCTTCCCACTTCACCCGGGTCAGCTCGGAGCACATCAGCACGCCCACGTAGATGAGGGCCCCCGCTGCGGCATACGCCGGCACCATGGCGGCGACCGGAGAGAAGAAGATGGCCAGCAGGAACAGGATGCCCACCACGATGGCGGTCAGGCCGGTGCGACCGCCGACGGCGACGCCGGAGCTGCTCTCGATGTAGGCCGTCACGGACGAGGTCCCCATGAAAGCGCCGCCGACGGAGCTGACGCTGTCCACCACCAGGGCCTGCTTCATGCGCGGGAAGTGCCCCTTGTCATCGGCCAGCTTGGCGCGGTTGGTCACGCCGATCAGGGTGCCGGAAGAGTCGAACAGGTTGACCAGCATGAAGGAGAAGATGATCCCGGCGAGGCTGATGTCCAGCGATCCCATCAGGTCCAGCTGGCCGAAGACCGGTGTAATGCTCGGCGGCACGGAGACGAAGCCCTTGAAGGTGACGTCGCCGAACAGCCAGCCCAGGGTGGTGGTCACCACGATGGCGATGAGCACGGCTGAGTGGACGCCGCGGGCGGAGAAGATGCAGATCAGGAAGAAGCCGAGCAGCCCCAGCAGGCAGGGCAGGGAGGTGAGGTTGCCCACGGTCACCATGGTGGCGGGGCTCGCGACCACGATGCCGGCATTGTGCAGGCCGAGCAGGGCGATGAGCAGACCGATGCCGGCGGTGATGCCGACCCGAAGTGTCAGGGGAATGTTGGCGATGAGCCAGTAGCGTACCCGCAGCAGGGTCAGGATCAGCAGGCCCAGCGCACCCCAGAAGATGGTGCCCATGCCCACTTGCCAGGAGTAGCCCATGCCGGCCACCACCACGAAGGCGAAGAAGGCGTTGAGGCCCATGGCGGGAGCCAGGGCGATGGGCAGGTTGGCCAGCAGACCCATCAGGATGCTGCCGATGCCGGCGATGAGGCAGGTGGTAACGAACACGGCCTGGGTGTCCATGCCTGCCGCAGAGAGGATCTGCGGGTTGACGAAGACGATGTAGACCATGGTCAGGAAGGTGGTGATGCCGGCGATCACCTCGGTGCGGGCCGTGGTGCCATGACTGCGCAGGGCAAACAGGCGCTCGAGCAATCCATGCCCGGCAGCCGGGCTGGCGGTCTGCCCGGTAGCGTGATGTGGTTGATTCATGTTGGATTCCAATGGGTGACGTGAAATAGGCAGCAGGGGGCCCGGCCCATCCATGCGGGGCGACGGACCCTGATTCTGGCGGTGAAGTGACCAGACTCGTCCTGATACCGTGACAGCGCGCACATTTTCACACAGGCGGCCAGGTTTACAAACCCCGGATGTGCGAGGCGGATCAATGAATAGAGTAAAAATTCAAACGTTTTCCCTCGGAGGTCGAAAAAAGGGGACCAATGGAGCCCCGTTTCCACATCGGGATCAACGGTTTTTCTGGTAGCGTTCGATAAGCTGGCTCAGCACGGCATCGCTCTGCTCCAGCAAGGGATCGAGGGTCAACCCCATGCGTTGCAGCAGCAGGGTGGCCTGGGTTTCGCTCAAGGGGCGGCCATCAAGGAAGTAGGCCTGCTCGGCAAGTTGCTTGTCATGGCGGGGCAGCAGCACCCAGTGCACCCGTCGGGGTTCGATGGCGGCGAGGATCCGGTTGGCGGCCGCGCAGAAGGTATCGATGTGCTGCTTGCCATCCGGCCCCAGGCAGCCGGGTTCGAGCCGGATCTGGATGGTGAGTCTGGTGGTGGAGGCTTGGGTCATGGGTCGCTATCGCTGGGGAATAGGTGGAGATTGTAAGTCAGAAGAGGCAAAAAAGGGGAGCCCCGGCTCCCCTTGTGACGTCATACCTGGCGGCGCGGCTGTTGCCTCGCCTTACTTGGCAATGCGCTTGTACTTGGCGCGGCGCGGCTGGATAGCCTCGGCACCGTAGGTCTTCTTCTTCCACTCTTCGTATTCGGTGAAGTTGCCTTCAAAGAATTCGATCTTGCCCTCGTCCTGGTAGTCCAGGATGTGGGTGGCGATGCGGTCGAGGAACCAGCGGTCGTGGGAGATGACCATGGCGCAACCCGGGAACTCCAGCAGGGCGTTCTCGAGGGCGCGCAGGGTTTCGATGTCCAGATCGTTGGTCGGTTCATCCAGCAGCAGCACGTTGCCGCCGGTCTGCAGCAGCTTGGCCAGGTGCAGACGGCCACGTTCACCACCGGAGAGCTCGCCGACCCGCTTCTGCTGGTCGGAACCCTTGAAGTTGAAGCGGCCGATGTAGGCGCGGCTCGGGAACTCGTAGTTGCCGATGCGCAGGATGTCCTGTCCGTCGGCGACTTCCTCGAACACCGTCTTCTTGTCGTTCATCTGGTCGCGGAACTGATCCACGGAGGCCAGCACCACGGTGTCACCCAGGGTGATGGAACCGGAATCCGGCTGCTCCTGACCCGACATCATGCGGAACAGGGTCGATTTACCGGCACCGTTCGGACCGATGATGCCGACGATGGCACCCTTCGGAATGGAGAAGGAGAGATCGTCGATCAGCTGGCGGTCGCCATAGGACTTGCAGAGGTTGGCCACCTCCACCACCTTGTCGCCCAGGCGCGGTCCGGGCGGAATGAACAGCTCGTTGGTCTCGTTGCGCTTCTGGTAGTCGTTGGTGTTGAGCTCTTCGAAGCGAGCCATACGGGCCTTTGATTTGGCCTGACGGCCTTTCGGGTTCTGACGAACCCACTCCAGTTCCTTCTCGATGGACTTGCGACGGGCGGCTTCGGAACTCGCTTCCTGGGCCAGACGGGCATCTTTTTGCTCCAGCCAGGAGGAGTAGTTGCCCTCCCAGGGGATGCCTTCGCCGCGGTCCAGCTCCAGGATCCAGCCCGCCACGTTGTCGAGGAAGTAGCGGTCGTGGGTGATGGCCACGACGGTGCCTTCGTAGTCGTGCAGGAAGCGCTCCAGCCAGGCCACGGATTCCGCATCCAGGTGGTTGGTCGGTTCGTCCAGCAGCAGCATGTCCGGCTTCTCCAGCAGCAGGCGGCACAGGGCCACGCGGCGGCGCTCACCACCGGAGAGGTGCTTGATCTGGGCATCCCAGGCCGGCAGGCGCAGGGCATCGGCCGCGCGCTCCAACTGGTTTTCCATGTTGTGGCCGCCCTGGGCGGCGATGATGGCTTCCAGCTCGCCCTGTTCGCGGGCCAGCTTGTCAAAATCCGCATCCGGGTCGGCGTAGGCTGCATAGACCTCGTCGAGGCGCGCCATGGCGCGTTTGACGTCGCCGACCGCCTCTTCGACCGCTTCGCGTACGGTCTGCTCCGGATCCAGCTTCGGCTCCTGGGGCAGGTAGCCGATCTTGATGCCGGGCTGCGGACGGGCTTCCCCTTCGATCTCGGTGTCGATGCCCGCCATGATGCGCAGCAGGGTCGATTTCCCGGCGCCGTTCAGACCCAGCACGCCTATTTTGGCCCCCGGGAAGAAGGAGAGGGAGATGTTCTTGAGAATATGACGCTTGGGTGGCACGACCTTGCCAACCCTGTTCATGGTGTAAATAAATTGAGCCATTGGCTAATTCTCTTCCTTTCAGCAGTTTAATGTCTTGGCATTAACAAACTGATGTCGTGGTGGGGCCGGGTCGACGGGCCGTCAACCCGGTTCCAAAAAACCCGTCGATTGTAAACCAATGGGAGAGGGGCGGCAAAGCCGGGCGCCGCAGGCCGGGACGGCCGACAGGCGCGAGGGAAGAGGGGCAACCGGGCAAGCTCAGCGCGGTGAGCTGCGGCGGGCCGGTTTGTCAGGATCCTGCCCCGAGTAGTAGAGCACCCGCTGCACATACTCCTGGGTTTCCTGATAGGGCGGCACACCGCCGTGGCGCAGCACGGCTTGCTCCCCGGCGTTGTAGGCGGCGCTGATCCTCACCCAGTCCGGACCGAACTGCTTCTCCAGCCACTTCAGGTAGATCATGGCACCACGGATGTTCTGCTGGGCATCGAACGGCCGGGTTACGCCGAAGCGGGCCTGGGTTTCGGGAATGAGCTGCATGACGCCCTGCGCCTGCTTGGGGGAGACGGCGGTGCTGTTCAGATTGGATTCGGCGATGGCGATGGCCAGGGCGAGCTGGGGGTCCACTTTGTGACGCTGGGCGGCTTGGCGGATCATGACGGCCAGCTTTTGCTTGGCCTGTGACTGTCTGGCCAGGTAGCGCTCCTGATCGAAGGGGGTACTGGGGCGCACCCAGGGGGCTCCGCCACCGCCTCCGATGCCGCAGGTACCCAGGGGGGCATTGCCGACCCGCTCGTTGTAGTAACGGGCGGCTTGCTGGTTGCCAAGGCGCATGGCCATGGCTAGGTAGGCGTTGGCGCTGCGGGCATTGCGGATCCCCTGGGGGCCGCGGGCCAGCAGGCGGCCGATGCGGTAATAGGCTTCCGGGTTGCCAAGGTTGGCGGCGGTGCAGTAGTGGGCGATGGCCTGCCGCGGGTTTCCCTGTTCCATGGCGGCACCCTGGCGCAGTGCGCTTATGGCCTTGGGGGCCTGACGAAAGGGATCTGCGTGGGAAGTGGTGGCGAGCAGTATCAGGAGTCCCCAGCCCCAGAGTCGTNGTTTTTTCATGGAAACCTCGTCTTTGGTATCCGCAACATATAGGCCCGATCCGGGGAGGGACGCCAGCCAGCAGATGGAACATCTGGTTATGTGGGTGAGCGGCAGAGATGAAAACGGTATGGAACTTTTGGTGCAGGGGAGGAGCGGCAGGCTCCTGGAACAGTGACTGCTTTGATAGATTTGTTAATTGAAGTTCAATATGCTGACAGAGTTGTTTTCTAACGCCTTGTATTTGCATGATGTCAGCCAGGCCATCGATGCAATGTCGTCGGGTCTGCCGGGTGAGTCGATAGCGCCTCGGATGAGGGCAGGATATGCATATGGTCGAATCGGTCGATATCTCTGTCGTGGTACCCGCCAAGGATGAACGGGACAATCTGGCCCCGCTCGTCGGCGAAATAGATGCCGCCCTTGGGGGCAGGTTCGAGTACGAACTTATCTATGTGGACGATGGCAGCGTGGACGGAAGTCATGTGGTGCTGCGCGATTTGCAGACGCGTTTCACCAGGCTGAAGGTGCTATGCCATGTCCATGCCGTGGGCCAGAGCATGGCGGTGCTGAGCGGGGTGCGCCACGGGCGTGGCGACTGGCTGGTGGTACTCGACGGCGATGGTCAGAACGATCCCGCCGACATTCCCGCCATGCTGGAGGAGGCGATGCGCCGCTACCAGAGCGATCCATACCAGGTGGGCCTCATCGGCCACAGGGTCAACCGCCGCGACGACTGGGTCAAGCGTCTCTCTTCAACGCTGGCCAACGGTTTTCGCGACCTGCTGCTGCGCGACGGCATTCCGGATACCGGCTGCGGGCTCAAGGTGGTGCGTCGCGACTGGTATCTGAAACTGCCCGCCTTCAATCACATGCACCGCTACATCCCCGCGCTGATCCAGGCACAAGGGGGGCGCATGGCACCCTGGCCGGTCAACCACAGGCCACGCCAGGCGGGGATCTCCAAATACGGGGTCTGGAACCGGCTCTGGGTCGGGCTGGTGGATGTGGTCGGGGTCTGGTGGTTGCAGCGCCGATCCAAGGTGGTTGAAATCCGGGAGATGCTGGAGTGATGGACGCCTGGCTGTCTGCCCCCATCGACTGGCTGGACTGGACCGGGGTGCATGTCACCGGCTGGAAGCTGATCGGCTATACAGGGGCGCTGATGTTCGGCGGACGCTGGCTGGTGCAGTTTCTGGCGTCCAGGCGGGCGGGACGACCCGTCATCCCGCGCCTGTTCTGGTACATGAGCGTGATCGGCAGCCTGATGACGCTCAGCTACTTCACCTTCTCTCCCAAGCAGGACTCAGTCGGCGTGCTGCAAAACCTCTTCCCCACCTTCACCGCGCTCTACAGCCTCTATCTCGATATCCAGCATCGGGGCTGGCGGCGGGACAAGGCAGTGACCGGGGAGGCCCGTCATGGTGAGTGATCGCACCCTGCTCAATCAGACGTCCCTTGGCTGGTTGCTGCTGATCGCGCTGGTGGTGCTGGGGGCCGGGCTGGGTCTGCGGGATCCCTGGCCGGCGGACGAGCCGCGCTTCGCCCTGATCGCCCGGGAGATGGTGGAGAGCGGCCAGTGGCTCTTCCCCATGCGTGGCGGGGAGCTCTATCCGGACAAGCCGCCGCTGTTTATGTGGGGGATCGCGAGCGGTTATGTGTTGACTGGCTCCATCAAGGTGGCCTTTCTGCTGCCCTCCCTGCTATCTGGCTTGCTGACCATCTTGCTGGTGTGGGATCTGGGGCGCCGCCTGTGGGATCCGGCGACGGGATTTCTGGCGGGCTTGCTGCTGCTCTTTACCGTCCAGTTTACCCTGCAGGCCAAGACGGCCCAGATCGACGGCCTAGTCACCTTCTTCATCACCCTCGGTCTCTATGGTTTTCTGCGCTTCCTCCTCTGTGGTGGCGGGTGGCGCTGGTACTGGCTCGGCTGGTTTGCCGCGGGGCTTGGCGTCATCACCAAGGGGGTGGGAGTACTGGCCCTGCTGGTGCTGCTTCCCGCGCTCTGGACCCACAGGTCGCAAATCCGCGCCGCGCCCTTGTCAGCCTGGCTGAAGGCCCTGCTCGGGCCGCTGGCCATGGCCCTGGCGATGGGCCTCTGGCTGGTCCCCATGCTGGAGGCCGTGACCCGAAGCGGGGATCCCCTCCTGCTGGCCTACAGAGACAACATACTGCTGCGCCAGACGGTGACTCGCTATACCAGCGCCTGGCATCACGTCAAACCCTTCTGGTACTACCTCACCTCGGTGATCCCGCCGTTCTGGCTGCCGCTCTCCCTGCTGCTGCCCTGGCTGGTGGTGGCCTGGCGGCGCGCCATCCGGGCGCAGGACAGGCGTATTCTGCTGCTGCTGGGTTATCTGGTGCTGGTGGTGCTGTTTTTCTCCTGCTCGCCGGGCAAGCGGGGCGTCTACATCACGCCTGGTACGCCCGCCATGGCGCTCCTGGCCGCACCCTTCATCGGCACCCTGCTGGTCCGGGTCTGGCCGGGGCGACTACTGGCCGGGCTTGGCTGGCTGCTGGGAGGGGCAGGGCTGGTGGGGGGTCTGGTGCTGGCATTTAGCGACAGAGTGGCCAGCCGTCTGGGGGAACTGGGGCCGGATCCCTGGCTTCCCCTGTTGGTGCTGGGGGGATCCTTGCTTCTGATCAATGCCTGGCTTCGCCGGGCGCCACTGACCGCCATTCTCTGCTCCCTGGCGGTGGGGTGGCTGATCTACTCCTGCTGGATAAGCGTGCGCCTCAACGAGGTGCGCACCCCTCAGGCAGTCATGACATTAGCGGCGCAGAAGGTGCCTGCGGGGGATGAACTGCTGCTGGCGGGATTCAAGGAGCAGCATCTGCTGTTTAGCCTGCAACCAGTGAAACATTACCCTTATCTGATGGGGGACGGGGAGCAGGCCCGGGAAGCTGCCGCCTGGATAGGGGCTGCCCCCGGGCGCTGGGTACTGGGGAGCGCCGACCTGATGGTGAGGTGTTTTGACCCCGCGAAGATGGAAAACCTCGGCAACCGTCACCGCACCGACTGGCTGCTGGCAGGCCCGCAGGCCCTCAAACCCGCCTGCCGTGGGCTATCCCCCACAATGGTGCCCTTCAGCTATACCCCTTCATCCTGAGCGCAGGGTCTGAGCCAGGGGACCCTGCCACCTCGTTTGGCTCAGACCCGGTAGTAGTCCCGATACCAGCGGACAAAGCTGTCTACCCCTTCCTTGAGCCCGATACGGGGGCGATAGCCCGTGGCGTCGAACAGCGAGCGGGTGTCGGCCCAGGTGGCGAGCACGTCGCCGGGTTGCATGGGCAGCATGTTGCGGATGGCCCGTTTGCCGAGGGCCGACTCGATGGCATTCACGAAGTCCAGCAGCCTGACCGGGCTGCCGTTGCCGATGTTGAAGAGGCGATAGGGGGCCGGGCTGGCATCCGGGGCCCCCTGCCAGTGGGCATCGCCCGCGGGGGGGATGTCTGAGATGCGCACTATCCCCTCGACGATGTCGTCGACATGGGTGAAATCCCGGCAGAGCTGGCCCTGGTTGTAGAGGTCGATGGGGTCGCCGTTCAGGATGGCCTGCACGAACTTGAACAGGGCCATGTCGGGCCGACCCCAGGGGCCGTAGACGGTGAAAAAGCGCAGCCCGGTTGTGGGCAGGCCGTAGAGATGGGAGTAGGAGTGGGCCATCAGCTCTCCCGCCTTCTTGCTCGCCGCATAGAGAGAGACGGGATGATCCGCCCCATGGGACGGCTTGAACGGCATCTGTTCGTTCAGCCCGTAGACCGAGCTGGAGGAGGCATAGATCAGGTGCTGCACCCGGGTCTGGCGACACCCTTCCAGCACGGTGAGGTGGCCGGTGAGGTTGCTGTCGGCATAGGCGAAGGGGTTGTCCAGGGAGTAGCGCACCCCGGCCTGGGCCCCCAGATGGATCACCCGGTCAAACTGCTCACGGGCAAAGAGCGAAGCCATGGCCGCGCGGTCCGCGAGATCGGTGCGCTCGAAGCGAAAGCCGGGCAGAGGCGTGAGCAGGGCGAGGCGCGCCTCCTTGAGACTCACCGCGTAGTAGTCGTTGAGGTTGTCTATCCCCACCACCAGATGGCCGTCGCCACAGAGCCTGCGCGCCACATGAAATCCGATAAACCCGGCGGCGCCGGTGACGAGGTACTTCATCGCTCCTCCTGATGGGTCAGGCTGTCGCCACGGCCGATGGCATAGTAGGTGAAACCGCGCTGGCGCAAACGGGCCGGGTCATAGAGGTTGCGGCCGTCGAAGATGATGGCCTGCTTCAGGGTCTGGCGAAGCAGGTCGAAATCCGGTGCGCGGAACTGTTGCCACTCGGTGCAGACGAGCAGGGCGTCGGCCCCCTGGAGGGCGGTTTCCTGGGTGTCGCACAGGGTCAAGTCCGCCCGCTGGCCATAGAGGCGGGTGGCCTCGGTCATGGCCTCGGGGTCGAACGCCTGCACCTTGCCTCCTGCCGCCCAGATCGCCTCCATCAGCACCCTGCTCGGGGCTTCGCGCATGTCGTCGGTATTGGGTTTGAAGGCGAGTCCCCATAACGCGAAGGTGCGCCCCGACAGACTGGCACCAAAATGGTGGTGCAGCCGGGTCATGAGCCTGTGCTTCTGTGCCTCGTTGACCTGCTCCACCGAGCGCAGCAGGGGGGTCTCGCACCCCGCCTCCTTCGCGGTGTGGATCAGCGCCCTGACATCCTTGGGGAAGCAGGATCCGCCATAACCGCAGCCCGGGTAGATGAAGTGGTGGCCGATGCGCGGATCGGCACCAATGCCCTTGCGCACTTCCTCGATGTCGGCGCCCAGGGCTTCGGCCAGGGTGGCCATCTCGTTCATGAAGGAGATGCGGGTCGCCAGCATGGCGTTGGCGGCGTACTTGGTCAGTTCGGCGCTGCGTGCATCCATCCGCAGGATGCGGTCTCGCTTGCGGTTGAAGGGGGCGTAGAGCTCCTCCAGCAGGGAGAAGGCGTGATCGGAGTCGGTGCCGATGATGATGCGATCCGGCCGCAGGCAGTCGGCGACGGCGGCGCCCTCCTTGAGAAATTCGGGGTTGGAGACCACGTCGAGCGGAAGATCGAGACCACGGTCGGCGAGGCGCTCCGCAATGTGTCGCCGTACCCGGCTGGCGGTGCCGACAGGGACAGTGCTCTTGTTGACCACCACCTTGCCCCCTTGCATCAGGCGGCCTATGGTGTCCGCCACCGTCATTACCTGATGGAGGTCGGCGGATCCGTCCTCGTCCGGCGGCGTTCCGACCGCGATGAAGATAAGCTCGGCAAACTCCACCGCCCGTGCCGGGTCTGTGGTGAAGATCAGGCGGCCGGCCTGATGATTGCGCAGCACCAGAGGGGCGAGGCCGGGCTCGAAGAGGGGAATGTGTCCCGCTTTCAGGGCCGCGACCTTGTCGGCATCCACATCCACAGAGATCACCTTGTGACCCATCTCCGCCAGTACGGCGGCCTGAACCAACCCGACATAACCTATTCCGAATACGGTGACTCTCATCCGCTGTTGTTCCGCTGGCAGTGACAAGCGACTCATTCTAGAACGATTCGGATGCGGGGGCAGCGCCCCGTTTCAGGTTTTTCAGCATCATGCCGGCGGTGAGCGTGGAACATTTTGGTGCAAGGATTGTAACGCCTGGATGACGCGCACCATTTTGGCGCGTGAAGGGCGGGACTTGTGATCCATCTCACTCAAAATGGAGACTGTCGGCATAACGAAGCCCCGGTTCACGGGGCTCGCTCCGCCCGACGGGCGGCCAACACTCTCTTGCTTCGCGATTGGATACCTGGTTATGGACAACACTTCACGCTCTGCGCATCCACTGTATGAGGATGTGCTCGCCTTGCTGACCGCAGCAGGCTTCGTTTCCCTCGGCATCTTCCTGTTCCATCAGGTCGGCCTGCTCACCGGTGGCACCGCCGGCCTGGCGCTGCTGCTGCAACAGGTGACCGGCATCAGCTTCGGCCTGCTGTTCTTCGCCATGAACCTGCCTTTCTATGCCTTGGCCTGGCTCAGAATGGGGCCGCGCTTCACCCTCAATACCTTTGCCGCCGTGGCCACCGTCTCCTTCATGACGGATCACCTCAACGCCGTGCTGCAAATCGGCAAGATCGAACCCGTCTATGCGGCGCTGATCGGCGGCACCCTGATCGGCATGGGGCTGCTCATCATGTTCCGCCACAAGGCGAGCCTGGGGGGCTTCAACATCCTGGCGCTCTTCATTCAGGACAGATGGGGTGTGCGGGCAGGAAAGCTGCAAATGGGGCTGGATTGCGCCATCGTCGTCGCCTCTTTCTTCGTGGTCTCCCCCTGGCTGCTGGCGCTTTCTGTGGTGGCTGCCATCATCTGTAACCTGGTGTTGACACTCAATCACAAGCCGGGGCGCTACCAGATAGCCTGATGTGCCCGTGGGGATTGCCCTGCTGGTCAGCCCAGGGCTGGATACCGCAAAAAGACAGAGCGCCTGATGGCGCTCTGTTGCTATCTGCCCCCGGGTGTCACACCACCATGGGGACGCCGCTCTCGGGGTGGCGGATCACCTGGGCGGGGTAGCCGTAGAGGCGCGCGATGAGCGCCGGGGTCAGCACCTCGCCTGCGCTGCCGTCAGCCATCAGCCTGCCCTGCTCCAGCATCACCAGCCTATCGGCGTAGCGGGCTGCCAGATTGAGGTCGTGCAACACCACCAGCACGGCGGTGTTGCGACCGGCCAGCGCCCGGGCCATGGCGAGCAACTGGTGCTGGTATTTGAGATCCAGCGCCGAGGTGGGCTCGTCCAGCAGCAGCAGCCGCGCTTGCTGCGGTTCCTCCGGGGCCTGCCAGATCTGGGCCAGCACCCGGGCGAACTGCACCCGTTGACGCTCCCCGCCGGAGAGGCCGGGATAGAGGCGGTTTGCCAGATGGTCGACCCCGGCGTGGGTCATGGCGGCGCGGACTATCTCGTCGCGCCGGCTGGCAGGCTCGCTGTGGGGCAGCCGGCCCATGGCCACCACCTCTTCGCACAGGAAGGGGAAGCTCAAGGAGGAGCTTTGCGGCAGCACACCGACCCGGTGTGCCAGAGCGTTGTCGGCCCACCCCCTGCGGGTCTGGCCGAACAGGTGGATCTCCCCTTCATGTTCCAGCTCGCCGGTCAGGCACTTGAGCAGTGAGCTTTTGCCCGCCCCGTTGGGGCCGAGCAGGGCGGTCAGGCTGCCGGCATGCAGGTCGAGATCCAGGCTGTCCAGGATAAGCCGGTTGCCACGACTGAGGCGAAGACCCCGGCAACTGAGCAGGGGGGAGGGGGATCCGGGCAAAGTGACGATCTCCTGTTACAGGGTTCGGCGGCTCTTGACCAAGAGCCAGATGAAGAAGGGGGCCCCCAGCAGGGCGGTGATGATGCCGACGGGCAGCTCGGCCGGTGCGAGCAGGGTGCGTGCCAGCATGTCGGCCCCCAGCAGCAGGCCAGCCCCCAGTAGGGCAGACAGCGGGAGCAGGCGGACATGGTTGGGACCGGCCAGCAGCCGTACCAGATGGGGAACCACCAGGCCGACAAAGCCGATCATGCCCGCCACGGCCACCGCCACGCCGACACCGGCAGCGGTGAGCAGGATGAGGCGACGCTTCAGCGTCTGCACGTTCACCCCCAGATGCCGTGCCTCTCCCTCTCCCAGCAGCAGGGCGTTGAGGGGATTGGCATCGCGCATGAACAGCAGCAGCAAAGCGGCCAGGGTCAGCAGCGCCAGCGTCACATCGACCGGCTTGCCTGCCGCCAGGGAGCCCATCTGCCACAGACTCAAGTTGCGCAGCATCTGATCGTCGGCGAGATAGGTGAGCAGTCCAATGACGGCGCCGGAGAGCGCCGTGATGGCCACCCCGGCCAGCAGCATCACGGTGACCGAGGTGCCCCCTTCTCGGGTACCCAGCAGATAGACGAGGGTGGTGGTGAGGGCTCCGCCGAGAAAGGCGAGCAGGGGCAGCAACCCCAGGCCGAGCAGGCTCTGCAGGTGCGAGCCCAACGGGGCGAGCAGCACGATGGCCAGGGCCGCGCCGAGTGCCGCCCCCCCCGACACCCCTATGATGCCGGGGTCTGCCAGGGGGTTGCGAAACAGTCCCTGCATCACGGCGCCGCAGAGGCCGAGAATGCCCCCCACGGCGATGCAGAGCAGGGTTCGTGGCAGACGGATCTCCTGCACGATCAATAATTTGTGAGCCTCAATCCCGCTCTGTGGTCCGGCAAACAGGGCGCGCAGGCTCTCGCCAAGGGAGAGGGACATGGGGCCGGTCGCGAGGGACCCGACCAGCAGCAACGCCAGCGCGCAGCCGGTCAGGGCGAGCAGCCAGGGCAGTGGCAGGCGCATCAGGAAACCTGCTTGATCCACTGGGCGATCTGGTTCGCCTGTTGCAAGGAACGAAGGCTGAGGCCCCCTTGCAGGGCATGTCCGTCGATGGCGTGGATGGCCTTGTTCTTGCCTGCCGGGGTGACTGACAGGGCGGGCACCTGGCTCAGGACGGCGTCGGGATCCTGATACTGTTGCCAGTCGCGGCCGCTCACCAGCACCAGATCAGGTTGCAGCTCGATGAGGGATTCGGTGGAAACGGGCTTGTAGTCGTGGAGCCCAGCCACCGGATTGACGCCGCCCGCCAGGGTGACGAGGGCGCTGGCGGTGGTGTTGCCACCGGCGATGCTGGTGGGCTGACCCTTGTGCAGCAGCAGGAAGGCGACCTTGAGGGGCTTGTTCTGCTTCGCCTGCGCCGCCAGGGTGTCGCTTTGGGCGGCAATTTCCTCCTTGAGCTTGCTCCCTGCCGCCTGGTCACCCAGGAGATGGGCCAGGGTATCGATACGCTCGTTGAGGTTGGCTAGCGTAGGGGCTGTGGCCATGACCTCGACCTTGACGTTGGCACGGCGCAACTGATCAAGCGTGCTGTTCGGGCCCATCTCGTCGCTGCCGACCACCAGGGTCGGAGAGAGGCTCAGGATCCCTTCGGCGGCGAGGGCGCGGTGATAGCCGACCTTGGGCACGCCTCTGGGCTCCGGACTGCTGACATCGGTGGCGACCAGGCTCTGCTCGCCTCCCAGTGCCAGGATGAGTTCCGTGGTGGCCGGGCCTATGCTGACGATACGCTCCACCGCCATGACGGATGGGGAAGAGAGGGAAAGGGCACAGCCGAGCAGGCTGAATGCGAGGGCAAAACGACGGCCCATGCGAACCTCCGAAGGGTGAATGAAATAGGGTTGCCGCCGAGAATATCAAGTCGTCCATCAAAATGCACTGAGAATGAAAGCGATTATCAATTGCGTTACTTGGGGCGCTTTATTACAGTATCCGCCGCGACACCGAGCACCATCGCCAGATCATCCAGGGAGAACCGATGAGCATTGCACAACGCATTCACGCGCTGCTGGAGCAAGACCCCAGCGCCCACCCGTCCACCCTCGCCACCGAGCTGGCCGTCAGCGAGTGGGAGGTGGTCCGCCATCTGCCTGCCGCCCTGATGACGCAAGTGCCGGCCGGGGAGGCCGAAGCCCTGCTGGCGGACCTGGCCAGCTGGGGTCAGGTGACCACCATCGTCGAATCCGATGGCTCCATCTTCGAAGTGAAGGCTCCCTTCCCCAAGGGCAAGAACGCGCGCGGCTACTACAACCTGATGGGGCGGGACGGGGAGCTGCACGGCCACCTCAAGCTCGACAACGTGGCGGGCATCGCCCTGGTCAGCAAGCTCTTCATGGGCAAGGAGGGGCACTCCTTCCAGTTCTTCGGCCACAGTGGCCGCTGCATTTTCAAGATCTACCTGGGCCGGGACGAGCAGCGTCAACTGCTGCCTGAGCAGGTGGAGCGTTTCATGGCCCTGCGCCGTCAGTATCAAGAGGAAGTGAAAGCATGAGTGAACGTCAGGAGCGCCTGCAAAACCGCCTGCAACCGGAGATCCGCGAGTTCCGCGACGGTTGCCGTACCCTGCAGCTCGCCACTGTGGATGGCGAAGGCAACCCCAATGCCAGTTATGCCCCCTTCGTGCTGCAGGAAGATGGATACTATGTGCTCATCTCCGAGATAGCTCGCCACGCCCGCAACCTGCAACAGGTGCCCAAGGTATCGCTGATGCTGATCGAGGACGAAACCGGGGCACGCGAGCTGTTTGCCCGCAAGCGTCTGACCTTCGATGCGGTCGCCGAGGTGGTGGCGCGCGACGACGCACGCTGGGAGAAGGCCGTTGCGGCGCTGGAAGGGCGCTTCGGCGAGATAGTCAAAGGGCTCTCCAACCTCAAGGACTTCGTGCTGTTTAGGCTCAAGCCCGAGCAGGGGCTGTTCGTCAAAGGATTCGGTCAGGCGTTCCGTGTCTCCGGCGACGAGCTGGTGGACTTCGTTCACCTGGTGGAAGGGCACAAACGCATCGACAATGGCGCCGAGCTGACCAGCCCGGCGGATGAACCCGTTTGAGGGGACAATCAGCGAGATGAGAAACGGGCAGCCTGGGCTGCCCGTTTTGTTGTTATGTCCCGGGTTACTCCTGCCAGCCTGCCAGGTTGGGGAAGGCATCGCGATCGGCCTGGCTGGCGCTTTCGTTGCATTCCCCGCGGATCTTCCAGGAGGTCTGGCTGAGGACGATATAGCCGCTTCGGCAATACTTGCGCGTGGCCAGCATCTGGGTGAGCTGCTCGTCCTGCAGGGCTTCCCGGCGTTCCAGCAGGCTCTTGTCGCGGCGGCTCAGCCGGTTGTCATCTCCCTCCTGCAACCGGGTTGGCAGGACGTCGAGAGGGGCGGCCTCAAAGGTGAAGCGCTTGCTCCCGTCGTCGCTGATATGGGTGTGGAACAGGGGGGCCGGGCCATCGGGTGCTGCCCCCGGCAATCCGGAGCAGGCGGTGAGCGCCGGTAACAGCAGCGTGAGGGCAACGGCAGAGAGTAGACGCACACAAGACTCCAATCGGGTGTTCACATCAGGACGGGCAGCTTAACATGCCCGCTCGGGTTGAATGGTGGCCAGCAGCTCATCCGTCGTGAGCAGGGTCACGCTTCTGCCTTGAGGCAGGCTCAGATGCCGCCACATGAAGTGGTGGTGCTGGATGATCTGCTCCGCACTCAGGTGCGGCCTGTCCGCCGTGGTATGGGCGTCGGTCACCGCAAAGGCGTCAAAGCCCCTGGCGGCGGCGCTGCGCAACGTGGTATCGACGCAAAAGTCGGTGGCACAGCCGCAGATGAGCAGTCTGTCTACCGACTGCTCTGCCAGCAGGAAGCCGAGCTCGGTATCGAGGAAGCTGTCACAGGCGGTCTTGCGCACCCGGCTGTCGTGGGGAGATGGGGCCAGATCGGCGTGCAGTTGCCAGCCCGCACTGCCAGGTTCCAGATCGGAACCCGGTTCGTCGTGTTGCACATAGATGACCCGTCCGTGTTGGCCCCGCACGCGATCGGCCAGACGATTGATGTTGGCGATGACCTGGGCATCCTGATGGCGGGGGTTATCGAACAACCCCTGTTGCATGTCGATGACGAGTAACACATCCATATGAAATCCTTGGGCTATTTTGAGGGTTGCAACCATTGGCTGCAGTCACGGCTTCGGGATTGATGCAGTGCGCCCATATCTTGCTTCATTTCCTTTGCATTTAGCCAGCGTTCCGGCAGGGGAGCGATGTGGACCCTGACATCTGCGTCTCTCCCGGGGGCTGTCTCGTCACCGGTTTGCGGCACGATGAGCGCCACCTTGAGTGCCGGATTGCGGCTGGCGATGCGACTGGCGATCCCGAGTCCCCCCTCCACGTGGAAGTTGCCTGCGATATGCATGATGCGCCTGCCGGGATGCTTGCCCAGATAATCCACCATGCTTTCGGCCATGGTGTCGTCCCAGCTGGTCTGGGCGGCGAAGCGACGGGCATTGCCGTCCGCATCCCCATGGTGCATGGAGGCCATGAACTTCTGGCGGTAGCCGTCATCCCCCAGAGTCAGCTCGCGGGCAAGCTGGCTGCGGCGATTGGCCGGCAGTTTGTCTAGCCAGGCCGGTCCCTCCTGACCGACGCAGCTCACCAGGGGTTTGGGGGCATTGGCGGCGATCACTGGCAGGTGCTGCGCCTTGGCGAATTCCACCAGAGGGCGGTAATCACTCTGGTAGTTGGGCCAGGCATGGCCATCTCGAATGAGGGCCGATTCGCCGATGCGTCCGGCCAGGTAGGCATCCAGCACCGGCTGATCGGCGCGGCTGAACTGCTCCATGGAGAGCACCAGGGCCCGGCCATCGGCTTGCGACATCTCGTCAAGCCCCGCCAGCAGACGTGCCTGCAACAGATGGATGGCCGGGTGAGTGTGAAGCTCCCCCACCAGCACGATGTCGGCATCCGCCACTCGCGCCATCGCCTGCTCGAAGGTCAGCGCCTGCCCCTGGGCCGTATCGAGCCGTGCGTCATAGAGGGTCTCGGGTGGGGTGTTCTGCGGCGTGGTGGTGCAGGCGGCCAGCAGCAGGGGCAGGGCGAGCAGGGGGAGTCGTCGGATCATGGTTACTCACTCAAGAAACAGGGGATGGGAAAAGGCTGCACCATGGGATGGCGGCATGGCGAGCGAAAAAGTGGCGCCAGTGTAAGGGGGAATGACGATAAAGTGAAATGAGAATGATTTACTTTATTATTGATCTTTGTCTCTGGCGGGGTAATATGCCTTCCTCTTGATAATAATTCTCAATAAGGACTTTGCAGTGGCGCACAACACCCCCCCCTCCCTGATAGCCCTCGCCGTGGCGGCCGGGCTGATCTCCCCCGCTTTCGCCGCAGACAAGAAAGCCGATGAAGTCATGGTCGTCAGCGGCTCACGGATGGAACAGAAGCTGGAAGATGTTTCCGGTCCCATCGCCGTCATTACCTCGGAGCAGATTGAAGAGCAGGTCGTCAGCAACGTCGCCGATCTGTTCCGCTATGAGCCCGGGGTGAGCGTGCAGGGAGGTGCAGGAGATGCCCAGACCTTCACCATTCGCGGCATGAGCGAAAACCGGGTCAAGGTGGTGCAGGACGGTGTGCGCCAGAACGATGCCTACAAGAATGGCGGCGTGGGTCAGACCTACTTCGACACCGACATGATCAAGCAGGTGGAAGTGGCCAAAGGGCCGGCCTCCGCCGCTTACGGTTCCGATGCCCTGGGAGGCGTCATTGCCATCACCACCAAGGATGCAGGCGACTTCCTCAAGGGCCGCGACAGCTATCTGGATGCGACCACGGGTTATGCCTCCAGCAGTCACCAGAGAATGGCCGGCATCACGGGGGCGCTGCGCACCGGGGAAGTCGAGAACCTGCTGCGCTACACCTGGCGCGATGGCGGTGTCACCCAGAATTATGACGGCGACAAGAACGAGTTCGACATCGTCAGCCAGGCCGTGCTGTTCAAGAGCAAGTGGAATCTCTCCGATGAGCAGTTCCTGAAACTGACGGTGGATTACTTCACCGAGGGGCAGGATCCGGATGCCATCGATCTGACCAAGGCGGGCTCCGTCTTCAACCAGCCCATTACCGACAAGGAGACCGACAACCTCTCCCTGGTACTGGATCATGGCCTCGCCCTGAACGCCCCCTGGGCGGATCGCGTGGACAGCAAGATCTACTACAGCCGCGCCAAGCAGACCCTGGATCAGTACGCTTCGTCCAAGTATCCGGTCATGCCGGGCAACCCCTATGTGACCAAGAACTCCCTGGATCACAACGGTTTCGAGCAGGAGAGCCTGGGCGCCCAGGTGAAGTTCAACAAGGCGCTCGCCAGCCAGCGTCTGGCCTGGGGCCTGGAATACGAGCACACCGACAACGAGCGCACCCGCTTCAAGGGGCCGACCGTTCCGGGTGACTTCGTCGGCTACAACGAGCTGAGCTTCCCCTCCACCACCAGCGAGCGCAGTGCGCTCTGGGCCTTTGACGAGATCAAGTTCGGCGAGCGTTGGGTGCTGACCCCGGGCGTGCGTTACGACTACTACAAGATGACCCCGGACGAGGATCCCGCCTACACGGGCGAGAACATGAAGAAGATCTCCGAAGGGGAGTTCTCTCCCAAGCTGGGGCTGGTGTTCAAGGCGCACGAGGCAGCGAACCTGTTCGCCCAGTACAGCCACGGCTTCAAGGCGCCCATGTATGACAACGCCTTCTCCACCCTGAACCACCAGGCGTATGGCTATCGCATCGAGCCCAACCCGAACCTCAAGCCAGAGAGCAGCGACGGCATCGATCTGGGGGTGCGCGGCAGCCGTGGCGGGTTCAGCTATGAAGTGGCCACCTTCTACAACAAGTTCGACGACTTCATCGAGCTGACGGCCGTGGGCACCGAAGGCCGTACCGCCCTCTATCAGTACCAGAACCTGGACAAGGCGACCACCAAGGGGGCCGAGGCGAAGGCGGACTACTGGTTGAACGAGCTGGTCAACGTCTGGGGCAACCTGGCCTACATCGAGGGCAAGGATGGCGAGGGCAACTACATCAACAGCCTGAGCCCCCTGAACGGCAGTGTCGGTGTGCGTCTGGAGCAGCCGAACTGGAACATCAACACCGCATTGCGCTTTGCCGACGACATGGACAAGGTGGGCAAGGATGCGCGAGGCAACGACAACATCAAGAGCGCAGGCTGGGGCGTGGTGGATCTCTATGCCCAGTTCAAGCCGGTGCAGGACCTGCAGCTCAACGTGGGGGTGTTCAACCTGTTTGACAAGGAGTACGTGAGCTACGAGAGCATCACCGGCCTTGCCGCCACCGCAGATACCAGCAAGCAGACCGAGCCTGGCCGCAACCTCAGTGCACGGGTCAAGTACGTGTTCTGATGGTCGTGGACCAGCATGCAGGAAAAGGGGCCCTCGGGCCCCTTTTGTCATGAAGGTCGGCGTCTGCAAAAAAGAAACCCGCCAGGGGCGGGTGGAAGGATTGCAACACTCATCAGGAAGCGGTGTTACCCAATAGACAGGGGGATGTGACAAAGGTTCAACTTTATTGATATTTATGGTTTTTATCTGTCATGCCGCCTGGGGATCCCCGTCCCGAAATCGGTTATCATTTGTGCCCCTTGTCCCGCTGCCGAGCCCCTATGCCCGCGTTCTCCTGGTTAGCCCTGTTTTTTGGCGCCTTCTACTTCGTTTATGGCGCCTACCTGCCGTTCTGGTCGCTCTGGCTGGAAGGCATCGGGGTGAGTACTGAACAGATAGGGCTGTTGCTGGGGGTGGGCATGGCCATCCGCTTTGCCGGCAACCTGATGGTGATGGGGCGAGTCAAGGGGGCCGGCCAGTTGCTGCCCGTCACCCGGCTGCTCTGTCTGCTGAGTCTGCTGGCCTTCCTCGGTTTCTATCTGGGCCACAGCCTCTGGTGGCTGGTGGTGCTGACCCTGGCGGCCAACTTCATCTACCCGACCCTGATGCCCATGGGAGAGGCGCTTGCCACCCGCATGGTGGTTCAGACTCACCTCGACTACGGCAAGGTGCGGCTGTGTGGCTCCTTTGCCTTTATCGTCGCCTCCACCCTGGTGGGGGCCCTGGTGGGCAACTTTGGCAGCGACTGGGTGCTGCACACCATGGTGGCCGGGCTGCTGATCATGCTGGGGCTCAGCCTGCTGCCGCTGCGACCCGCCCCCCGGGAGCTGCAAGGGGAGCGGGCCAAGGCCTCGTTGCTCGTCACGCTCAGGTCGGCACCGGTGCGCCGCTTCCTGCTCATCACCGCCCTGCTGCAGGGGAGCCATGCGGCCTACTACGGTTTCAGCGCCATCTACTGGAAGAGCGCCGGCTACAGCGGCACCCTGATCGGGTATCTCTGGGCTCTGGGAGTGGTGGCGGAGATCGCCATGTTCGCCGCGGACAAGCGCTTCCTCCAGCGCTTCGGCGCCCAGACCCTGTTTCTGGTGGGGGCCCTTGGCTGCGTGGTGCGCTGGGTGCTGCTCGGCAGTTCTACCGACCTGGCGGTGCTGGTGCTCGGCCAGCTGCTGCATGGGGTCACCTTCTGCGTCAGTCACCTCGGCGCCATCCGCTTCATGACCCGCCAGTTGCCCGCGGAGCAGCAGATCCCCACCCAGGCGCTCTATGCGGCGCTCGGCCTCGGCATGACGGTGGCGGCCCTGATGGCGATCTGCGGCGTGCTGTTCGAGCCGCTGGGAGGCGGCATCTTCTTTATCATGGTGCTGGTAGTGCTGCCGGTCTTCGTGTTGCGGCTGCGTGAAGAGAGCCCAGAACAGGGCCGATGACACAGGTCTGCCGGTCTCTGGCGCGGCAGGCCTCCGACTTATCTGGAAAAGGGAAGTAGAGAGATGCACCAAGGATGGCTGCTGATCGGGTTGTCGCTCGCCTATCTGGGCTTGCTGTTCCTCATCGCCTATGTGGCGGACAAGAACAAGCGCCGTCGCCCCAAGGGGCAGCCTCTGCTCTACAGCCTGTCGCTGGCGGTCTATTGCACCTCCTGGACCTTCTTCGGCACCGTGGGCCAAGCCAGCGAATCCCCCTGGTCGCCGGTGCCCATCTACCTGGGCCCCATGCTGGTGTTCCTGTTTGGCTGGCGCCTGCTGGCCCGCCTCATCCTGGTGGCCAAGCGCGAGCACATCACCTCCATCGCCGATTTCATTGCCGCCCGTTATGGCAAGTCCCAGCGCCTGGCCATGGTGATCAGCCTCATCGCCGTCATGGGGATACTTCCCTACCTGGTGCTGCAGCTCAAGGCGATCGTCACCGGGCTCGATCTGCTGATGGCCAACAGCACGGGGGTCAGCCCCACCAGCAACATGGCGGAGCTGGCGCTGGGGGTCACCCTGCTGCTGGCCCTGTTCAGCATTCTGTTCGGCACCCGCAACCTGGATGCCACCGAGCACCACAGGGGCATGGTGGTGGCCATCGCCTTCGAGTCCGTGGTCAAGCTGCTCGCCTTCATGGCGGTGGGGGGCTTTGCGCTCTGGCTCATCATCGCCAGACCGAGCGAGGCGCGTACCCTGGTGGCGGGCGACTTCCTCGATGCGGTGGTGGCGGTGACGCCGGGCAGTCTGCTGGAGCTCGCGATCTACACCCTGATCGCCATGTGTGCCGTCATCTGCCTGCCGCGCCAGTTTCACGTGACCGTGGTGGAGAACAACCAGGGGCAGGATCTGCACTGGGCCCGCTGGATCTTCCCCCTCTATCTCTTCCTGATGGGGCTCTTCATCTGGCCGCTGGCGCTGGCAGGCAAGCAGTGGGTCGGGGCAGACATGGCCTCGGACACCTATGTGATAAGCCTCCCCATGTCCCTCGGATTCGACGGCATGGCGATGCTGGCATTTCTCGGCGGTACCTCGGCGGCCACCGGCATGGTGATCGTCTGCACCATCGCCCTGGCCATCATGGTGAGCAACGATCTGGTGTTGCCGGTCCTGCTGCGCCGGGTCTGGCAACAGGGGCGGGACGAGCGCCTGATGCGGTTGCTGCTGCAGGTGCGTCGGGGCGCCATCTTGCTGATTTTGCTGGCGGCCTGGGCGCTCTATCTCTGGCTCGGGGATCTCACCAGTCTGTCGCGCATCGGTTATCTTTCGTTCGGGGCCGTGGCCCAGTTCGCACCGGCCCTGCTGCTCGGCCTGTACTGGCGTCATGGCAATCGCAAGGGGGTCTATCTCGGGCTCGCCCTCGGGGTCAGCCTCTGGTTCGTGACCCTGCTGGCGGAGAGCGGACTGCTGGCTGGCTCCCCTCTCGAAGCCCTGCTGGCGCCCCCAGACTGGCCGGCGGTGCGGGATCTGAGCCTGGGGGCCTGGTGCCTCTTCCTGAGTCTTCTGCTCAACCTGGTCGGCTATGTGGCGGGCTCCCTGCTGTCTCGGGCGGCGGTGAGCGAGCGGCTGCAGGCCGCCAACTTCGTCGGCAAGACGAGCCGGGATACCTCGGCGCTCTATCATGCGCGGGTCTCGGTGAAGGAGCTGGAGATGCTGGCAGCCCGCTTCGTCGGTTCCAGCCGCGTCAAGCGGGCCTTCGGCCGCTTCGCCGGCGAGCGGGGAGGCACCCTGGCGCCCCAGATGCAGGCCTCCGCCGAGCTCATCGCTCACACGGAGCGACTGCTGGCCGGGGTGTTTGGTACCTCGTCCGCCCGCCTGGTGCTGGCCTCCGCCCTGCAGGGACGCAACATGCAGCTCGAGGAGATCGCCACCATAGTGGATGAGGCCTCCGACATGTTCCGCTTCAACCGCGGCCTGTTGCAGGGGGCAATCGAACACATGGGGCAGGGGATCTCCGTGGTGGACAGGGAGCTCAGGCTGGTGGCCTGGAACCGACGCTACATCGAGCTGTTCTCCTATCCCCCCGGTCTCATTCAGGTGGGCCGTTCCATCGAGGAGATCATCCGCTACAACGCCGGACAGGGGCTGTGCGGCCAGGGAGACATCGAGGCCCAGGTGGCGCGGCGGGTTGCCTTCATGAAGCGTGGCAGCCCCCATGTCTCGGCGCGGGAGCGTCCCGATGGCCGGGTCATCGAGATGCAGGGCAACCCCATGCCTGCGGGGGGCTTTGTCATGACCTTCACCGATATCACCCCGTTCAGGGCGGCGGAGCGGGTGCTGCGGGAAGCGAACGAGCACCTGGAGGCGCGGGTGGCCGAGCGCACCCACGAGCTCTCCGAACTCAACCGCCAACTGCTGCTGGTAAACCAGCAGGTGGAGCGGGCCAACCAGTCCAAGAGCCGGTTCCTTGCGGCGGTGAGCCACGACCTGACCCAGCCGCTGAACGCGGCCAAGCTCTTTACCTCCTCCTTGCTGGAGATGCTGCCCCCGGAGGACGAACCGGCCCGCATCGCTCGCCACATCGACGACGCCCTGGGGGCGACCGAGGATCTCATCACGGATCTGCTGGACATCTCGCGCCTCGAGGCGGGCAAGTTCAAGGCGAAGAAGCTCGATTTCGCCCTGAGCGATGTGCTGGACAATCTCAAGGCGGAATTCGGCGTGCTGGCCCAGGCCGGTGGGATCCAGTTCTCCGTGGTGGAGAGCCGCCTTGCGGTCTACAGCGATGTGCGCTTGCTGCGGCGGGTGTTGCAGAACTTCCTCACCAACGCATTTCGCTACAACCCCGGCGGTCGGGTGCTGCTCGGCTGTCGCCGCATGGGGGATAAGGTGCGCATCGAGGTGTGGGACAACGGCCCCGGCATCCCGGAGGGCAAGCAGGAGGCGATCTTCGACGAGTTTTCCCGCCTCGATCACTCCCGCACCGCCAGGGAGCAGGGGCTTGGCCTCGGGCTCGCCATCGCCCGCGGCATCTCGCTGGTGCTGGGTCATCAGCTCTCCCTGCGCAGCTGGCCCGGAGCGGGGTCCGTCTTTGCCATCACCCTGAACCTCGCGACCCGGCCCGTCATCCCCAGCCAGGTGACGACCCCGGCCCTGCGAGACAGCCAGCTGGAAGGGGTCAGGATCCTCTGCATCGACAACGAGGAGGATATCCTCATCGCCATGGCCTCGCTGCTGGGACGCTGGGGCTGCGAGGTGCGCTGTGCCCAGAGCCTGGAGCAGGCGGAAGAAATCATCGGCGGCGGCTTCCTGCCTGCGCTGGTGCTGTCGGATTATCACCTGGATGACGGCAAGACCGGGTTGCAGGCGCTGCACATGATCAGGCTGGCCCACGGCAACGGTATCGGCGGCATCATCATCAGTGCGGATCGCAAGAGCGAGTTGCAGGCACAGATCCGTGAGCACGGCTTCGGCTACGTGAGCAAACCGGTCAAACCTCTCAAGCTGCGCGCCCTGATGAACAGCCTGCTGATGCCGGTTCAGTGACTGGTCTCACAGAATCGAGCATTGACTGAACATTTTCTGGATGCCATCCAGGCGTCATGATCGACGATGATGGCGCCTCTTTCGTTATTATTTTCAGGTTTTGGTGAAAATTGAGTCCCTTTGGGTGTCACTTTTGGCAGGTGGCACCCGGGCGACTCTCCTCTATAGTCATTCGGCGATTATTTTTGTCGCAAATCAAGTTGTGCAAAAAGGCAAACCGGATGAAAGTCCGGGACGCAAAGCTTCCGGTCTAAGGGTCTGCGTACCTAGGATAGCGGGGCCACCACAGGTTGTATCGTCCATGGGCCAAGCCATGGTTGCGATGTTGTCTGCGTTACCTGGCAGGTTGCGTTGCCTTTTTCGTTGTTAATTCCAATAACGAAATAAGGAAGTTCAAATATGTTAAGTCCAAAACTTTCCCTGCTGGCGCTTCTGGTCGGGGGGCTTTGCACTACCTCCGCCTTCGCCGCTGCCCCGGGCAAACCCACCATTGGCTCCGGCCCCACCAAGTTTGCCATCGTTGAAGTCAATCAGGCCGCTTCGGCCTACAACCAGTTGGTGACCGTCCACAAGGATGGCGCTCCCGTCAGCGTGACCTGGAACCTCTGGTCCGGTGACGTCGGACAGACCGCCAAGGTACTGCTCGACGGCAAGGAGGTGTGGTCAGGCCCGGCCTCCGCCGCGGGTACCGCCAACTTCAAGGTCACCAAGGGGGGGCGTTACCAGATGCAGGTGGCCCTGTGCAATGCCGATGGCTGCACCCTCTCCGACAAGAAGGAGCTGATGGTCGCCGATACCGACGGCAGCCACCTGGCGCCGCTCAATGCGCCCCTCAAGGAGAACAACAAGCCCTACGCCAACAAGTCCGGCAAGGTGGTGGGGGCCTACTACGTGGAGTGGGGTGTCTATGGTCGCAAGTTCACCGTGGACAAGATCCCGGCCCAGAACCTGACCCATATCCTCTACGGCTTCACCCCCATCTGCGGTGGCAACGGCATCAACGACAGCCTCAAAGAGATCTCGGGCAGCTTCGAGGCGTTGCAGCGCTCCTGTGCGGGTCGCGAAGACTTCAAGGTCTCCATCCATGATCCCTGGGCTGCGATCCAGATGTCCCAGGGCAACCTCAGCGCCTGGGATGAGCCCTACAAGGGCAACTTCGGCAACCTGATGGCTCTCAAACAGGCCCACCCGGACCTTAAGATCCTGCCGTCTGTCGGCGGATGGACCCTCTCAGATCCCTTCTATTTCCTGGGTGACAAGACCAAGCGCGATACCTTCGTCGCCTCGGTCAAAGAGTTCCTGCAGACCTGGAAATTCTTCGACGGCGTGGACATCGACTGGGAGTTCCCGGGCGGACAGGGGGCCAACCCCAGCCTGGGCGGCCCGAATGACGGTGCCACCTATGTGGTGCTGATGAAGGAGTTGCGAGCCATGCTCGATGAACTGGAAGCCGAGACCGGCCGCCAGTATGAGCTGACCTCGGCCATCAGCGCCGGCGGTGACAAGATTGCCAAGGTGGATTATCAGGCGGCCCAGCAGTACATGGACCACATCTTCCTGATGAGCTACGACTTCAGCGGCGCCTTCGACCTGACGAATCTGGCCCACCAGACCAACCTCTTTGCCTCCAGCTGGGATCCGGCCACCAAGTACACCACCGACAAGGGCGTCAAGGCGCTGCTGGGTCAGGGGGTGACACCGGGCAAGATTGTGGTGGGGGCGGCCATGTATGGCCGTGGCTGGACCGGAGTGAAGAACTACCAGGCCGGCAACCCCTTCACCGGCACCGCCACCGGACCGGTGAGCGGTACCTGGGAAAATGGCGTAGTGGATTACCGCGACATCGTCAACAACCGCATGGGCGCAGGCTGGGAGCAGGGCTATGACGAGTCGGCCGAGGCCCCCTATGTCTTCAAGGCCAGCAGTGGCGACCTCATTACCTTCGACAACGACCGCTCGGTCAAGGCCAAGGGGCAGTACGTGCTGGCGAACCAGCTCGGCGGTCTGTTCGCCTGGGAAATTGATGCGGACAACGGCGACATCCTCAACGCCATGCACGAGGGGCTGGGCCACGGCGAGGGTACGCTGCCGCAGGCCAACAAGCCGCCGGTTGCCAATGCCGGCAGCGATCTGAGTGCCACCGGCCCGGCCGAGGTGACCCTCAACGGCAGCGCCTCCCACGATCCGGAAAACGGGGCGCTGACCTACAGTTGGAAACAGGTCTCCGGACCCCAGGCCAGCCTGCTGGATGTTACCCAGGCCAAGGCCCGTGTGGTACTGGATGCCGTCAGCAGCGACATCAATCTGGTGTTCGAGCTGACCGTGACGGACGATCAGGGGCTCTCGGCCAAGGATCAGGTGGTGGTCACCAACAAGGCGCCGCAGCCGAACCTGCCCCCCGTGGTCAGCGTACCGGCCAGTGCGACCGTCGAGGCCGGCAAGCAGGTGAGCATCAAGGCCACCGCCTCCGACCCCAATGGTGATGCCCTGAGCTATCAGTGGACAGTGCCGGCCGGGCTCAGCGCCACCGGTCTGGACAGCGCGACCCTGGTGGTAACGGGCTCGAACGTGACCAGTGACACGGCCTACGATCTGACCCTGGTGGTCACCGACGGGGCGCTGGATGCCACAGCCGTTACCCGCCTGACCGTCAAGCCGGCCAGTACAGGTGGTGGCTGCGAGGCCAGCGATCCGGATGCGGCCAACCACCCGGCCTGGAGTGCAGGTACCGTCTACAACACCAATGACAAGGTGAGCCACAAGCAACTGGTGTGGCAGGCCAAGTATTGGACCCAGGGCAACGAGCCGAGCCGCACCGCCGATCAGTGGAAACTGGTGAGCCAGGTGCAACTGGGTTGGGATGCCGGAGTGGTCTACAACGGCGGTGATGTCACCAGCCACAACGGCCGCAAGTGGAAGGCCCAGTACTGGACCAAGGGCGATGAGCCCGGCAAGGCCGCCGTCTGGGTCGATCAGGGCGCGGCGAGCTGCAACTGATCTGCCGTGATGAAAAATGGGGCCGAGGGCCCCATTTTTTGTCTTACTGCGTGGTCGGGTGTCTCTTCCCTGTCAGGGGAAAGGCGCACTCGCTTTGTCAAAAAGGCCCGTCAGGGCCTTTTTTCATGGTATGTCACCGGTTCACAGCGGTTTTTGCCACAGGCTGAGCAGCAGATCCTGCTCGAGGGCGTCGGGCCCCTGGTGGGTGAAGGCGTGGCGCTGCTCGCCGCTGGCACGCCAGCCGAGGCGACTGGTCTCCAGAATGTGCTCGCGCAGGCCCTGATCCAGCGCCGTACTGAACTGGGCGCGTTGCTGGGCAACACTGACGAGCCCGGTGAAGGCGGGCCAGCTCAGGGGATGTTCCATGCTCACCGGATTGAGGCTGACGCGCAATTGCCACTGATGGCGAGGGCCTGGCTGCACGTGGAGCAGATAGCCGCCCGGCGCCAGCCAGCTGACCAGGAGTTCCGTCTTGACCTTGAGGTCGTTGACCAGCAGCACCTGGGCCGTGCCAGGCAGCAGCGGGGCGCGCGCCGGGTCGGCGATGACGAACTGGCCTTCCGGTTGCGCCTTGTTGGCGGCGAAGATGGCATTCTTGGCCAGATCGAAACCGCCGACCTGCCAGCCGGGCAGCCGCTCAACCAGGGCGCGGCAGTAGTACCCCTCGCCACAGCCGAGGTGGACAAGCTCGCGCTCGCCAAGAGGAGCGAGCAGGTTCGCCATGGCGTCCACCAGAGGCAGCTGGTGGCCTTGTTCCAGGAAGCGGCGCTTGGCGCGCAGCAGGGCCCGGCTGTCGCTGTCCTTGGGGTTCTTCTTGCCGGGGATGAGGTCCAGATAGCCTTCCGGTGCGGGATCGAAGTGGTGCTTGTTGTCGCAATAGACCCCGTGGGAGGCGGCATGAAGGTGCAGGGGGCTGCGGCAAAGGGGGCATTGAAGGTGCATAGGAGTTCTCTTGGCGAAGGCCATGACGGCGGGGCGTTCGGGATTATAGGGGAGAGGATCGGAAAAGGCTGCCATGGGCAGCCTTTTTATCCAACGGCGCTGTGCGGGCGCCGTCGGCGGAACCCGGTCAGCGGGTACCAAACACCACTATGGTCTTGCCGTGGGCGGAGATGAGCTCCTGCTCTTCCAGCATCTTGAGGATGCGGCCGACGGTTTCACGGGAGCAGCCGACAATCTGGCCGATCTCCTGGCGGGTGATCTTGATCTGCATGCCATCCGGGTGGGTCATGGCATCCGGCTGTTTGGCCAGGTTGAGCAGGGTCTGGGCAATGCGGCCGGTCACGTCCAGGAAGGCGAGGTTGCCGACCTTCTGGCTGGTGTGCTGCAGGCGCTTGGCCATTTGACCAGATAGACGCATCAGGATGTCCGGGTTGACCTGGATCAGCTGGCGGAACTTCTTGTAGGAGATCTCGGCGACTTCGCAGGCGCCTTTGGCACGTACCCAGGCGGAACGCTCCGGATTCTCGTTCTCTTCGAACATCCCCATCTCGCCCAGGAAATCCCCCTGATTCAGGTAGGAAAGGATCATCTCCTTGCCTTCGTCATCCTTGATCAGGACGGCGACGGTGCCCTTGACGATGTAGTAGAGGGTTTCCGCTTTTTCACCGGCGTGGATCAGGGTGCTCTTGGCGGGATACTTATGAATGTGGCAATGCGACAAGAACCACTCAAGGGTGGGATCGCTTTGCGGTTTGCCAATGATCATGAGACTTCCTCTGTAGTGTCATTTTTATGGACTGTGCGTCCAGGCAAGTTGCCAAGCTTGCCATTCCTTACTCTTTGGTCGCAGTAGAATAAGAGCCTTTGCCTGTGCTGACAAGGCTTTGGGGTTTTGCCGTCCACCGGTGAGCCGCCATCTGCTGCGTCGTCCGGGGCATTCTAGGCAAGAAGAGGAGGTCGGATGTTGATTTCGATCTATTTCCCTTTGGGTCGTTGTCCGTTTCGCAGGAGAGACTGCTGTCGCCACAAACGGGGCTTTATCGCCGGAAACGGGCAAGATCCTGGCGCATGTGCCACTCGACCCCGGCTTGAGGTATGCTATGGGCGTTAGAACCGTAGTCATTGAGAGGAAAGTGAGAGATGAAAGCCAAGGTCAGCTGGGTGGAAGGCATGAAGTTTGTGGGAGAGAGCGAGTCCGGTCATCAGGTGACCCTGGATGGCGCCAACCCGGGTGAAGGTGCCAGCCCGATGGAGATGATCCTGCTGGCTGTCGGCGGTTGCAGCTCCATCGATGTGGTCTCCATCCTGGAGAAGGCCCGTCAGTCCGTGACCGCCTGCCATGTCGAACTGGAAGGGACCCGCGCCGATACCGTTCCCCGGGTATTTGAGCAGATCCACCTCAAGTTCGTGGTGACCGGCAAGGGGCTGGCGGAGAAGCAGGTCGCCCGTGCGGTGGATCTGTCCATGGAAAAATATTGTTCAGTTTCCCTGATGTTGGAAAAAGCGGTAGAAATTACCCATAGTTATCAAATTCTTGAGGGTTGACCGCTAAAGTTTGTCCCGTCGATAACGCCATGACATAAGGAAAGTGCGATGAAAAAAATGATGATGTTGCTTCCCCTGTTCGGTCTGGCCGCCTGCAGCATGCCGCAGCCGACCCAGTATCAATACAGCCAGTATCAGTGCGGGGAAGAGTTGCTGGCCATCACCTATGATGCCCAGGCCGACATGGTGCAGTTCCCTTATGCCGGTGTCTATCACAAGCTGGGGCGCATCGAGTCGCCCAAAGAGACTGCCAGCTATTCCGACGGGGTGACTACCTTCTCCCGTCAGGACAAGCAGGCCACCCTGGTCAAGAGCGGTGTGACCCAGCTGACCTGCGAGTTGAAGTGACCCTGATGCCGTCACGGCGTGCATGGAAAACGGCCTGCGTGAAGCAGGCCGTTTTTGTTGAAAGAGACATCAGTCTGACGGTAGCGAGCCCAGCAACTGGGCGGCCAGTTGCTGGCTAAGCTGGCCACGGGCTTCCTCTGCGACAGGCACGTCGCTGGCGAGCTGGATGGCGCTGCTCCACACCGCTTTCTGGCTATGCCCGTCGAGCAGCACGACGGCCAGGGTCCCCTTGCGGGCATTGGCGGCGGCGTTCAGGCCCGGTGTCATGCCGAGGCGGGAGAAGATCTCACCATCGCTCATGTCCTGGCTGCCAGCTACCCCGATGGCGACCCAGACGTCGGCCTCATCCAGGGGAACGCTGCGCCAGCCTTTGCCGTCCAGTTGCCGGATGACGGCCTGCTGTACCGGTTCGAGCCAGGGCGCGGCGCTGTTGCCCGCATACTGGAATTGTTCGGCCAGCGCATAGCGTGGTGTCGCCCCGTAGGTCCAATGCTCCGCCGGGCGAACCACCATGGTGCCCGTTTCGACCGTGGGTGCGGCGGGGCCGGAGCTGCAACCGCCCAGCAGGGTTGCCAGCGTGAATGAGAGAAGTGCAGCGCGCATCGTTAAGCTCCTTGGCTCAGGTGATCTTGCCCGTTTCGATCAGTTGCTGGATCAGGGGGCGCAGGATCAGTTCCATTGCGAAGCCCATCTTGCCACCCGGCACGACGATGGTGTTCATCCTGGACATGAAGGCGCCGTCTATCATCGACAGCAGGTAGGGGAAGTCCACCTGCTTGATGCCCCGAAACCTGATCACCAGCATACTCTCGTCCAGGCTGGGTATCACCTTGGCGCTGAAAGGGTTGGAAGTATCGACGGTCGGCACCCGCTGGAAGTTGATGTGGGTGCGGGAGAACTGCGGCGTGATGAAGTTGATGTAGTCGTCCATGGAACGCACGATGGAGTCGGTCACCGCCTCGCGGGAGTGGCCGCGTTCCGAGGTGTCGCGAATGAGCTTCTGGATCCACTCCAGGTTGACGATGGGCACCACGCCGATGAGAAAGTCCACGTGCCGCGCCACGTTGTGCTCCCCCGTGACCACGCCGCCATGCAGTCCTTCGTAGAACAGCAGATCCGTCTCGCCGGGCAGATCCTGCCAGGGGGTGAAGGTGCCAGGCATCTGGTTGAAAGGCACCGCCTCGTCGAAGCTGTGCAGATAGCGCCGATACTGGCCGGTGCCGCTCTGGCCATACTCCTGGAAAAAGGACTCCAGCAGACCGAAGTCGTTGGCCTCAGGGCCGAAGTAGCTGATATGCCGCCCCTGCTCCCGGGCCTTGCGGATCGCCACGTCCATCTCGGGCCTGGTGTAGCGGTGAAAACTGTCCCCCTCGACCACGGCCGCCTTGTATCCAAGCTGGTGGAACATGGAGCGGAAGGCGTTGGTGGAGGTGGAAGTACCGGCACCGGACGAACCGGTGACCGCGATGATGGGATGCTTGGCGGACATAGAATTCTCTCTTCCTTGGGAGTTCCGTTATAAGGGGTGGCCCAAAGTGCGGTCAAGTGCGCCGTCATCCTCCCGCTGCCCCCACGCTTCCCGGCAATAGCGGTGAACGAGGGCTGCCCTGTGCTCTGGGGACGCCGGAATAGGTGCTGCTGGGTGGCGAGCTGGCCATGCGGCCTGATGGTGCGAGTTGGATAGGGGGAGGGCGGGGTGAGCCGCCCGATAAGCCGTGACCGCGTTACGCTTGGGGGAAGTCGTCAGTGGGAGACTTGCCTAAATGAGTCTTTGGGACGACATTGACACTTTCGTGCAGCTCGCTGTAGACAAGCACGGCGCTACCTTGTAGCAATTGTTGCCTGACTGCTTCGACCTTGTCGGTCAGGCTGACATCCTGTTCACCGTATTCGGTGCCTTCTTGCAGCACAAAGTGTTCGAGCAGGTTGGTGAGGGTGTCCGGCTCCAGTTCTTGCCAGGGGATAATCATGATTTCATCTTCACGCAGTGGGTTGCGGATATTGTCGGTGTCTGGTCGGCAAGCGCAAGGGATTTGTCTCGTTTCGCACGAGGGGTGCCATGCCATCCATTGACGAACGCCGACCCTCCAGCCAATTCGAACAGCATCTGTTCGATGCCCGCCGCCGTGCCCTGAGTGCCGGTTTGCGCTGGTACTGGGTCATCAATCTCATCGCCCTCGTATTTCTGCTGACCCGCTTCTACATCTATCGGGATGCACACCTGGTACTGGTCGGCAACCTGCCCTGGTCCTACAAATGGCAGCTCTTTGCCATGATAGGTGTTGGCCTACTGCTGCCGCTCGGGTGGGGCTGGCTCTCCCGTCAACCCCATGCCATCTGGCTGGTGTCCCTGTGCGTCTGTGCCCTGGCCTGGGGGCTGGCCTGGGCCATGGTGGGTTACACCATCTCGATCGTCGACTTGAAGGGAGGCTTCAGTTTCATTTTCAACATGGTCAGTCTGTTGCTGCTGACCGGTCTCGTCGCCGCGTATTGCGATGTGCGGCTGTTTTACGCACTGGTGTCGGTCCCCCTGCTGTTCTTGTTGGTGAGAGCCTCCTGGAGTCCTGAGCCCTTTGTTCTGGTCAACACCATAGTGGTCGGGGTCTTGCTAGTGGTGCTGGAGACGGGACGGCGCATGCTCAACGGCTGGTTCGAGCTTGCGGTGTCAAGGGAGCACGACAACCTGATGCTGGCAAACAAGATGAATGCCATGGCCAACCGGGATCCCCTGACCGGCATAGCCAACCGTCGCCACTTCGATCAGGCGTGCAAGCGTGCCATTGCGCAAGGCACCACCCAGGATGTACCGCTCACCGTGATCCTGCTCGATGTGGATTTCTTCAAGCGCTACAACGATCGCTATGGGCATCAGGCGGGGGATGAGTGCCTGATCTTGGTGGCCGAGTGCCTGGAGGAGAGTGTGCGGGAGCCCGGCGATCTGGTGGCGCGCTACGGGGGAGAGGAGTTCGTGGTGTTGCTGCAGGAGACGACGCTGGCCGGTGGCCAGGAGGTGGCGGAGCGCATTCGCGCCACTCTGGCGGCCAGGGCTCTGGCCCATGAGGATTCCGACGTAGCCCCCCACCTCACCCTGAGCCAGGGGATAGCCCAGTGGCGAGCCGGGGAGAGCCTCGTCATGCTGCTCGAGCGGGTCGATGGCGCCCTCTATCAGGCCAAGGAAGAGGGGCGCAACGGTTACCGGTTCGCGCCCTGAGTCTGTTCCCGCAACCACTGGCTGATGCGCTCATCCAGCCAGAAGCGGGGGCGCCAGGGAGAGCCGTGCAGGAAGCCCACGTGGCCGCCCTGGCGGCTCAGCTCGTAGCGCACCAGAGGGGAGAGCTGCTCCGCCGCCGGAATGACGGCATCGGTCATGAAGGGATCGTCGGCGGCGTGAATGACGAGGGTCGGGATGGGAATGCGGGCCAGCAGGCCCAGGCCGGAGCAGGTCTGGTAGTAGTGATCGGCGCTCTCGAAACCATGGAGCGGTGCCGTCACCAGCTCGTCGAACTCCCTCAGTGTGGCGATGCGGGTGATCTGGGCCGGCTGCCAGCGCGCCCGTGCCGCGCTCTGGCGCCGGATCTTGCTTTGCAGGTTGGTTCGCATGGTCCGCAGCAGGTAGTTCTGATAGACCCGTGAGAAGCCCTGATTGACCCGATCGGCACAGCTTGCCAGTTGCAGCGGGGCCGACACTACCACCGCCGCCTTCAATGGTGCCGGGCAGGCCCGCGCCAGCAGATTGACCAGCATGTTGCCCCCCAGGGAATAGCCGATGGCGACCAGGGGGCGGCCAGGAAAACGCCGCTCTAGCTCGGCAATCACCGCTTGGGCATCCTCGATGGCGCCTGAGTGATAGGCCTGCAGCAGCCGGTTCGGCTCGCCACTGCACCCCCGAAAGTGCATCAGCACCGCCTCGTTCCCTTGCCGCTGCAGGTGGGCAAAGAGCCCCTTGGCATAGTGGGAGTGAATGCTCCCCTCCAGTCCGTGGAACACCACCACCAGGGGTTGTTCATCCTGGCCGGGTTCGCCGCTCCAGGCCAGATCGACGAAATCGCCGTCCGGAAGTTCGAAGCGCTCCTGGATGAAGCGGGCAGGCGAGCGGCGCAGCCACTTGGGCAAAATGGTTTGCAGATGGGGGTTGCGGGCCCACCAGGGGGCGTGAAAGTGGCTTTCTGTCAACATGCAACGACTCGGAAGAGCAGGGAGGAAAAGGGGGCGGC
>NZ_JBFOCP010000052.1:0-2067 GCF_040907855.1 Aeromonas sp. s4 | reverse complement strand
TTGCTTGATTCAAATTGTTAAAGAGCGACGCAGCTTTTGGCTGCTGCGGGAGTGGCATTCTACTCAACCGCCTTCTCGAGTCAAGCCTTATTTTCCAAGGCTTTTCGAGGCACCGACTGGCTTGTTTGCGTTGCCGCTTGCCCTGTCGATGGAGGCGCATTATAGGGAGCGAATTCGTTCTGGCAAGCAGATAATTGCAAAAAGATGGCTTTCATCGTTCAACCGCTCACAAAGCCACCAAAAAGCCACCAAAAAGCATCTTAATCCAGCGAAATCAGCCTGTGACAGGCGCTGCAACGGCAAAATCATGCAGGTTGTCGTAGATGGCATCGGCCAGCTCAATCCCCGCATCAGTAATCGGCTTGCCTGTTCTGACCATTATCTTGTGACCGACCTTGGCATTGATGGCCGCCTTCAAGTCTGAAGGTTTGTCACCCACCATATAAGAGCGGCTCATATCGATACCGAGCTCCCGCTGGGCAAGCAACAACATACCCGGTTCGGGTTTGCGGCAGTCGCAGGGGGCACCGTGGTCCGGGTGATGGGGGCAGAAGTAGATACCATCGAGATCCACATCCCGATCGGCCAATGACCAATCCATCCACTCGGTCAGGTTCATGAAGTCATCTTCAGTGAAGTAACCGCGGGCGATTCCGGACTGGTTGGTGACGACGACCAGAAGATAGCCTTTCTTTTTGAGGAGCTGCAGGGCGTCTATGACTCCGGGCAGAAAATGGAAATCATCGACCTGACTGACATAGCCAGTGTCTTCATTGATGACACCGTCACGATCCAGAAAAATGGCGGGTTTACTCACAACAACTACCTCTATAGATGATTTCGCAAAAGTATCTCACAAGCCATTTAAAGCCCCAAAAGTAAAAGGGGTGGCCGAAGCCACCCCTTTCATGTGTGTATATAAAGTATCGATTAAGCGATAACTTTGGCTACAACACCAGCACCTACGGTACGGCCACCTTCACGGATGGCGAAACGCAGGCCGTCGTCCATCGCGATCGGCGCAATCAGGGTAACAACCATCTTGATGTTGTCGCCCGGCATTACCATCTCTACGCCTTCCGGCAGTTCGATGGTACCGGTCACGTCGGTAGTACGGAAGTAGAACTGCGGACGGTAGCCCTTGAAGAACGGAGTGTGACGACCACCTTCTTCTTTGGACAGTACGTACACTTCGGATTCGAACTTGGTGTGCGGCTTGATGGTGCCCGGCTTGGCCAGTACCTGACCACGCTCTACGTCTTCACGCTTCACGCCACGCAGCAGCGCGCCAACGTTCTCACCTGCACGACCTTCGTCCAGCAGTTTGCGGAACATTTCAACGCCGGTACAGGTGGTCTTGGTGGTATCTTTGATACCAACGATTTCCACTTCTTCACCAACCTTGACGATACCGCGCTCTACACGACCGGTAACTACGGTACCACGGCCTGCGATGGAGAAGACGTCTTCGATAGGCATCAGGAACGGCTGGTCAATGGCACGCTCCGGCTCAGGAATGTAGGTGTCCAGGTGGCCAGCCAGTTCCAGGATCTTCTCTTCCCACTGAGCTTCGCCTTCCAGCGCTTTCAGTGCGGAACCACGGACTACCGGCAGGTCATCACCCGGGAAGTCGTACTCGGACAGCAGTTCGCGAACTTCCATCTCGACCAGTTCCAGCAGCTCTTCGTCATCTACCATGTCGCACTTGTTCATGAACACGATGATGTACGGAACGCCTACCTGACGACCCAGCAGGATGTGCTCACGAGTCTGCGGCATCGGGCCGTCAGTCGCTGCTACTACCAGGATTGCGCCGTCCATCTGGGCAGCACCGGTGATCATGTTTTTAACGTAGTCGGCGTGACCCGGGCAATCTACGTGGGCGTAGTGGCGGGTAGCAGTGTCGTATTCTACGTGGGAGGTGTTGATGGTGATACCACGCTCACGCTCTTCCGGTGCCTTGTCGATCTGGTCGAAGGCGAAAGCTTTACCACCGAAGTGCTTGGCCAGCACGTTGGTGATGGCGGCGGTCAGGGTGGTTTTACCGTGGTCAACGTGGCCGATGGT
>NZ_JBFOCP010000051.1:0-20089 GCF_040907855.1 Aeromonas sp. s4 | reverse complement strand
ACGTACACTTCGGATTCGAACTTGGTGTGCGGCTTGATGGTGCCCGGCTTGGCCAGTACCTGACCACGCTCTACGTCTTCACGCTTCACGCCACGCAGCAGCGCGCCAACGTTCTCACCTGCACGACCTTCGTCCAGCAGTTTGCGGAACATTTCAACGCCGGTACAGGTGGTCTTGGTGGTATCTTTGATACCAACGATTTCCACTTCTTCACCAACCTTGACGATACCGCGCTCTACACGACCGGTAACTACGGTACCACGGCCTGCGATGGAGAAGACGTCTTCGATAGGCATCAGGAACGGCTGGTCAATGGCACGCTCCGGCTCAGGAATGTAGGTGTCCAGGTGGCCAGCCAGTTCCAGGATCTTCTCTTCCCACTGAGCTTCGCCTTCCAGCGCTTTCAGTGCGGAACCACGGACTACCGGCAGGTCATCACCCGGGAAGTCGTACTCGGACAGCAGTTCGCGAACTTCCATCTCGACCAGTTCCAGCAGCTCTTCGTCATCTACCATGTCGCACTTGTTCATGAACACGATGATGTACGGAACGCCTACCTGACGACCCAGCAGGATGTGCTCACGAGTCTGCGGCATCGGGCCGTCAGTCGCTGCTACTACCAGGATTGCGCCGTCCATCTGGGCAGCACCGGTGATCATGTTTTTAACGTAGTCGGCGTGACCCGGGCAATCTACGTGGGCGTAGTGGCGGGTAGCAGTGTCGTATTCTACGTGGGAGGTGTTGATGGTGATACCACGCTCACGCTCTTCCGGTGCCTTGTCGATCTGGTCGAAGGCGAAAGCTTTACCACCGAAGTGCTTGGCCAGCACGTTGGTGATGGCGGCGGTCAGGGTGGTTTTACCGTGGTCAACGTGGCCGATGGTGCCGACGTTTACGTGCGGTTTATTACGCTCAAATTTTTCTTTAGACACGACGTAGTCCTTCTAGGTTAAACCCGCCTACCGTCGTAGGCGGGGAATCTTAAATTACTTGGATTTGCGCTCTTCGATCACGGCCTGGGCGACGTTGGTCGGGGCATCGTGATACTTGGCGAATTCCATGGCGTAGGAAGCACGACCCTGGGTAGCAGAACGCAGGGAGGTGGCGTAACCGAACATTTCGGCCAGCGGCACCAGCGCACGTACGATCTTGCCGGACGGGCCATCTTCCATGCCTTCGATCAGGCCGCGACGACGGTTCAGGTCACCGATCACGTCGCCCATGTAGTCTTCCGGAGTCTCGACTTCGACCTTCATGATCGGCTCGAGCAGTACCGGGTTGGCCTTCATGAAGCCAGCCTTGAACGCCAGAGAAGCAGCGATCTTGAACGCCAGTTCGGAAGAGTCGACATCGTGGTAGGAACCGAAGTGCAGACGCACACCCAGATCCATTACCGGATAGCCTGCCAGCGGGCCGGACTTCAGCTGCTCGCGGATACCCTTGTCAACACCCGGGATGAATTCGCCCGGAATCACGCCACCCTTGATGTCGTTGACGAATTCGTAGGCTTTGCCTTCTTCCAGCGGATACATGTCGATAACGACGTGACCGTACTGACCACGACCACCGGACTGCTTGGCATGCTTGCCTTCGATGTCCTTGACGGTGTTGCGGATGGTTTCACGGTAGGCAACCTGCGGCTTACCTACGTTGGCTTCTACCTTGAACTCGCGACGCATACGGTCAACGATGATGTCCAGGTGCAGCTCACCCATACCGGCGATGATGGTTTGGCCAGATTCTTCGTCGGTCCATACGCGGAAGGACGGATCTTCCTGAGCCAGACGGCCCAGAGCCAGGCCCATCTTCTCTTGGTCAGCCTTGGATTTCGGCTCAACGGCGATGGAGATTACCGGTTCCGGGAATTCCATACGCTCCAGGATGATCGGTGCGCTTTCGTCACACAGGGTGTCACCGGTGGTGACGTCCTTCAGGCCGATGGCAGCAGCGATGTCGCCTGCGCGAACTTCTTTGATCTCTTCACGCTTGTTGGCGTGCATCTGAACGATACGGCCGAAACGCTCGCGCTTCTCTTTAACGGAGTTCAGCACGGAGTCACCGGAGTTGACCACACCGGAGTAAACACGGAAGAAGGTCAGGTTGCCCACGAACGGGTCGGTAGCAATCTTGAATGCCAGAGCAGAGAACGGCTCGTCATCGGAAGCGTGACGCTCGTCCTTGGTCTCGCCATCCAGCTTCAGACCGTCGATAGCAGCAACGTCGGTCGGAGCCGGCAGGTACTCGACCACGGCATCCAGCATGGCCTGTACGCCCTTGTTCTTGAACGCGGAGCCACAGGTAACCAGGATGATTTCGTTGTTCAGAACACGCTGACGCAGAGCTTTCTTGATCTCTTCTTCAGTCAGTTCTTCACCACCCAGGTATTTTTCCATCAGGTCTTCAGACGCTTCAGCAGCGGCTTCAACCAGGTTCATGCGCATTTCTTGCGCCTGTTCCAGCAGCTCAGCCGGGACGTCTTCGTAGTCGAAGGATACGCCCTGGTCAGCTTCGCTCCAGTTGATGGCTTTCATCTTGACCAGGTCGATAACGCCCTTGAAGTTCTCTTCGGAACCGATGTTCAGTTGCAGAGGAACCGGGTTACCTTTCAGACGGGTCTTGATGTGCTCAACGCAGCGCAGGAAGTTGGCACCGGTACGGTCCATCTTGTTGACGAACGCGATACGGGGAACCTTGTACTTGTTAGCCTGACGCCATACGGTTTCAGACTGGGGCTGTACGCCACCTACGGCACAGTACACCATCACGGCGCCATCCAGAACACGCATGGAACGCTCTACTTCGATAGTAAAGTCAACGTGGCCCGGGGTATCGATGATGTTGATACGGTGCGGTTGGAACTGTTTACCCATACCGGACCAGAAAGCGGTGGTCGCGGCGGAGGTGATGGTGATACCACGCTCTTGTTCCTGTTCCATCCAGTCCATGGTGGCGGCGCCATCGTGAACTTCACCGATCTTGTGACTTACACCGGTGTAAAACAGAACGCGCTCGGTAGTAGTAGTCTTACCGGCGTCGATGTGAGCGGAGATACCGATATTACGATAACGCTCAATGGGGGTTGTACGAGCCATTGTCATCCTCTTACTAGGGCGCTTGTCCCCAGATAATTAAAGGTGCGCAGAGTCAGAAGACCCTGCGCAAGCGGATTACCAGCGGAAGTGAGCGAAGGCCTTGTTCGCTTCAGCCATACGGTGAACGTCTTCACGTTTCTTGACAGACGAACCCTTATTGTCAGCGGCATCCAGCAGCTCGCCAGCCAAACGCTGAGCCATTGATTTTTCACCACGTTTACGAGCGGCATCAACCAACCAGCGCATTGCCAGAGCATTGCGACGTACCGGACGAACTTCTACCGGCACCTGATAGGTTGCACCACCGACGCGACGAGATTTAACCTCGACCGCCGGACGAATGTTGTCCAGAGCGACTTCGAACAGGGCCAGGTGCTCTTTGCCAGATTTGGTGGCAATGATGTCCAGGGCGCCATATACGATGGCTTCTGCAACAGATTTCTTACCGTCAACCATTACTACGTTGACAAATTTAGCCAGCAGCTCTGATCCGAACTTGGGATCCGGCAGGATTTTACGCTGACCAACAACACGACGTCTTGGCATTTCAAATTCTCCGTAACTTCAGGGGTTACCCAAAACTAGAAAGTTATCTAACTAGAAACGAATTAACGTTTGGCCTTACTTAACGGAGAACCATTAAGCTTTCGGACGCTTCACGCCATACTTGGAGCGAGCCTGCTTACGGTCTTTAACACCGGCACAGTCCAACGCACCACGAACGGTGTGATAACGAACACCTGGCAAGTCTTTTACACGACCGCCACGGATCAGAACAACAGAGTGCTCTTGCAGGTTGTGACCTTCACCACCGATGTAGGAGGTGACTTCGAAGCCGTTGGTCAGACGTACACGGCATACTTTACGCAGTGCAGAGTTAGGCTTCTTCGGGGTGGTGGTGTATACACGGGTGCATACGCCACGCTTCTGAGGGCACGCTTCCAGCGCCGGCACGTTGCTTTTCACAACGAGCTTGATGCGTGGCTTGCGAACCAACTGGTTAATAGTTGCCATCAAAAGGCTCCTGATAATGACTTCATAAACGTGTGAAAAATCCTCCCCGCAGATACGGGGACGCGAAATTTTATGCCCTGTTGTCTGGGGAGTCAAGATTTATACAATTTGCACACCGAAATGGCAAATGACAGTCGAATGACATTATGCTAAGCAACTGAGATAAAAAGGAAAACCAAGTCTAACCGCCCCAGGTCTGCGGTGATCCGTGCTCGGCGATCAACCTGATCAAACCCGGCATATCGAGTTCCATCCCGATCCCGGATGACAAGCCTCTCGCTTGCAGGTCTTCCTTCATGACGTAAAGGGGGACGTCTGCCAAGCGCTCGCACCACCCGGGGGCAGCCGCCGCCATCACGGCATCCTGCATCAACACCACCAGATCCCCTTCCATGCGGTAACGCAACGCCAACTCGAGATCCTGGCTCATGAAGGGAGAGTTCAATATCAGCTGTATCACGGACACCTCAGAAGCAGATGTGGGTGGTGAAACCCGCCCAGCTACGGCGAATTTCCGCAGGAGAGAGCGGAATAACTGGGATTAGCAGATCCGCCGCCGTCAGTCCTCGCTCAGCCAGTGACACCGCACAGACATAGATCTCCTCGATGTCATACAGTTCCAGCATCTTGAAGGTCGGGGCGTAGTGACGCTGCAATATGGCGTGTGGTGATTGCTCCCTCACCAGTTGCATTACGCCATCCCCCACCAGAAAGAGTGCCAGGGACTCCGTCAATGCAGAGGTGGCCAGCAGAGCATCCAGCCCCTCCCGACCACTCGCCGAACCATGGGGACCACGCCGTGAGATAAACGCTATTCTGGTCATTTTGTCCCCCTAGAACTGAACGAAGCGATCAGCGGTCAGTGCGGCTTCCGCCAACTGACCGAGCCCGCTCAGGCAGAATGGTGCTTCCAGATTGAAATGCTCCCGTCCCATTCCCTTGGCCTCCTGCTCATCCAGCACGCCACGGCGCATGGCCGCAGCCACACACACATCGATACGGATGCCCTGCTGGATGGCCAACTCGCGCCACAACGCCACCAGGTCGGTCTCATCGCTGGCTGGCGTATGGAGGCCATTGGCATTGCACACCCCCTCCTGATAGAAGAAGAGGTGGGACAAGCGGTGTCCCTGCTCGACCAGACTCAGGGCAAAACGATAGGCCGTGCTGGCCGTCTGGGTGCCATAGGCGGGCCCGGTGACCAGCAGAGCAAAATTCAGACTCATGATCGCACTCCTGCACAGCGGTGCATCCATTCTACCTCATAGACGCAAAAGCCCCTCCTGGGAGGGGCTTTTGCAATGAAACAGGCTCAGACGTAAGCGATGGCTTCGACTTCGACCAGCACATCCTTGGGCAGACGAGCGACCTCCACGCAGGAACGTGCCGGAGCGGATTCGCCAAAGTAGCGGGCATACACCTGGTTGAAGGCCACGAAGTTGTTCATGTCACTCAGGAAGCAGGTGGTCTTCAGTACCTTGCTGGTATCGGCCCCTGCGGCTTTCAAGACTGCGACCAGATTCTTCATCACCTGCTCTGCCTGAGCCTCGATGCCACCGGCAACGATGTCCATGGTGGCCGGATCGAGCGGGATCTGCCCGGAGGTAAAGACCAGCTCACCCAGCTTGGTAGCCTGGACATAAGGGCCAATTGCGGCAGGCGCCTTGTCGGTTGCAATCACTTCTTTAGCCATTGTTATCTATCCCCTATCTATGGCGCTTACTCGCTCTCTTCTTCACCCTGCTTGCGCTGTCGGATGTAGAGATACACGGTATGTTTGGAAATATTCAGCTTGTCGGCGACCAGGTTGATCGAATCCTTGATATCAAATATGCCCTTCTCGAACAACTGGGTCACGATAAAACGGTTCTTGGCATTGTTGGCCACGGAGGGATCACGATTGATCTCGTCGATGGTGTTGTCCACCGTCTGGGCAACCAGCTCTTCGACGCTGTTGGCGAAGGTCTCCGGTGATTGCCGCTCCACCTGCTGTGGCGTCGGGAAGAATTCGGCCACGAACTCGTGGAAAGGTGCATTGATGTGCAGGTTGATGCAGATAAGGCCGATCACCTGCTTGTCGCGGTTACGGATGGCGATGGTGCTCGACTTCATCAAGGCACCGGTCCGACTGCGGGCAAAATAACTCTGGGTGTGATCCTGACCCGTGCTCTCGATATCCTTGAGCATCCGCAGGGCGAGATCGGTGATCGGCGCCCCCAGAGTTCGACCCGTATTGAAACCATTCGCTATTTGGATCACGGACTCATGCAGATTTTCCAGGGAGTGGAGCACCACCTCGCAGTGCTTGCCGAACAGATCGGCCAGGCCTTCGATAAGGCCCCCATATGAACGCAACAGCTCCCTGTCTTCGTCTGTAAAAGCGCGACCGCTCAGTTGCTCTTCGGGAAGCAGTACTTCCTCGATACCGACAGCCATGTTCTACCCCTGTAATACCCATTCAACTTTCCCGAGTTTTCAGTTGCGACGGGGCAATGTCAACTTTTTTTGATTTTTTGCTCTATAACCTTGCACTGGATCATCCCCCTGCCCCAGCCCAGTGCACGCTGGGCGCCGGATGGGAAATAAAAAAAGGGCCCCTAGAAGGGGCCCTTTTCGATCACTGCAGCGGAAGATTACTCTTCGTCAAAACTGCCGGCTGCGTTGAGCAGATCCGCCAGGTTTTGCTGAGCTTCATCGGCAGTCACCTGCGGCACACCGACAGCACGGGCTGCGGCGGCACGCTGGTTGATGCGGCTGTGGTGGTAGGCAAAGCCGGTACCAGCCGGGATCAGACGACCCACGATCACGTTCTCTTTCAGGCCGCGCAGTTCATCACGCTTGCCACCCACGGCCGCTTCGGTCAGCACGCGGGTGGTCTCCTGGAAGGAAGCTGCGGAGATGAAAGACTCGGTGCTCAGAGATGCCTTGGTAATACCCATCAGGATATGACGGTAGGTAGCCGGGGTCTTGCCTTCGGCAACCAGTTTACGGTTGGCAATCTTCACACGGGCCACTTCAACCTGCTCACCTTCGATCAGGTCGGTGTCGCCAGCGCTTAGGATCTCGCACTTGCGAAGCATCTGACGCACGATGACTTCGATGTGCTTGTCGTTGATCTTAACGCCTTGCAGACGGTAAACGTCCTGCACTTCGTTGGCGATGTAGTTGGCGACCGGGCTGATACCGCGCAGACGCAGGATGTCATGAGCAGACTCGGGACCGTCCGCCAGCACTTCACCCTTCTCAACTTTTTCACCTTCGAACACGTTGAGGTGACGCCATTTCGGAATCATCTCTTCGTAGATCTCGCCACCATCGGTCGGGGTGATGACCAGACGGCGTTTGCCCTTGGTCTCTTTCCCGAAGGAGATGGTACCGGAGATCTCGGCCAGGATGGCCGGCTCTTTCGGCTGACGTGCTTCGAACAGATCCGCAACGCGCGGCAGACCACCGGTGATGTCCTTGGTACCGCTGGACTCTTGCGGGATACGCGCAACCGCATCACCCACGCCCACGTTGGCACCATCTTCCAGGTTCACGATCGCCTTGCCCGGCAGGAAGTACTGGGCGGGAACGTCGGTGCCCGGGATCATCACATCCTTGCCGTTCAGATCGACCAGTTTCACGGTCGGACGCATCTCTTTACCGGCGCTCGGACGCTCGTTGACATCCAGCACGACGATGGAAGAGAGACCGGTCAGCTCGTCGGTCTGACGAGTGATGGTCACACCGTCGATCATGTGTTCGAAGTGCAGGCGACCCGCCACTTCGGTGATGATCGGGTGGGTGTGCGGGTCCCAGTTCGCGACGGTATCACCGGCGTTCACCGCTTCGCCATCCTTCACTTCCAGCACGGAACCGTAAGGCAGCTTGTGGCTTTCCTTGGTACGGCCCATCTCGTCCATGATGGTCAGCTCGGTAGAACGGGAGGTGATAACCAGCTTGTCAGAGTTGTTCAGAACGAACTTGGCGTTCTGCAACTTGATGCTACCGGTGTTCTTCACCTGGATGCTGCTCTCGGCAGCCGCTCGGGATGCGGCACCACCGATGTGGAAGGTACGCATCGTCAGCTGGGTGCCCGGTTCACCGATGGACTGAGCGGCGATAACACCGACAGCCTCACCCTTGTTAACCAGGTGACCACGGGCCAGATCACGGCCGTAGCAGTGAGCACAGTTACCGAAGTCGGTCTCACAGGTGATGGCAGAACGTACCTTCACGCGGTCGACGGAGTTGCGCTCCAGCAGGTCACACAGCTGCTCGTCGAGCAGGGTGTTGCGCGCTACCAGCACTTCATCCTCGGTACCCGGCTTGATCACGTCTTCGGCCACCACACGACCCAACACGCGCTCACGCAGCGGCTCGACCACGTCGCCACCCTCGATCAGCGGAGTCATCCACAGACCGTCGGTAGTGCCGCAATCGTCCTCGGTGATCACCATGTCCTGGGCCACGTCAACCAGACGACGGGTCAGGTAACCGGAGTTCGCTGTCTTCAGCGCGGTATCCGCCAGACCTTTACGAGCACCGTGAGTGGAGATGAAGTACTGCAGTACGTTCAGACCTTCACGGAAGTTCGCCACGATCGGCGTTTCGATGATGGAGCCATCCGGCTTCGCCATCAGGCCACGCATACCGGCCAGCTGACGGATCTGGGCGGCGGAACCCCGCGCACCAGAGTCGGCCATCATGAAGATGCTGTTGAAGGAGGCTTGCTCTTCCTCATCGCCCAGGGAGTTGACGTTACGCTCCTTGGAAAGGTTGTCCATCATGGCCTTGGAGACGCGATCGTTCGCGCTGGCCCAGATATCGATAACCTTGTTGTAGCGTTCGCCCGCGGTCACCAGACCGGACAGGAACTGGTCCTGGATCTCGGCGACTTCGGCTTCTGCAGCAGCGATGATGTCTTTCTTGGCATCCGGGATGACCATGTCATCGATACCAACAGAGGCACCGGACAGGGCCGCGTAGTGGAAACCGGTATACATCAGCTGGTCAGCGAAGATGACGGTATCCTTCAGGCCCTGCTTGCGATAGCAGGTGTTCAGCAGACGGGAGATGAGCTTTTTGCCCAGCGCCTTGTTGGAGACGCACTTGATCCAGTTCTGCGGGTTGGCGTCCAGGTCAGCCTGCTCTGCAGCAGTCAGTACCTTGGGCTCGTCAATCAGCGCGTACTCCATGCCTTTGGGCAGGATCAGGCTCAGGATCGCACGACCAACGGTGGTGTTCTTCATCTCGGTCTTGGCAACCAGCTCACCGGCTTCGTTCTTCACGTACTCGGTGATGCGGCACTTGACGCGAGCATGCAGGTCGGCCAGACCGGCACGGTAGACCTTCTCGGCCTCTTTCGGACCGGACAGCACCATACCTTCGCCCTTGGCGTTGATACGGGCACGGGTCATGTAGTACAGACCCAAGACCACGTCCTGGGAAGGAACGATGATCGGCTCACCGGAGGCAGGCGACAGGATGTTGTTGGTGGACATCATCAGGGCGCGCGCTTCCAGCTGGGCTTCCAGGGTCAGCGGTACGTGGACCGCCATCTGGTCACCGTCGAAGTCCGCGTTATACGCAGCACAAACCAGCGGGTGCAGCTGGATGGCCTTCCCTTCGATCAGGGTCGGTTCAAACGCCTGGATACCCAGACGGTGCAGGGTCGGTGCACGGTTCAGCAGAACCGGGTGTTCGCGGATCACTTCGTCCAGGATGTCCCAGACGACGGCTTCTTCGCGCTCCACCATCTTCTTGGCGGCCTTGATCGTGGTCGCCAGACCGCGGGATTCCAGCTTGCCGTAGATGAAGGGCTTGAACAGCTCAAGTGCCATCTTCTTCGGCAGACCGCACTGATGCAGACGCAGGGTCGGACCTACGGTGATAACGGAACGACCAGAGTAGTCGACACGCTTACCCAGCAGGTTCTGACGGAAACGACCTTGCTTACCCTTGATCATGTCGGCCAGGGATTTCAGCGGGCGCTTGTTGGAACCGGTGATGGCACGACCACGACGGCCGTTGTCCAGCAGGGCATCCACGGACTCTTGCAGCATGCGCTTTTCGTTGCGCACGATGATGTCCGGCGCAGCCAGATCCAGCAGACGCTTCAAGCGGTTGTTACGGTTGATCACGCGACGGTACAGATCGTTCAGATCGGAGGTCGCGAAACGGCCGCCGTCCAGCGGTACCAGCGGACGCAGGTCCGGCGGCAGCACGGGCAGCACTGTCATGATCATCCACTCCGGCTTGTTGCCGGATTGCAGGAAGGCTTCCATCAGCTTCAGACGCTTGGTGGTCTTCTTGCGCTTGGTCTCGGAGTTGGTCTGATCCAGCTCCTCACGCATGGCTTTGACTTCACCTTCCAGATCGATGGCGCGCAGCAGGGCCAGAATGGCCTCGGCACCCATCTTGGCGTCGAATTCGTCGCCCCACTCTTCCAGTGCGTCCAGATAGTTCTCTTCGGACAGCATCTGGCTGCGCTCGAGGTTGGTCATGCCGGGTTCGATCACTACATAGGATTCGAAATACAGCACGCGCTCGATGTCACGCAGGGTCATGTCCAGCAGCAGACCGATACGGGACGGCAGGGACTTCAGGAACCAGATGTGGGCAGTCGGGCTGGCCAGCTCGATGTGGCCCATGCGCTCACGACGGACCTTGGTCTGGGTCACTTCTACACCGCACTTCTCGCAGATCACACCACGGTGTTTCAGGCGCTTGTACTTGCCGCACAGACACTCGTAGTCCTTCACCGGTCCGAAGATACGGGCGCAGAACAGACCATCACGCTCCGGCTTGAAAGTCCGGTAGTTGATGGTCTCAGGCTTTTTGACCTCACCGAATGACCAGGAGCGGATCATGTCAGGAGAGGCCAGACCGATCTTGATACTGTCAAACTCTTCGGTCTTGGTCTGAGCCTTCAAAAACTTGAGTAAGTCTTTCACGTGTTTCCCCTGTCAGGAGTCTAACCTCGGCGCCCCAGCTGCCGAAACAGCGGGGCGCCCACGTCAATTCTCGAACAATAAGAGCGAGCTCTTACTCTTCGTCCAGCTCGATGTTGATACCCAGAGAGCGGATTTCCTTCAGCAATACGTTGAAGGATTCGGGCATGCCCGGCTCCATACGGTGGTCGCCATCCACGATGTTCTTGTACATCTTGGTACGGCCGTTCACATCGTCAGACTTGACGGTCAGCATTTCCTGCAGGGTATATGCCGCACCGTAAGCCTCCAGGGCCCACACTTCCATCTCACCGAACCGCTGACCACCGAACTGCGCCTTACCACCCAGCGGCTGCTGGGTAACCAGGCTGTAGGAACCGGTAGAACGCGCGTGCATCTTGTCGTCTACCAGGTGGTTCAGTTTCAGCATGTACATGTAACCCACGGTGACCTTGCGCTCGAAGGCGTTACCGGTACGACCGTCGAACAGGGAGATCTGACCGGATTCCGGCAGATCGGCCAGCTTCAGCAAGGCTTTGATTTCGCGCTCTTTGGCACCATCAAAGACAGGTGTAGCCACCGGCAGACCCTTACGCAGGTTACCCACCAGGGTACGCACGTCGTCGTCAGACAGTTCGGCAATGTTCACTTGCTGGGAGTCCTTCTCGCCCAGGTCATAGACCTGTTGCAGGAACTCGCGCATCTCGTGCAGCTCGCGCTGTTCTTTGATCATGCGGTCGATCTTCTCGCCAATGCCCTTGGCCGCGAGGCCCAGGTGCACTTCGAGGATCTGACCGATGTTCATACGAGACGGTACACCCAGCGGGTTCAGTACGATGTCGACCGGACGGCCGTACTCGTCATGGGGCATATCCTCGACCGGACAGATCTTGGAGATAACACCCTTGTTACCGTGACGGCCCGCCATCTTGTCACCCGGCTGGATGCGACGCTTGACGGCCAGATAGACCTTGACGATCTTCAGTACGCCCGGCGCCAGGTCATCGCCCTGGATGATCTTGCGACGCTTGTTCTCGAATTTCTTGTCGAACTCGGCCTTCAGCTCAACGTGCTGTTCAGCGATCTGCTCCAGCTCGATTTGCTTGGCTTCATCTTCGATGGCCAGCTCAAACCACTTGGAACGATCGAGCTTGTTCAGACGATCTTCGCTGTAACCGGCGGCCAGCAGCAGGTTGCGGGAACGGCCGAAAATGCCGTCTTCCAGGATCTTGAACTCTTCGGTCAAGTCCTTCTTCGCTTCCTTCAACTGCATCTCTTCGATTTCTTTGGCGCGCTTGTCTTTTTCCACGCCATCGCGGGTAAAGACCTGCACGTCAACAACGGTACCGTACACACCGTTCGGTACACGCAGGGAAGAGTCCTTCACGTCGGACGCCTTCTCACCGAAGATGGCGCGCAGCAGCTTCTCTTCCGGGGTCAGCTGGGTTTCACCTTTCGGAGTCACCTTGCCGACCAGAATGTCGCCGCCCTTCACTTCCGCACCCACGTAGACGATACCGGACTCGTCCAGCTTGGACAGAGCGGCTTCACCCACGTTCGGGATGTCAGCAGTGATCTCTTCCGGACCCAGCTTGGTGTCACGGGAGATACAGGCCAGTTCCTGGATGTGAATGGTGGTCAGGCGATCTTCCTGAACCACACGCTCGTTCACCAGGATCGAGTCTTCGAAGTTGTAACCGTTCCACGGCATGAACGCGACGCGCAGGTTCTGACCCAGCGCCAGTTCACCGAGATCGGTGGACGGGCCGTCAGCCAGTACGTCGCCCGCCATCACCGGCTCACCCAACATCACGCACGGACGCTGGTTGATACAGGTGTTCTGGTTGGAACGGGTGTATTTGGTCAGGCTGTAGATGTCGATGCCGGCTTCGCCAGGCAGCAGCTCATCTTCGTTGACCTTGATAACGATACGGGAGGCATCGACATAGTCGATCATGCCGCCACGCTTGGCCACTACGGTCACACCGGAGTCAACGGCCACTGCGCGTTCCATACCGGTACCTACCAGCGGCTTGTCAGCGCGCAGGGTCGGTACAGCCTGACGTTGCATGTTTGAACCCATCAATGCGCGGTTCGCGTCATCGTGTTCCAGGAACGGGATCAGGGCCGCTGCCACAGAGACGATCTGTTGCGGGCTCACGTCCATGTACTGGATCTGGTCGGCGTTCATAAAGGTGGATTCACCTTTGTGACGGCACGGGATCAATTCATCTTTCAGACGGCCATCTTCGGTGGTCGCGGCGTTGGCCTGTGCGATCACGTACTTGCCTTCTTCAATCGCAGACAGGTAATCCACTTCGTCGGTGATCACACCGTCGATCACCTTGCGGTACGGGGTCTCGAGGAAACCGTACTCGTTGGTGCGGGAATACACGGACAGCGAGTTGATCAGACCGATGTTCGGACCTTCCGGCGTTTCGATGGGGCACAGACGACCGTAGTGGGTCGGGTGTACATCTCGAACTTCAAAGCCGGCACGCTCACGGGTCAGACCGCCCGGGCCCAGCGCGGAGATACGGCGCTTGTGGGTCACTTCGGACAGCGGGTTGTTCTGGTCCATGAACTGGGACAGCTGGCTGGAACCGAAGAACTCTTTGACCGCGGCGGAGATCGGCTTGGCGTTGATCAGATCCTGCGGCATCAGGGTGTCCAGATCGCCCAGAGACAGGCGCTCCTTCACCGCACGCTCGACACGGACCAGACCAACACGGAACTGGTTCTCGGCCATTTCACCGACGGAACGGATACGACGGTTACCAAGGTGGTCGATATCGTCCACTTCGTCGTTACCGTTACGGATATCGATCAGGCGCTTCATGACCTCGACGATATCGTCCTTGGTCAGCACGCCAACGCCTGTCTCGTCTTCACGACCCAAACGGCGGTTGAACTTCATCCGACCTACGGTAGACAGGTCATAACGCTCGGAAGAGAAGAACAGGTTCTCGAACAGCTGCTCGGCCGCTTCGCGAGTGGGCGGCTCGCCCGGACGCATCATGCGATAGATCTCGACCAGGGCTTCCAGGCGGCTGGAGCTGGAGTCGATACGCAGGGTCTCGGACATGTAGGCACCGTGATCCAGTTCGTTGGTGAACAGAACCTCGAAGTGCTTGAAGCCGGCTTGGGACAGGTTGGCAACCGCTTCCAGGCTCAGCGCCTGGTTGGCAGTGACAACCATCTCACCAGTCTGCGGGTGCGCGTAGTTCTTGGCTGCAACTTTGCCAACAACATACTCTACCGGCACCTCGATCTGGGTGATGCCGTCTTTTTCCAGCTGACGGATGTGACGGGCAGTGACACGACGACCGGTTTCAACCACCACGGCGCCATTGGCAATGATGTCGAAGGTCGCGGTCTCGCCACGCAGGCGCTCGGGCACCAGATCCATCATCAACTTGCCATCCTTGACCTCGAAACCGATGGTCTCGAAGAAGGTGGCCAGGATTTCTTCGGAACTGAAGTCCAGGGCGCGCAGAATAATGGAGGCCGGCAGTTTGCGACGACGGTCGATACGGACAAACAGGTTGTCTTTCGCATCGAACTCGAAGTCCAGCCAGGAGCCACGGTAGGGGATAACGCGGGCGTTATACAGTACCTTACCGGATGAATGTGTTTTGCCTTTATCGTGGTCGAAGAAGACGCCCGGGCTGCGGTGCAGCTGGGAGACGATAACCCGTTCGGTACCATTGATGACAAAGGTGCCGTTCTCGGTCATGAGCGGAATCTCGCCCATGTATACTTCTTGTTCCTTGATGTCTTTGACGGTGCCGGCAGCTGCTTCACGGTCGTACAGAACCATACGAAGCTTGACACGCAGCGGCGCGGAGTAGGTCACTCCACGGATCTGGCATTCTTTTACGTCAAATACCGGCTCACCCAGGCGATAGCTGACATACTGAAGCTCAGCACTACCGGAGTAACTGGTGATCGGGAAAACGCTACGGAAGGCGGCTTCTAGGCCGTACTCACCTTCCGGGTCAGCCTCGATGAACTGCTTGAAGGAGTCCAGCTGAATGGACAACAGATAAGGCGTGTCCAGTACCTGGTCTCGCTTACCGAAGTCCTTACGTATGCGTTTTTTTTCGGTATAAGAGTAAACCATAGGGTTCCTCAGCTCGCTGATAAGTGACCCACTCTGTCCCCACGGGACAGCTCTGTCTCAACACCGTTTTGTGTTGGCCCGGACGATGAGGCGGTCCGGATTGCTGGTGCACCGAGAGTCGTGAACGGTGTGAAATACTCTCAGTCTACAGCGCAAAAAGGCTGGTGAATAAAGATTCACCAGCCTTAGCCTGTTTTATCAGGCTAATCTACATAAATGCAGATTATTTGATCTCAACAGAAGCACCGGCAGCTTCCAGCTCTTTCTTCAGAGCTTCAGCTTCGTCCTTGGACACGGCTTCTTTCAGATTGGTCGGAGCAGCTTCTACCAGGTCCTTGGCTTCTTTCAGGCCCAGACCGGTAGCGCCACGAACGGCCTTGATGACGGCAACTTTGTTGGCGCCAGCAGCAGTCAGAACTACGTCGAACTCGGTCTTCTCTTCTACTGCTTCAGCAGCAGCCGGGCCGGCCATGACGGCAGCAGCGGCAGAAACACCGAACTTCTCTTCCATAGCTTCGATCAGCTCAACAACTTCCATTACGGACATGGAAGCAACGGCTTCGATGATTTGGTCTTTAGTGATAGACATGACAAAAATTCCTGATGTTGAATAAACTCAAACAGCCTAGATAGGCGAGAATCAAGCAGCAGCTTGTTTCTGGTCGCGAACAGCAGCGATAGTACGAACCAGCTTGCCAGCAGAGGCTTCCTTCATGGTAGCCATCAACTTCGCAATTGCTTCTTCGTAAGTCGGCAGCGTGGCCAGACGATCAATTTGTGCTGCGGCGATAAACTCACCGTTAAAAGCGCCAGCCTTGATTTCGAACTTTTGGTTCGCTTTGGCAAACTCTTTGAACAGACGAGCGGCAGCGCCCGGGTGTTCGTTAGAGAAAGCAATCAAGGTAGGACCGGTAAATGCGTCGTTCAGGCACTCGTATTCGGTACCTTCTACCGCGCGACGCAGCAGGGTGTTACGCACAACGCGCATGTACACACCAGCTTCACGAGCGGTCTTACGCAGGACGGTCATCTTCTCTACAGTGACGCCGCGAGAATCGGCTACAACTGCAGAAAGAGCGCCTTTGGCAGCTTCGTTGACTTCAGCAACAATTGCCTTTTTGTCTTCGAGTCCCAATGCCATTGGCTTAACTCCTGGATTGAATCCGGGTCTGTTGACCCAGTACTGACACATCCCCCCTACCTTTACAACAGAGGGGAACGATGCGGTAGCAGGATTCCAGAAGAGAAAGAATCTTTCTCGCTGGGTTTCCGGCACCGTCTACGCAGGAAGAATTAAGGCTTTGAGGCCTCCTGCGGTCTTGGACGGAGGTCGAAACCCCCAACCAATCAAGGCGCGAAATTATAGATTAAATTTTGCGCCTTGTAAAACCCATCAATTAGGCCTGAGCTTCCAGGGAAGCTTGGTCTACGGCAACACCGGCACCCATGGTGGTGGAGATGCTGACTTTCTTGATGAATACACCCTTGGCGGAGGACGGCTTAGCCTTCTTCAAGGCGACCAGCAGAGCTTCCAGGTTCTCTTTCAACTGAACTTCGTTGAAGGAAACTTTGCCCAGAGTGGTGTGAATGATACCGTTCTTGTCGTTACGGTAACGAACCTGACCAGCCTTGGCGTTCTTGACGGCTTCGGCTACGTTCGGAGTGACGGTACCAACCTTCGGGTTCGGCATCAGACCGCGCGGGCCCAGGATCTGGCCCAGTTGACCAACAACGCGCATGGCATCCGGGGATGCGATCACGACGTCGAAGTTCATCTCGCCTTTCTTGACCAGCTCAGCCAGGTCATCCATACCAACCAGTTCAGCACCGGCAGCCTTGGCGGCTTCGGCGTTGGCACCCTGGGTGAACACGGCGACACGGATGTCACGACCGGTACCGTGCGGCAGTACAGTTGCACCACGTACGTTCTGGTCGGATTTACGAGCATCGATACCCAGGTTAACGGCAACGTCAACGCTTTCAACGAACTTGGCGGTAGCCAGTTCTTTCAGCAGGGCAATGGCTTCGTTGATGGAGTACTCTTTGGTACCGTCAACTTTTTCGCGAATAACGCGCATACGCTTGGACAGTTTAGCCATTGTCTTACTCCTCCACTACCAGGCCCATGGAACGAGCGGAACCGGCGATGCAACGTACTTTTGCATCCAGATCGGCACCAGTCATATCCGGCTCTTTGGTCTTGGCGATTTCTTGCAGCTGAGCCACAGTCACCTTACCAACCTTGTCTTTGTTCGGCTTGGCGGAACCAGACTGGATACCAGCGGCTTTCTTCAGCAGGAAGGAAGCGGGCGGAGTCTTGGTTTCGAAGGTGAAGGAACGGTCGCTGTAAACGGTGATCACGACCGGAGTCGGAGAACCTTTTTCCAGCTTTTCTGTACGGGCGTTGAATGCCTTACAGAATTCCATGATGTTCACACCGTGCTGACCCAGAGCAGGACCAACGGGAGGGCTGGGGTTAGCACTGCCAGCCTTAACTTGCAGCTTGATATAAGCTGTGACTTTCTTAGCCATTACAAAAATACCTCAAAAATGGGTTCTAACGCCTCGGAGACATGCTCCTGCAAACGGCTCCCCAACAAATAAAGGGGCAGCGAATTATAGAGATAATCGCTGCCCCTGACAACCGTTAAACGTACAGAGATTAATCAGCCTTTTTCGACCTGACCAAAATCCAGTTCTACCGGCGTTGAGCGGCCGAAGATCAGTACGGAGACCTTCACGCGGCTCTTTTCGTAGTCCACCTCTTCAACGGTACCGTTGAAGTCGGCGAACGGACCATCGGCAACCCGGACCATCTCACCCGGTTCAAACAGGGTTTTCGGACGCGGCTTGTCGTGGGCATCTTGCAGACGATTGAGGATAGCATCCGCTTCCTTATCGGAGATAGGAGCAGGGCGATCGGAGGTACCGCCGATGAAACCCATTACACGTGGTACATTGCGTACCAGGTGCCATGTGGTTTCATCCATCACCATCTGGACCAGGACGTATCCCGGGAAAAATTTGCGCTCACTCTTGCGCTTCTGGCCAGCACGCATCTCGACCACTTCTTCAGTCGGGACCAGCACTTCACCAAACAGCTCTTCCATGCCATGCATCTTGATATGTTCACGCAGGGATTTGGCAACACGGCCTTCGTAGCCGGAAAATGCCTGCACGACATACCATCTCATACGCTGTTCACGTTGTTCAGTCATGGCTTATCCTTACACACCGGTAATCAGGTTGACCAACCAGACCAAGGCGCCGTCCAACACGAACAGCAGCAGCCCCATCACGGCAGTCACCGCCAGCACAATCAGGGTTGTCTGAATGGCTTCCTGACGGGTCGGCCATACGACCTTGCGGACTTCCAGGCGAGACTCACGGGCAAACGCCAGTGTTGCCTTGCCCTTGGTGGTTTGCAGGGCCACTGCACCGGCAGCAGCGATGACAACGACCACACCCAGGGCGCGGACGGCAGCAATAACGTCGCTCAGCAGGTAATTGCCCACTACAGCGGCCGCCAGGATGATGAAAACCAGGCCCCAAAGCAGGGTATCCTTGCTTCCGCCCTGACCCTCAGAACTAACACTCATACAACCCACCTGTATCTGACGTAACCAAAGACACAAAAGCCCCGTACGAGACGAGGTATATGGCAGGGGCGGCAGGACTCGAACCCGCAACCATCGGTTTTGGAGACCGCTGTTCTACCAATTCGAACTACGCCCCTACATAAGAAAGCCCCTATTATAGGGGCTTTGCTTTATTTATGTAAGCCAAGATTAAGCGATAACTTTGGCTACAACACCAGCACCTACGGTACGGCCACCTTCACGGATGGCGAAACGCAGGCCGTCGTCCATCGCGATCGGGGCAATCAGGGTAACAACCATCTTGATGTTGTCACCCGGCATTACCATCTCTACGCCTTCCGGCAGTTCGATGGTTCCGGTCACGTCGGTAGTACGGAAGTAGAACTGCGGACGGTAGCCCTTGAAGAACGGAGTGTGACGACCACCTTCTTCCTTGGACAGCACGTACACTTCGGATTCGAACTTGGTGTGCGGCTTGATGGTGCCCGGCTTGGCCAGTACCTGACCACGCTCTACGTCTTCACGCTTCACGCCACGCAGCAGCGCGCCAACGTTCTCACCTGCACGACCTTCGTCCAGCAGTTTGCGGAACATTTCAACGCCGGTACAGGTGGTCTTGGTGGTATCTTTGATACCAACGATTTCCACTTCTTCACCAACCTTGACGATACCGCGCTCTACACGACCGGTAACTACGGTACCACGGCCTGCGATGGAGAAGACGTCTTCGATAGGCATCAGGAACGGCTGGTCAATGGCACGCTCCGGCTCAGGAATGTAGGTGTCCAGGTGGCCAGCCAGTTCCAGGATCTTCTCTTCCCACTGAGCTTCGCCTTCCAGCGCTTTCAGTGCGGAACCACGGACTACCGGCAGGTCATCACCCGGGAAGTCGTACTCGGACAGCAGTTCGCGAACTTCCATCTCGACCAGTTCCAGCAGCTCTTCGTCATCTACCATGTCGCACTTGTTCATGAACACGATGATGTACGGAACGCCTACCTGACGACCCAGCAGGATGTGCTCACGAGTCTGCGGCATCGGGCCGTCAGTCGCTGCTACTACCAGGATTGCGCCGTCCATCTGGGCAGCACCGGTGATCATGTTTTTAACGTAGTCGGCGTGACCCGGGCAATCTACGTGGGCGTAGTGGCGGGTAGCAGTGTCGTATTCTACGTGGGAGGTGTTGATGGTGATACCACGCTCACGCTCTTCCGGTGCCTTGTCGATCTGGTCGAAGGCGAAAGCTTTACCACCGAAGTGCTTGGCCAGCACGTTGGTGATGGCGGCGGTCAGGGTGGTTTTACCGTGGTCAACGTGGCCGATGGT
>NZ_JBFOCP010000050.1:0-1753 GCF_040907855.1 Aeromonas sp. s4 | reverse complement strand
GTCACCCGCTCATTGTCGATATCGGTGTGCTGGTCGTGCTTGATGTGCCAGGCGGCATCATTTTCGATAAGCACGTTCAGGTCTTTCTGACCGTGGATATAAATCTCTTCCTTGCCAGCCTGGTCTTCGAAACGCAGCTCGTTGAAGCCCTCGCCCTGGTGGGTCTCGGTGCGCAGCACGGTGCGGGTCTTGTTGGCTGGCAGCTCGTAGGGCGGCCGATTGGTGGCGTGGTAGGTGCGACCGGTCACGATGGGCTGGTCGGGGTCCCCTTCCAGGAAACTCACGATGACCTCGTGGCCGATGCGCGGGATGGCCATCATGCCGTACTGACCCCCGGCCCAGCCCTGAGAGACCCGCACCCAGCAGGAGCTCTGGTCGTTGGAACTGCCATACCTGTCCCACGGGAATTGCAGCTTGAGCCGGCCGTGTTCGTCGCAGTAAATCTCCTCCCCTTCGGGGCCCACCACCATGGCGATTTGCGGGCCATCCACCATCGGCTTGTGGGGTGCCTCGGGGCTGCCGATGCGCGCCCGCCAGGTGGTGCTGGCTTTCACCACCCCGAATTCGTTGTGATAGATGGTGGGGCCGCTCCCCCCCTCCTCCTCCAGCGCCTGCGGCTGCAAGCCGGTGTGCTGGATGCGCACCACTTGCCAGTCGGTGTTGAGGCTGCCGTTGGGGTGTTCGGTGAGTGAAAACGTCTGGCCCGGCAGCAAGGCGGCGCAGTTGGATTTGCCACTGCCCGCCACTGCATCGTTGCGCAGCGCATCGAGCCGGTGCTGGGCAAAGGCCTTGCCGCTGCCATCCTGCTTGTAGCGGCCCGGGAAATCGAAGTGCTGGTAGGTGTCGCGCTGATGCGCAAGCTCCGCCCCCACCTTCTTGTGGGAAAGGCCGTAAGCCGGGGTCTTGAAGCTGTAGTCTTTGAGCTCCACATCCGACGGGCGTACCGCCTCGCGGTAGTGGAACTGCCGCACATAGGGGCCTTGCTCCAGCGAGCGGTTACCGAGATTGAAAAAGAGCTCGGGGCCGGCGGTCAGGGCGGCCGCGTCATCGGCAAACACGATGCGATGCTTGCCCGCTTCAAACTCTTGGAAGTAGAACATCCCCTCTTCGGCGGCGAGCCTGTTCACGAAATCGAGGTCAGTTTCCCGGTACTGAACGCAGTATTCCCGCTGGGCATGCTCATTTTTGAGCGCAAAGGCGTAGTCGGTGATACCGTGCTCTTGCAACAGGATGGAGAGGATTTCATCGGGTTTTTGCGCCTGGAAGATGCGGGAGTTCTGGCGAAGCGACAGCCGCCACAGGGCCGGCTGCACCAGCAGCTGATAGCGGGTGCGGCGAAAACCGCTGTCACCCTGCGCGAAGTCACTGACCACCCCGCACACCCGGCGCTGCGGTTCGCCGTTGTACCACACCAAGAGCTCGCAGGGCTGGTCCAGCACGGCGCCAACGTCGATGTCGGGCTGAGCGCTTGCCAACTCCAGGCGCAGGCTGAACGGCCGGTTCAACGCCTCATCCAGCGCAAACTCGGCCACCACGAAGGTGCTCTCGGGCAGGGCCCCCACCTTGACGGTAAATTGTAATCCTGTGCTGTCTGCCATCGCTGCGCGCCCCTGAAATATCGTGCGGCCCCATCAGATGGGGCACATCAAGCCATGTGAGAGCTTCGCCATCGCCTGGATTTTTCTTTCACCATGGCTGCCGCACGCCCTTGACGGCGTGCGGCAAGACGTAAACTCGGATTTTTTCTTGCACC
>NZ_JBFOCP010000005.1:0-30590 GCF_040907855.1 Aeromonas sp. s4 | reverse complement strand
GGTCTGAAATTGATACCGAAGGAAGTGCGCACTAAAGTAGCGTAAACAAGACACCGGTTTGAGGCCGGTGTCAGGTGATAACTAGATCTGTACAGGCGGCCAATTGGCCACCTTTGTTATTTTCTGACTTTTTGTGGGCGGAAAAATTTCTTTGCAAAGAGCGATGGTTCTATTTTAATTTGAGCCAGAGATACTTTGTAATCAAGAGCCCTTAACATGATTAGTGCATTTTTCAACGTGACTTTCGAAAAAAATGGTAATTCATTTGGTATGTTTTTGTTTGTAGCAATTGCGTATACAATATTATAATTGCTAGGGGTTGGTCGTTTTGTTGGATCATCTAGTTTTATTGAAATAGGTAATTTTGGATTTAACTGCTCTCTATACCAAGCATCTTTAATAAATGCCTCTGCGGCAACAAGGCCTTGAGAGAACAAATGACTTAATGTACCCGAACTCCTATAAAATTTTACATGAATGAATTCGTTTCCATTTCTAATAAGATCACAATGTTCAATCTTGTCATATGCGCCACCAATTTTAATATTTTTCTTGTCCATCAAGCAAAAACTACTATCTGAGTCGCACACAAATAAGTTGTAATCCTCTTCACGCTCATGAGAATATTCTGGAAGATCGTTAGGATAGATATTTATATCCATCAGGTATTTATCAATGCTCTCCGTGAAAGTTGTATTGACCCGATACCAAGTACCATTTCTAAGTATATAAGTGTTACCACTATAAACTATTTCTGCATATATACATCTATAGACTGACCATTGCTTTGTTGGTTGGTAGTCATTGTTGTTTACATATATTGTGTCTAACTTCATTCTTTCAACAGTAAGTTCGTCTCTGTCAATATGATCGATATAATCATTTAATGATAAAACGGGGTGCCTTGGCACTCGTTGTCCTGTACCAAACGAGTATCCTATTTGATTTTCCCAATCGATTATTTCAGGCTCACCAAGCCAAATACCGTTATAGTTGTTGCTTGATAGACAGGAGTCTAGTTCCATATCAAGAATTTCAATTTCATCTAGGTCTCTTACCCTATTTATATTTTCAACCCAACTGAACTTACTCGGTAGTTTTTTCTTATATTGTGATAGGGATATTTCCAATATTTTGGGGAGTGTATTTAATGTTGTCTCCACTGCTACAGTGAGAGCATCTCGACCTGTTACGTTCAGACCAAACTCGGGGATTAAAGAGGTTCCTGTTATGGCGTATAACATTTCTGTTTCAGAATCAAGATGTAGATTAAATATGTCTACATCAATAGTGCTCTGGGTTCTTGAATTTAATGGGTTATGGTCATAACTGGCTTTATCTAGACTTCGTAGTTTATCAGGATCAACAGAGTTTAGTGTCACCTTTAATCCAAAATCACGTTCAATAGCATCATCTTTTAAAAGATGGAACCCAGTTCCAAATGATAGTATGAAAATATTACCTAGCAGCTTGACGATAAAAACAGCTCCCACACTAGATGAGGTTCCAAAAGCGAGTTTATCTACAGAGGTATTATCGGTAAACAATCGCGTCCATGGTGGTATATTTTTAGGTGGATGTTTTTTTATGTATAAGCGAGCGGATTCTATATCCGGGAGCTCAATGTCAATAGGTTGCATAGCATTTTCAGTATTGATTATCTCCGATTCAATTTTATTCGGGTCTCTAACAAGATAAATGGACAACTTTTCCTTTCTTTTTCTTTTCTTTTCACTCATAGAACCTCTCAAATAACTTTTGAGTGTAGACACAAGTATCTACAGACTAGCTAAAATAATTGTGGCTTAATAAATCGGCATTTTGGGTATCCGCTGCATCCCCAAAACTGATTGCCCTTGTTCTCCCCCCGAGTTGCAGTGCGCAATACCATGGTGCTGCCACATCTGGGGCAGATCGGGGGTGGATTGTCCGATGGCGATACGCTCTGTGAGGGTGGGTTTGCAACTGATTGCCTGACAGGTTCGCGGGTGGAAACATGGTTGGCGGATGGGTCGGCATGACGAGTCTTGAGCTGGGTGACATGCTGCCGGTGGGTTTGCCAACTGGCGGTCAAGCGGCCTTGCTGAATGGTGTCGATAATCCGATCGACGTCGGCGGTGCTCAAGACGGGAGTGGTCTTGCTCTTGATATAGCTGACCAGTCCGCGACGCATGACGTTTTCCGGCATGGGAGTCTTGAAGGTGCAGTCGCCAATAAAATAGACGATGGAATGCAACTGGTGATCCGCCAGCCCCAGCAGGGATTTGAGGGTCATCATATGCAAGTGGTTCTGATGCAGCGGGTTCTGGAAGCTGTGCTTGCGGCGATAGATCTGCTGGGTCCAGCGTTTCTGGGTCGGGTTGCCGAATATCCAGCCCTTCATGTTCTTGGTCTCAATCACGAATAGCCCGAAGCGGGAGACGATCACATGGTCTATCTGGGTGCTGCCCTGGGGGGTGGGCAGGGTCACGTCCTTGAGCAGGCGATATTCCCGCTTGTCGAGAAAGAGCCGAATACAGAGATTGATAAACCACTCCCCGACCATCCCTTTGAACCAGGCCGTTTTGAGCAGGGTCGCAATCAACAGCAGTGGCAGGAGAAACCAGAGCTGAGTCAGCAGTGGCGCTATGGCAGCAGTGATATCCATGTGATTTAGCCTTCACAGATCCCGGTCAGGGATGGGTCTCGATGGGGATGATGCTGCGACACTTGGGGTATTCGGGGCAGCCCCAGAAGCTGTTGCCCTTGGTATCTCCCCGTTTGCTGGTCCTCAGTACCATGGTTGTGCCGCATTTTGGACAAACCGGTGCTGTACCTGCATGGGCGGCCACGTTGTCCTGCGGGTCACTGTCGCTTGCGACGCGCTCCAACGTGATGCGCACCTCCTCGCTCACCCGAATAATGCGCTGGGCTTCATCGTAGGCATCGCGGTACAGCTCACTGTCATCCGCCCGCCGGATCAACACCCCCATCTCGTTGTTGTTCACCTGGCTGAATTCGTAGAGGTTCAGGCTGGTGACAATGCACATCTCCTCATTGAGGTAGCACTTGGCATGGAGATTTTTGCAAAAGCTGGTGCGGATATAGGTGAGCTCCTTGAGCCAGCTGATCTCTTCCGGTTGGAGTTCGCTCTTGCCATAGACGATCCGCACATCGATCTTGAGCCGGTTCTTGTCGGTCAGCAGCTCCTTGATCCTGTCATTGAGTTTGAGAAAGGGGCTGATCAGGATTAACCGCTCCTTGGCATCCTTTATCAGCTCTTCGAGGAAATAGTTGGTTGCGCTGGTATTCAGAAATTTGGCCATAACAAGCTCCCTGTCCCTGGAAATGTCATGTGTTCTCTGCTCAACAGTAGGCAGTCAGCCTGACCACAATCCCCGGCGTGGTTCTGCTTTACGTCTTCACCCACCGTCCGTATCCCCATGCTAGGAGATACAGGTGGGACCTCATAGCGGCAATGGAGTCAAATGTGCGTTCAGTCAGAGATTTGGTGATGGGGACGGTTCATGTCGCCTTGCTGCGCTAGAAACTCATCGCCAGTCCGATGGAGTAGCCGCTGGTACTGTTGCTGAACATATAGCGGGCCACCAGCCGGGTGCGGGTGATGAAGATGTCGTACTTGCTGCTGTCGAGTTCGAGGCCAAGTCCCAGGGAGTTGAGGCTGTTGAAACCGAGCAGCCCCCGTTGCTGCCCCAGGTATTCGGTTCTGGCTCCTTCCAGCACGTAGCGAAGAGGCCTGTCCAGCAGGGTCCAGTCCCAGAGGGGAGCACGACGGCGCAGGTAAAGCCCGAGGTTTTCCGCATCGGCCTGACCGCTGACGCTCTCGGCGGTGCCGGTGAAGCTTTGCAGATGCTGGTAGGAGTAGCGCAGCTCGGCATCGATGTCCTGGGCGGCGGAGAAGAGCTCATAGTCCAGCATCAATGAGCCGCCGAGGCCATAGACATTGAGGGTGCCGCCGTCGAGGAAGTCCAGATTCTGGCCGCTCCTGTGCTCGAGCAGGGCGGCCCCGATGCGAAGGTCGCTGGCCACCGTGCCCAGGGTGACATTGGCGATGGGCCGCAGCACCAGATTGCCACCAAAGCGATCCCGGTGGACGCCGACATCCCAGCCGATGCCGCCGGTGGCGCTCAGGCTGTTCCATTTGGTGGGAATGGTGCGGGTCTCGTTGCCATCGGTGAACACGAACTGGGGATCGTAGCGGCTGTAGCCCAGGGTGCCCTCCAGATAGAGGGGAACATCCTCGCTCAGGGTGGCGCCACCCCCGAGCTGGGTGATGGTGAGGGCGGAGGTGTCGTTGGTGCCGCTGCCGATATTCAGGTTGCTGGCGGTGATATCCGGCACCACGGCGTAGCTCATGAGGGAGACGACGGCGTTGGCGCGCTGTTGCACCAGGCTCTCGTCGCTGGCACGGGCCTTTGTCACAAGACCGGCAGAGACGCCGGCAAGCACCGCCAGCAAGGAAAGTGTGTGAGAAGAGAGCTGTCTTGCCATACCTGGCTCCATGAGTACCCCGTCCATCGGGGCATGTTCACACTGTAACGGGTTTCATCTGGCTTGGCAGCCTGGCAAGGGCCGACCCGTCCTGTTTTGGGGGCATGCACACTGGTCTGATGGGCCAGGTTGCCCTCGCTTTGGCGGGGGCAGGGGGGGGCGAGAAGGGTGAACCGCTGGGCAGAAATCACAGACATTAATTTATTGTTCAGTTCCCCGGGTGTATAAGAGGCCTCCCATACGAACATTGGGGTGGTAGCAGGGATGGATTACCAGACGGGGCCTTCGGGTCATCATGACGAATGCGCATTACGTTGATGGGAGTCACACCAGATGCAGGACATGCTGCTTGCCATATGGCATCAGGATTTTGATCAGCTTATACAAATGCAGGCAATCGGTCTGCTCGTCACCTGTCTGGTGGTGATCCTCTTCCTTGAATCGAGCTTCGTCTTTCTGCCCCTGCCCGGTGACAGCCTGGTGCTGCTGGCGGGCGGTCTGGTGGGCATGGGTGTGCTGGGGCCCGAGGTGACCTTGCTCTATCTGCCGCTCGCGGCCGGGATAGGGAGCGTGCTCGCCTACTGGCAGGGGCAGGCACTGCATGGCACCCGTTTCATGGGCCATGTGGAGCGAATGATCCCGGAAGGGAGCCTGCCCAGGGCCTCCCGACTGCTGGATCGTTACGGTTTCTGGGCCATGTTCGTGTCCCGTTTCATCCCCTTCGTGAGAGTGTTGACCCCCATGTTGATGGGAGTCTCCCGCCTGCACCTGCTGCGGGTGGCCGTGGCGAGTTTTGCCAGCGCCGTCCTCTGGTCCCTGGTATTGAGCATGGTCGGCAAGATGGTGATGGCGACCCCGGTCTTTGCCCATCATCAGGAGCTGCTGACCAAGTGCCTGCTCGTCACCTCTTTCGGGCTGTTCGTCATCGCGGTGGCGGCCATCGGTATGCGGCTGCTCAAGCGTCCGAGCAAGCGGGTGCGCTGATCTCACTGCCCGGGCCGCGCCTGCTGCCGCATCTGGAGAGCGCAGCCGCCGGAAAAATACAGGCCATTGGAGGCGGCATTCCTGTCGCCTATCTGTTACACTTCGCGCCCGCCATTTTCCGGCTCATCTTCTGATCTGATGTCAGACCCAGCCGTCCTTGGCTCCACGCCTCGCCGATGCCAGGCCACACGCCGGCCCAGGCCACCCACGCCAACTACAGCTCCGCTGGAACACAGGAACCCAACATGAGATTTGAATCGTTCGATTTTGCCCCCGAGATTTTGCGCGCCATCTCAGATTGCGGTTATCAGGAGATGACCCCTGTGCAGAGCCAGGCCATCCCGGCCATTCGCCGTGGCCGCGATGTGCTGGCCAGTGCCCAGACCGGTACCGGCAAGACCGCCGCCTTTGCGTTGCCCATCCTGCAACGCCTGGTAGACAACCCGGCGCCGGTGCAGCCTTCCAATGCCCGCGTGCTGATCCTGACCCCGACCCGCGAGCTGGCAGCCCAGGTGGCGAGCAATATCAACGATTTCGCCAAGTATCTGGGGATCTCCACCCTCACCATCGTGGGTGGTGGCAAACAGGATGTGCAGGCCAAGAAGCTCAAAGCGGGCGCACACATCATAGTGGCCACCCCTGGCCGTCTGCTCGAGCACCTCACCGCCTGCAACCTGAGCCTCTCCGGGGTCGAGACTCTGGTGCTGGACGAGGCGGATCGCATCCTCGACATGGGCTTTAGCGCCGATGTGCAGCAGATCCTGCAGGCGGTCAACAAGACCCGCCAGAACCTGCTCTTCTCCGCCACCTTCTCCGAGGCGGTGAAAAAGCTGGCCAACCTCATGCTGGACAAACCCCAGGTGGTGGCCGTCGACAAGCAGAACTCCACTGCCGACACCGTGAGCCACACCGTTTATCCGGTGGAACAGAAGCGCAAGCGCGAGCTGCTCTCCGAGCTTATCGGCAAGCAGAACTGGCAGCAGGTGCTGGTGTTTGCCAGCACCCGCGAGAGCTGCGATGAACTGGTGGAGGAGCTCAACCTCGACGGCATCAAGTCTGCCGTGGTGCACGGTGACAAGGCCCAGGGGAGCCGTCGCCGCGCCTTGCGTGAATTCACCGAAGGCAAGCTGCGGGTGCTGGTGGCCACCGAGGTGGCCGCCCGCGGCCTGGACATTCCGAGCCTGGAATACGTGGTCAACTATGATCTGCCGTTCCTCGCGGAAGATTACGTGCACCGTATCGGCCGAACCGGTCGCGCTGGCAAGAGCGGCATGGCCATCTCCTTCGTCAGTCGCGAGGAGGAGCGCACCCTGCTGGAGATCGAGGCTCTCATCGGCCAGAAGATCCGCCGCATCATGGTGCCGGGTTATGAGGTGAGCAGCCGTGACGACCTCATCAAGCAGTTGCAGGAGCGCCGCCGCTTCGGCAAGCGCCCGCAGCGTGAAGACAATGCCGCCGCCCAGGCCATGGCCGAGGCGAAACTGCAAGGTCAGCGCCTCAAGCGTCTGGCGGCGGCCAAGAAGCCCCGTCAGCCGAAATAAGGCAACGTCGCCCCCTCCCGGTCGGGGAGGGGCGTTTACTCTCCAAAGGCGCCACTGGCGCCTTTGTGCTGTCGATGACGCGGCCCCTGGCCGCCCCGTTTCAGAGGATCCGAGATGACCCTTCCTGCTTACAATCAGGCCCTGCTCGAGATGGCCCGCCAGAGCCTGGCGGAGCTGGAGCGCACTGCCGCCCAGAAGACGGGCAAACGCACCCCCGCTCAGGAGAGCCACTTTCTCTGTACCTGGATGGCGGATTCTCTCAAGGAGAAACGGTTCTCCCGGCTGGTGATGGAGGATCTCAAGACCTGGGTGCAACTGGGGCGGACGCTGGGGGCGGGGGCCGATCTCAAGGGGCTGCTTGAGCGGGTGCAGCGCCAGTATGAGCGTGCCATGCATGAGCCGGTACAGCTGGGGGCGCGCCTGGCCGATCTGCTTTTGGCGCTGGAGGGGGCGGGCTGGCTGGTGTTCACCGACAGCGAACTGAACACCCGGCAGCGGCTGCTGAGCCAGGGGCAATCCAGCCTGATCATCTCGGCCAGCGAGTATCAGGGCCATATCGAGGGGGGGGAGCTGGTCAAGCCCCTCACCCTCTATGTGCGCGGGGACGAGCAGGTACTGGCCGAGGCGGCATTTGCCCGGGGCCTGCTGCTGAGCCAGGGCAACAAGAAAACCACCCTGGTCAAGCACCACAAGGCCTATCGGCTGATGCCGGGCAACGCGCAGCCAGCCCTGGCGCTGCTGGCCTCCTGACCCCGCCTTTTCATCCCGTCACCCGGCCCTGCGCCGGGTTTTTTTATGGCAAATACGCCACACGGGGTTGCCTGCACGCCCGGGGCCGGGCGGGCAATCTTTGTCGCAGCCAAGAGGCTCCCCCTCTGATGGGGGGCGTCCCCCATATGGAGGGATGGTGGGGTGGTGCTTCTGCTCTAGGGTGGATGGGCCCCAAAGAGGGCCTTAAAGGAAGCAGACCGCCTGACAAGGCGACACTCAATGAATGAGGAAACATGATGAAAGCGACTCCAATTGCCCTGTTGCTGGCCGGCGTGCTGGCGTCCCCGCTCTGCGCCGCCGGACTCGATGCCCGGCTCACCCTGGTGGAGGGCAGCACAGACGATGTGCGCGTCAACCTGACCCTGACCAACACCGGGGAGAAGCCGGTTCGTCTGCTCAAATGGCAACTGCCGGGCAGCGAGGATGCTCCCCTGTTCCAGGTGGAGCGTGACGGCCAGCCGGTGGATTACGAAGGGGCCCTGATCAAGCGGGCCGTACCGAGTGACAAGGACTACCAACTGCTCAAGGCGGGCCAGAGCCTGACAGTGCAGGCGGAGGTCTCCGGTCTCTACGACATGAGTGCCCAGGGCCAGTACAGCATCCGTTACCTGCTGCCGACCGTGGCGCAGGAGGGGAAAGCGGCCAAGGCCAAACAGGCCCAGGCGAGCGAGTCCAATGCCGTGACCCTCTGGGTGGACGGGGTGAGCGACGATCGGGTGCTGGCCAAGGCGGCGGTAGCCGAGCCCCAGGCGGTGAGCGCCTCGGTCAGCTTCAGCGGCCGTTGCACCAACACCCAGAAGAGCGACATCCTGGCGGCGCTCGATGCCGCGAGTGGCATCGCCAACAACTCCAGCAGCTACCTCGCGGTGGACAAGCCGAATGGGCAGCGCTACCGCAGCTGGTTTGGCGCCTATGACGCCACCCGCTGGAACCAGGCCGAGACCAACTTCAGCAAGATCAAGGATGCCATCGACAACAAGCCGCTCACCTTCGACTGCGGTTGCAAGCAGAGCTACTTTGCCTATGTCTATCCGGACCAGCCCTACAAGGTCTATCTGTGCAAGAGCTTCTGGACAGCGCCGGTCACCGGGACCGATTCCCGCGCCGGCACCATTGTCCACGAGCTGAGCCACTTCAACGTGGTGGCGGGTACCGACGATCTGGGATACGGTCAGGCCAATGCGCGCAATCTGGCGAGCACGGATCCCCAGAAGGCCCTGAACAATGCCGACAACCATGAATATTTCGCCGAGAATACCCCGAGCGAAAATTGAGTTGCAAACAGGGGCCGGATGGCCCCTTTTTTGACGGAGGCACCATGATGACACTCTTGCTCACCACCCTGGCACTGGCGCCCTTGCAGTGCGAGCTGTCGGTCAGCGCAGAGAGCGGGGTGAACGAACCCCTGCCCCTGGTGATGACCCTGACCAACCGGGGGGAGACGCCCCTCGAGGTATTGACCTGGTTCACCCCCTTCGAGGGGTGGTTTGCCGATGCCATCGACCTGACCCGCGATGGGCAGCCGCTGGACTATCGAGGGCCGCTTGCCAAGCGAGGTACCCCCGGGGACGGCGACTTCCTGCACCTGGGGGCGGGGGAGCAGAGCCAGGCCGATGCGGACCTGGCGCAGGCCTACGATCTGTCCCAACCGGGCCGCTACCGGCTCAGCTATCGTGCCAAGCCCCTGACGCTGACCAAGGGCGTGGCGCCCAGCTGCCCCGCCATCGACTTTACCCGGGTGGCCCCCTAGGCGATCTGCTGCTTGCCCTTGGTATCCAGCAGCCCGACGGCGCGGGGGGCCCCCGCCAGACCGCGTGACGATTGGCTTTCCCGCCAGCAGCAGTGCACCAGCGTGATCACATGGTGAGCCAGGGTGTTGTCTTTATCCGGATGACGCAGGGGATGGGCCACCGAGTGGGTCGATAGCAAAATGATGAACATGAGGGGCGGTCCAGCCATGCCATGCACCGGGCCGACTCGTTTACACCGTCAAGGAGGAGACATGGCACTGGAACAACTGAAACGGGAGCTGGAGCGCTTTGGCGAGCAGAATGACGGCGCGCAACACTCCCGTGGCAGCAAGATGCTCAACATTACCCGCGACACCGGCGAACTGCTGGCGGTGCTGGTGCAGACGAGGGGGGCGCAGGCTGTGCTGGAGATCGGCACCTCCAACGGTTACTCCACCCTCTGGCTGGCCGAGGCAGTGAAACGGCTGGGGGGCCGGGTCACCACCATCGAGCTGGACGAGGGCAAACGGACCATGGCGGCGACCAACTTTGAGCGGGCCGGGCTCACTCCCTGGATTGAGCAGTTGGCGGGGGAGGCCGGCAGCCTGTTGCCCTGCCTGCCGACGGCGGGCTATCAGCTCATCTTCCTCGACTCCGAGCGCCGCCACTACCAGGCCTGGTGGCCCGAGATCCAGCGCCTGCTTGCCCCTCGTGGCCTGCTGGTGGTGGACAATGCCATCTCGCATGAGGACGAGATGAGGGAGTGGATGGCACAGGTGCGGCGTGACCCCGATTTCCTGACTTCCCTGGTGCCGGTGGGCAAGGGGGAGTGGCTGGTGGTGCGGTTGTAGGAGGGCTGGATGGAAAACAGGACCATGGAACCAAAAACCGTGGTGCAGACCATGCAAAGCAACGATTTCGTCAAGACCCCCAGGTGGCTGAGCGATGACTTCCTCTGTGACTGGCCAACGTTGGGGGAGCGGCGCGAGGGGCGGGTCAACTTCGTCGAGATCCATCGGAGCTACCCGGCGACCGGGCCCTGGAATGTCGACATCGTTCGCCTGCTGGAGCAGGGCGGGAGGTGGTGACCGAAGGGGTGATCATCGACGGTGACGTCAAGGCGCGCGCCATCCCGCCATGACCTTCCACGTGGTGCGTGGCAATCCCATTTGTCATCAGACTGAATTTTGGCCCGATTGATACGTTATGTCGTGATTGGGCCACTGCCATCCCGCGGGAGCTGCAACCCGCCTGATATGGTTTCCGCTGACGGAGCGCCGCCAGCGGGGCAATTCCTCGGCTAGCCCGGCCATTATTTATTCGTTATCCATTATTTCGCTAAATATCCCCGTATTTCATGGTTGGGTCATGCCATGAGCCACGTTATGTTTCATCCATACCGCCAGCAAGCACTATGAAGGTTATCTCTGCCGATAATTAATTTAAATTAAACATGATAACCGGCTGGTTTTATTTTGTGGTGGTTGGCAAGCGCTCTGGATGTTCATAAATATAACGAGGTGAATAATGAAAAAACGGCACTCCCTGTTTTTAATGGCGGCACTTCCGCTGGCACTGATGACATCGGTACAGGCACAGTCAAGCCTGGCCGAGATCCAGCGGGCCGGAGTGATCAAGATCGGCACCGAAGGGACCTATCCTCCCTTCACCTACCACGACAAGAGCGGCAAGCTGGTGGGCTTTGACGTGGAGATAGGCGAGCTGATTGCAAGCGGTCTGGGCGTGAAGCCGCAGTTCGTCGAGGGCAAGTGGGACGGGCTCATCGCCGGGGTGGACGCCAAGCGCTACGACCTGGTGCTCAACGAAGTGGCCATCACCCCTGAACGGTTGAAAAAATATGATTTTTCAGACCCCTACATCACCTCCAAGGCGGTGATCGTGGTGCACAGCGACAACCAAAGCATCAAGAGCTTTGCCGATCTGAAGGGCAAGAAATCCTCCCAGTCCCTGACCAGCAACTTCGCCCAGCTGGCGAAATCATCGGGCGCCGAGGTGGTGGCCACCGAGGGATTCAACCAGTCACTCGAACTGGTGCTGACCGGGCGGGTGGATGCCACCATCAACGACAGCCTCTCCTTCCTCGACTTCAAGAAACAGAAGCCGGACGCCAAATTGAAGGTGGCGGCCAGCGAGGCCAAGGGGGATCAATCTGCTGCCCTGCTCGCCAAGGGGCAACCCGAGTTGCTGGCTGCCATCAATCAGGCGCTGCGCAATGCCAAGCAGGATGGCGCATATCAGAATATATCGCAGAAATATTTCGGCACCGACGTCTCGCAATAATATCGTGGCAACATAATAACAACTGAGGATATTAACGTGCCGGCCTGGTTGCAGTTAATGATCGACTCTTTTTGGCCCCTGCTCAGTGCGGGGCTTATTTTTACCGTGCCACTCACTCTGATTACCTTCGTGCTGGGAATCGTGCTCGGCTTGTCGGTGGCGCTGGCCAGATTATATGGTCCGGCTCCGCTGGTGATGCTGGTCCGCTTCTATGTCTGGCTTATTCGGGGCACGCCCCTGCTGGTGCAGCTGTTTCTGATCTTTTACGGTCTGCCGAGCGCCGGCATCGTGCTGGACGCCTTCACCGCCGCCGTCATCGGTTTCACCCTCAACATCGGTGCCTACAGCTCGGAGATCATTCGTGCCACCCTGGCGGCCATCCCCAAGGGGCAGTGGGAGGCAGCCTACTCCATCGGCATGAACTGGCCCCAGGTCATGTGGCGGGTGATCCTGCCGCAGGCGGCGCGCATCGCGGTGCCACCGCTCTCCAACACCTTCATCTCCCTGGTCAAAGACACGTCGCTGGCGGCGGCGGTGACCGTGCCCGAGCTGTTTCAGGCGGCCCAGCGCCTCGCCTCCGTCACCTATGAGCCGCTCATCCTCTATATCGAGACGGCCCTCATCTACCTGATGTTCAGCTCGGTACTCTCCACCCTGCAAGACAGGCTGGAGCAGCGACTGGCTCACAAAGAGACCCGGGAGGTCGCCCTATGATCCGCTTGAGTGGCATCGAGAAACAGTTTGCGGGGCAGCGCGTGTTGAAAGGGGTGGGGCTGGCGATGGCCGCGGGCAGCGTCACCGCCCTGATCGGTCCCTCCGGCAGCGGCAAGAGTACCTTGCTGCGCTGCGTGAACCTGCTGGAGCGACCCGATGCAGGCCAGCTGGTGCTGGGGGGCAGCGAGCTCGACTTTACCCGGCATCTGTCACGGCAAAGCGTGCTGGCCCTGCGCCAGCAGACCGGCATGGTGTTCCAGAATTTCCAGCTGTTCCCGCACATGACGGTGCTGGAGAACGTGATGGAAGGGTTGGTGACCGTGTTGAAGTGGCCCAGGGAGAGGGCAGTGGCGCGCGCCCTGCAACTGCTCGACAAGGTGGGGCTCAGGCACAAGGCCGAGGCGGTGCCTGCCACCCTCTCCGGCGGTCAGCAGCAGCGGGTCGCCATTGCCCGGGCGCTGGCGCCATCCCCCAAGGTGCTGCTCTGTGACGAGCCTACCTCGGCGCTGGATCCCGAGCTTGCCCAGGAGGTGGTGACCGTGCTGCGCCAGCTGGCCAGTGAGGGGACCACCATGCTGATCGCCACCCATGACTTGCGCCTTGCAGCCCAGATTGCGCAGCAGGTGATCTTCCTGGAGGCCGGGGAGGTGGTGGAGGCGGGTAGTGCGCGTCAGATGTTCACCACCCCCAAGCGGGCGCGTACCTTCGAATACATCTCCACCCTCACCGAGCGGCTGCCGGAGAGCTGGAGCATCTAGCCGGTTCTGGCGGATTGAGAGCGAGATAAAAAACAGCCCCGCACGAGCGGGGCTGTTTGCATGGCTGCTTGGTTATGGCGGCAGATCACACGGCCAGGTAGTCCATGATCCCTTCGGCCGCCTTGCGACCCTCATAAATGGCGGTCACCACCAGATCCGAGCCGCGCACCGCGTCACCACCGGCGAACACCTTGGGGTTGCTGGTCTGGAAGGCGTACTCGGCCTTCTCGGGCGCCTTGATGCGATCCCGGCCGTCGAGCTCGACGCCGTGCTCTGCCATCCAGGGCTGGGGGTTGGGTTGGAAGCCGAACGCCATCACCACCGCATCGGCGGGCAGCACCTGCTCGGAGCCTTCAATGACCACAGGATTGCGGCGGCCATTGGCATCGGGGGCGCCGAGCTCGGTGCTCACCACCTTGATGCCGCAGGTGCGGCCGTGGGCGTCCAGCTCCACGCCGATGGGCTGGAGGTTGAACATGAATTCCACCCCTTCCTCCTGGGCGTTTTTCACCTCCCGCTTGGAGCCCGGCATGTTCTCGGCATCCCGGCGGTAGGCGCAGATCACCCGATCGGCCCCCTGGCGGATGGCGGTGCGCACGCAGTCCATGGCGGTGTCGCCGCCCCCCAGCACCACTACCTGCTTGCCGGCGAAGTCGATGTAATCGGCTTGCGCCTTCTCAAAGCCCAGCAGCCGGTTGGCGTTGGAGATGAGGTAGGGCAGGGCGTCGTAGACCCCCGGCGCCTCTTCGTTGGCAAAGCCGCCCTTCATGTACTTGTAGGTGCCGACCCCGAGGAAGACCGCATCGAACTCGCCGAGCAGATCGGCGAAGGTGACGTCACGGCCCACTTCGGTCTCGAGACGAAACTCCACTCCCATCCCCTCGAAGATCTCGCGGCGGCGCTGCATCACCTCTTTCTCCAGCTTGAAGGAGGGGATACCGAAGGTGAGCAGACCACCTATCTCCGGGTACTTGTCGAACACCACAGGGGTGACGCCATTGCGTGCCAGCACGTCGGCACAGGCAAGGCCCGCTGGGCCCGCGCCAATGACGGCGACCCGCTTGTCGGTCTTGACCACCTTGGAAAGATCTGGGCGCCAGCCCATCTCGAAGGCCTTGTCGGTGATGTACTTTTCGATGTTGCCGATGGTCACGGCGCCGAATCTGTCGTTGAGGGTGCAAGCACCCTCACACAGTCTGTCTTGCGGGCAAACGCGGCCACATACCTCCGGCAGGCTGTTGGTCTGGTGGGAGAGCTCCACCGCCTCCAGAATGCGTCCCTCGTTGGCCAGCTTCAGCCAGTTGGGGATGTAGTTGTGTACCGGGCACTTCCACTCGCAATAGGGGTTGCCGCAGTCGAGGCAGCGATCTGCCTGCATGCCGACCTGGGCCTGGTTGAAGGGCTCGTAGATCTCCACGAACTGGATCTTGCGGATCTTGAGCGGCTTCTTGGGCGGGTCGACCCGCTGGACATCGATAAACTGGAATACGTTCTGGCTCATAGGGTTCCCTCCTTATTGCGCCTGGATTCTGAGTTCTGCACTGGAACGGCTGGTGTGGCCAAGCAGCGATTTGACGTCGCTGGACTTGGGTTTGATCAGCCTGAACTTGGGCACATAGGAGTCAAAGTTGGCCAGGATCTCCTCGGCACGCGAGCTGCCTGTCTCGTTGAGGTGCGCCGTGATGATACCGCGCAGGTGCTCCTGGTGGATGGCCAGATCCGCCACCTCCAGCAGTTCGACCAGCTCGGGGTTGGTGCGCTTGGCAAAGTTGCCGCACTCGTCGAGCACGTAGGCAAAACCGCCTGTCATGCCCGCCGCGAAGTTGACACCGGTCTTGCCGAGCACGGTGACGATGCCGCCTGTCATGTATTCACAGCCGTTGTCGCCAATCCCCTCGACCACCGCCAAGGCCCCTGAGTTGCGCACCGCGAACCGCTCGCCGGCGGTCCCTGCGGCATAGAGCTTGCCGCCGGTGGCGCCATAGAGGCAGGTGTTGCCGATGATGGCCGCCTCGTGGGATTTGAACGCCACGCCGACGTGGGGTTTGATCACCAGCTTGCCGCCGGTCATCCCCTTGCCCACGTAGTCGTTGGCATCCCCGGTGAGGATCATCTCAAGGCCACCGGCATTCCAGACGCCGAAGCTCTGGCCTGCGGTGCCGTTGAAGTGCACCTTGACCGGATCGGCCGCCATGCCCTGGTTGCCGTGGCGTTTGACGATTTCGCCGGACAGACGCGCACCCACGGAGCGGTCGGTGTTGCGGATGTCGTAGCGGAACTCGCCGCCACTCATGTTTTCCACCGCGTCCAGCAGGTCTTCCACCATCTTGAGGTTCAAGGGCCCCTTGTCGAAGGTGGGGTTGTGCTGCTGGCTGAACAGACTGGAGCCTGCCGGTGCAACCGGGGCCGCCAGGATACCGGACAAGTCCAGCTTGGCCTGACGGGCGGTGAGGCCGGGTAGGGCTTCCAGCAGGTCGGTACGACCGATGAGGTCGGTGAGCTGGGTGACGCCAAGCTCGGCCATCAGCTCGCGCGTCTCCTCGGCGATGAACTTGAAGTAGTTCATCACCATTTCCGGCAGGCCGGTGAAGTGTTCGCGGCGAAGCTTCTCATCCTGGGTGGCGACGCCGGTGGCGCAGTTGTTCAGGTGGCAGATACGCAGGTATTTGCAACCGAGTGCCACCATGGGGCCGGTACCGAAACCGAAGCTCTCGGCGCCGAGGATGGCCGCCTTGATGATGTCGAGACCGGTCTTGAGACCGCCATCCACCTGCAGACGCACCTTGTGGCGCAGGCCGTTTGCCACCAGCGCCTGCTGGGTTTCGGCCAGGCCCAGCTCCCAGGGAGAGCCGGCGTATTTAACCGAGGTGAGCGGGCTTGCGCCGGTGCCGCCGTCGTAGCCGGAGACGGTGATGAAGTCCGCATAAGCCTTGGCCACGCCACAGGCGATGGTGCCGACGCCAGGTTCGGACACCAGTTTCACCGACACCAGGCAGTTCGGGTTGATCTGCTTGATGTCGAAGATGAGCTGGGCCAGATCCTCGATGGAGTAGATGTCGTGGTGCGGCGGCGGGGAGATCAGGGTCACGCCGGGCACGGAGTAGCGCAGCTGGGCGATTTGCGCGGTGACCTTGTCACCGGGCAGCTGGCCCCCTTCGCCGGGCTTGGCACCCTGGGCGACCTTGATCTGCACCACGTCCGCGTTCATCAGGTAGTGAGGGGTGACGCCAAAGCGACCGGAAGCCACCTGTTTGATGCGAGAGTTCTTCTCGGTACCAAAACGCTTGGGATCTTCACCGCCTTCGCCGGAGTTGCTCTGACCGCCGAGGCGGTTCATGGCGATGGCCAGGGCCTCGTGGGCTTCAGGGCCGAGGGCGCCGATGGACATGGCCGCGGAGTCGAAGCGGGGGAACAGCCTGGCGGCTGGCTCCACCTGATCCAGCGCAACCGGGGTGGTGCCCTGTTTGAGCGACAGCAGATCCCGCAGGGTCGCCACCGGGCGCTCGTTCACCAGACGGGCATACTCCTTGTAATCGGCGTAGTTGCCGGAGCGCACCGCCACTTGCAGGGTCTGCACCACGTCCGGGTTGTAGGTGTGGTACTCGCCACCGTGGACGAATTTCAGGAGGCCGCCCTGGGTCAGCGGCTTGCGGCCGAGCCAGGCCAGACGGGACAGATTGATCTGATCCTGCTGGATGTCGGCAAAGCCGGCACCCTGGATGCGGCTCGATACGCCGCGGAAGCAGAGTTCGACAACAGCCTTGGAGAGGCCCACCGCCTCAAACAGCTGGGAGCAGCGGTAGCTTGCCACCGTGCTGATGCCCATCTTGGACATCACCTTGTAGAGGCCCTTGTTGATGCCATTGCGGTAGTTGAGCATGGCCTGGCGCAGGCTCATCTTGAGCACGCCCTCTTCTACCTGCTTGGCGAGGGTCTCGTAGGCGAGATAGGGGTAGATGGCGGTGGCGCCAAAGCCCAGCAGCACGGCGAAGTGGTGCGGGTCGCGCACGCTCGCGGTCTCCACCAGGATATTGGCGTCGCAGCGCAGGTTGTTGTCCACCAGGGTACGCTGCACCGCACCCACCGCCATGGCGGCCGGGATGGGCAGGGTATCCGGGCTGATGTCCCGGTCTGACAGTACCAGCAGTACGGCGCCGCTGCGGGCCGCTTCAGCTGCCTCGTGGCAGAGGCGCTCGAGGGCGGCTTGCAGCCCCTCTTCGGGCAGGTAGTTGAGGCTCAGCACCGCATGGCGGTAGTGCTCCCCCTCCAGGGCCAGCAATTGATGGAAGTCGGAGTAGAGCAGGATCGGCGACTGGAACAGCACCCGGTGGGCGTGGCCGAAGGTCTCGTTGAACACGTTCTGTTCGCGGCCGATACAGGTGGCCAGGGACATGACGTGATTTTCCCGCAGGGGATCGATGGGCGGGTTGGTCACCTGGGCGAACATCTGGCGGAAGTAGTCGTACAGGGTTCGCTGGCTGGAGGAGAGCACCGCCATCGGGGTGTCATCCCCCATGGAGCCCACCGCCTCCTGGCCATTCTCGCCGAGTACGCGGATCACCTGATCCAGCTCTTCAAAGGAGTAGCCGAACAGCTTCTGGTAAGTCTTGAGCCGGTCATCCGGGAATTCCCGCGATCCCGTGCTGGCATCGTCCATCTGCTCGAAGGGCACCAAGCGCTTGCAGTGCTTGTCCATCCACTGCTTGTAGGTGTGACGGCTCTTGAGATCGTCATCAATTTCGAAGCTGGTCCAGATCTTGCCGTTGCTGGTATCGACCACGAACAGCTCCCCCGGGCCGACACGGCCCTTCTCCAGCACTTCGTCCGGGGTGTAGTCCCAGGTGCCCACTTCGGAGGCCAGCGTGATGAACTTGTCCTTGGTGATGACGTAACGTGCCGGACGCAGACCGTTTCTGTCGAGTGCGCAGGTGGCGTAGCGACCGTCGGTCATGACGATGCCGGCCGGGCCGTCCCAGGGCTCCATGTGCATGGAGTTGAAGTCGTAGAAGGCGCGCAGATCGTCATCCATGTTCGGGTGCTTCTGCCACGCAGGCGGGATCAGCAGGCGCATGGCACGGAACAGGTCCATGCCGCCGGCCAGGAAGAGATCCAGCATGTTGTCGAGGCTGGAGGAGTCCGATCCCGTGGTGTTGACGAAGGGGGCGGCCTCTTGCAGATCCGGGATCAGCGGGGTGGCGAACTTGTAGCTGCGCGCCTTGGCCCACTGGCGGTTGCCGGCAATGGTGTTGATCTCGCCGTTGTGGGCGAGGTAGCGGAACGGCTGCGCCAGCGGCCAGCGCGGGCTGGTGTTGGTGGAGAAACGCTGGTGGAACACGCAGATGGCGGCCTGCATGCGGATGTCGGCCAGATCCAGATAGAAGCGCGGCAAATCCACCGGCATGCACAGTCCCTTGTAGACGGTGACCAGGTTGGAGAGGCTGACCACATAAAAGTAGTCGTCGCTGATGCGCTTCTCGATGCGGCGGCGCACGATATAGAGGCGGCGCTCGAGATCCTTGTCGACCCAGCCCGGGGGCGCGTTGACAAAGACCTGTTCAATACTGGGCAGGGACGCCTTGGCGATGGAACCGAGTACGTTGGTATCGATAGGCACCTTGCGCCAGCCGACCAGACTCAGGGTCTCTCTTTCCAGCTCCTCGTCGATGATGTCGCGAGTGGCCTGGGCCAGGATGGGATCGGGGTTGAGAAACAGCATACCGACCGCGTAGTTGCGGCCCAGGTGCCATCCCTTCTCTTCGGCGACCGCTCTAAAGAAGCTGTCGGGTTTTTGCAGCAACAGGCCGCAGCCGTCGCCGGTCTTGCCATCGGCGGAGATACCGCCGCGGTGCTGCATGCGAGCCAAGGCTGACATCGCGAGACGGACAAGCTTGTGGCTGGCTTCCCCTTCCATGTGGGCCAACAGGCCGAAGCCACAGTTATCCCTCTCCAGCTTTGGATCATATAGTGACATTGCATTTCTCCCTTGCTCGGCCTTCCATCGCACTGTCATCAACAGACTGCATAAATTGCGATTGGCTCTTGTGGTTCCGTCCGCCTGAGGTGGCGAATCTCCAAACTAATGGGATTTTCGGGCAAGGTCAATTGGACATCCCGCTTGTTTGCAATGTTACATCGCCATAACAAAATGTGGGTTTTTGAGACTCAATCAGCATTTTTGTGTATTTATAACTGCTTTTTGTTTATTTGTTGGATTTATATTCTGGTTATGGACGGTTTGGTGGTTGACTGCATGGTGGCGGGAAACTGTAGTAATTTTACAAAGTCATCTCTGGTGTGCTTGGCGGGGATCACATTTCAGGATCCTGCGGCTTGCATTTGTCCATAAGCAGACTAAACAGGATTTTTTCAGTAGTTACAGCCGGTTATGGGCGAGAGGTTATGACACTTTTCTCCAGGTGGCAGGAGTGACAGGTTGTCAAAAGTGACCGTGAATGCCGACTGTTGGGTATTTATCGCATCTAACGTGAATATTTATATGATTTTTGGGTAGAGAGCGGGATTGATCCAGCGCAGCCTGCCCGCCGGGCTGCGTCGCTAGAATGACACCTCATTTCGGAGGTGTCATGCAGTTACACGAACTCATCAATACATTTGGCCAGGATCTCAAGCAGCGCCACGGCCAGAAGATCCACAAACTCTCCATTCACGGGGCCTTTACCTGCCCCAACCGGGACGGCACCCTGGGCCGGGGTGGCTGCACTTTCTGCAATGTCTCCTCCTTTGCCGACGAGTCGGCCCAGCAACTCTCCGTGGTGCAGCAACTGCTGGCACGCCGGGACGAGGTGACCCGGGCCAGGCGCTATCTGGCCTACTTTCAGGCCTATACCAGTACTTATGCCGAAGTGGAGTACCTTCAGCGCATGTATGAAGAAGCCTTGTCGGTGAGCGACATGGTGGGGCTCTGCGTCGGAACTCGCCCTGATTGTGTACCCGATGCGGTGCTGGATCTGCTGGCAGGTTATCAGGCCAGAGGTTACGAGGTGTGGCTGGAGCTCGGGCTGCAAAGTGCCAACGACAAGACGTTGCAACGCATCAATCGGGGTCACGGCTATGCCGCTTATGCCGATGCCGTTGCCCGAGCCCATCTGCGAGGCATCAAGGTGTGTGCCCATCTCATCGTCGGCCTGCCCGGCGAGGTGCCGATGGACAGCTTGGAAACCCTCCATCGTGTCGTGGAGACCGGCGTTGAGGGGATAAAACTGCACCCACTGCATGTGGTGGAGGGGAGCACTCTTGGCAAGGCGTGGCAGGCGGGACGGCTGGATGTGTTGACGATGGAGCAGTATGTGGCGGCGGCGGTCGCCATGATCCAGTACACGCCGCCCGAGGTGGTCTATCACAGGGTCTCGGCGTCGGCGCGCCGCCCGACCCTGCTGGCTCCCGCCTGGTGCGAGAATCGCTGGAGCGCCATGACCGCCATTGCCGCGGAGCTGGCACGCTCAGGCCCTCAGGGGCACTGCCTGGGACGCCCTTTTTCACTCCCTTCCACGGGCGAGTGCCAACTCTAATTTCATCAAAAAAACAGTGGGTTATTAGATGAAATTCAGTCTTTGGAGTATAGTTTCGTTCAAGTCACCTTGATAAGATGGTCGGCTTGAAAAAAGATATAGTTATCAATAACTCTTTGCAGTTTGTATACCGGGCGGTGTCTCTTCGAACCGGGTGGCATATTTCTTGGCAACATCAGGTGCCCGGCATGCCCCCTCCGTTTCCGGCATGAAAATCTGTGAGGGAGGCGAGACATGCAGTGTCCCGGCTCTGTTCGCTAATCGGGTTGTGGGTCTGGGTGGCGAGGTCTGTTCTGTTTTTCCGGATCGCCGCCGGGCTTTGGATATTCGGCCCCGAGACAACCTTCTGAATCATGTTTGATGGGATGCTATGCAAGCAGAAACCAGCCATATAGATGAACTGTTGGAGTGCCTGGTCTTTTTGACCCGCTTTTACGGGGTGCCCAACAGTCAGGATGCTCTCACCACCGGCTTGCCACTGGTCTCCGGGCGTCTCAGCACGGCGCTCTTCAGTCGTGCCGCCGAGCGGGGCGGTCTCTCTGCCCGCGAAGTGATCCAGCCCCTTGAACAGATCTCCTCCCTGCTGCTGCCCTGCGTCTTGCAGACGCGCAATGGCGGCGCCTGCATCTTGCTTGAATGGAATGAAGAACGGACCCAGGCGAGGGTCATCTTTCCCCAGGCCGGAGACGCGGCCCAATGGGTCAGTCTTGCCCAGCTGGGTGACGAGTACAATGGTCGTCTGTTCTACGTCAAGCGGCAGTTCAAGTTTGATGAGCGCTCGCCCAAAGTGCTGGAGACCCGTGATGGTCACTGGTTCTGGAGCACCTTGTTCGAGTCCCGTGGTATCTATCGGGATGTGCTGGTGGCTTCGATCCTCATCAACCTGTTTGCCATCGCCAGCCCCCTGTTCACCATGAACGTCTATGACAAGATTGTGCCCAACCTGGCATTCGACTCCCTCTGGGTGCTGGCGGTTGGAGCCATGGTGGTGTTCACCTTCGACTTCGTGATGCGCCAGCTGCGCAGCTACTTCATCGATATTGCAGGCAAGAAATCCGACGTGCTGTTGTCGGCCAAAATCTTTGCCAAGGTGATGGGCATGAAGATGGAGTCCAGGCCTGCGTCGACCGGTGCCTTTGCCAAGCACTTGCAGGAGTTTGAATCGGTGCGCGAGTTTTTCACGTCGGCCACCGTCTCCACCCTGATCGATCTGCCGTTTGCCATCTTCTTCCTCTTCATCATCTGGATTTTCGCCGGTGTCATGGTGGTGGTGCCCATCATCGCCATCCTGATCCTGGTGGCCTACAGCTTCTACATTCAGGCACCGCTGAAGCAATCCATCGAGGAGGGCTCCCGGCTCGCCTCCCAGAAGAACGCCAATCTGATCGAAAGCATCTCGGGCCTTGAGACCGTGAAGATTTTCGGGGCCGAGAGCATGTTCCAGCACCGCTGGGAGCAGGCGGTGTCCCACATCTCGACCTGGGGCGTGCAAACCCGGCGCATCACCAACTCCATGTCTTCTCTGGCGAGCTACATCCAGCAGGTGGTGACAGTGGGACTGGTGATCGTCGGTGTTTACCAGATCTCGGAAGGGTTGGTGACCATGGGGGGCATGATAGCGGCCGTGATGCTGTCGAGCCGGGCCATCGCCCCCATGGTGCAGCTCTCGGTACTCTCCACCCGCTACAACCAGGCCAAGTCGGCACTCGAGATCCTGGAGAAGATCATGATGACGCCGGGTGAGCAGGAGGAGGGCAGGCAGTACATCCACCATCCGGTCATCCAGGGGCGCATCGAGTTTGAAAATGTCTCCTTCAAGTATCCGGGCATGGAGAGCAGTACCCTGCACAACATCAACCTGCGCATCGAGCCGGGTGAGAAGGTGGCCATCATTGGACGCATCGGTGCGGGTAAAACCACGCTGGAGAAATTGCTGATGGGCCTCTATCGCCCGACTGACGGCCTGGTGCGTCTGGATGGCTTTGAGCTGGACCAACTGCCGCCGACCATCATTCGCCGCAACATCGGCTGCGTGCCGCAAGATGTGACCCTCTTCTTTGGTTCCGTGCGGGACAACATCATGCTGGGCAATCCCCTGGTGGACGATGCCCGTGTCTTGCGCGCCGCCAAGCGGGCTGGGGTCACCAACTTTACCAACCGGGATCCCAACGGTCTCGACAGACAGATTGGCGAAGGGGGACGTCAGCTCTCCGGTGGCCAGCGCCAGTCCATCCTGCTGGCTCGCGCCTTGCTCAACGATCCCCCCATTCTGGTGATGGACGAGCCGACCTCCAACATGGACAACCAGTCAGAGATGCACGTGAAGCAGGAGCTGGCGCGGCTCGGCCCCGAAACCACCCTTATCCTCATCACCCACAAGACCTCCATGCTGGATGTCGCTTCCCGGGTCATCGTCGTGGAGCAGGGGAAGATAGTGGCGGACGGTCCCAAAGAGGTGGTGTTGCAGCAATTGAAGGAAGGCAAGGTGCGGGTGCAGGAGACGGCGAATGGCTAACCACTGGTTCAAGAAAACGCCCTCAGATACGGTCTTGCCTGCACCCGAGCATCTCGAGTACGTGGATGACGGCGCCGCCGCCGTGCTGCTGACGACACCCACCCGTGCCAGAGTCCTGCTGTGGGCCTGCTTCCTGTTTTTTGTCAGCGCCATCGTCTGGGCAGCCTGGGCAGAGCTGGATGAAGTGACAGTCGGCCAGGGCAAGGTGATACCGTCGCGCCAGTTGCAGGTGATCCAGAACCTGGAAGGGGGGATCGTCAAGGAGATCTTCGTCAAGGAGGGGGACATCGTCGAGAAGGGACAGCCACTGCTGCGCATCGACGATACCCGCTTCAAGTCGGATTTTCGCGAACGGGAGCAGGAGCTGGTCACCCTCAAGGGGGATATTGCCCGCCTGCGCGCCGAAATTCGCAGCGTGGTGGTCAAGAACGAGCCCAATCTGGGCTGGCGTGAACAGGTAGCCATCGACAAACAGGCCATCGAGTTCCCCGAAGGGTACGAGAATGTATTTGCCGAATATGCCGCCCGTGAAAGATCGGTGCAGGAGGCGCGGTTAAACAACCTCAAGAACCAGCTTTACATCCTGGGACAGCAGATCGAGCAGAAAGAGCAGGAGACCATAGAGCTCAATGCCAAGATCCGGACCGTGGGCCGCAGCGTTGATCTGGCTCGTCAGGAGCTGAACATCAGCCGTCCTCTCGCAAAAGAGGGTATAGTTCCTCAAGTGGAGCTAATTAAACTGGAGCGGCAGGTCAACGAAATGCAAGGGGAGCTGGAAGCGAACCGCCTGCTGGTGCCCAAGCTCAACTCGGTACTGCGGGAGACCATCTCGAAGCGAAATGATATCGCCCTGAAATTCCGGGCGGACTCCCAGACCGAGCTAAACGAACGTCAAGGCAAGTTGAGCCAGTTGTCGGAGGGTCAGGTCGGCCTCAGGGACAGAGTCGATCGTACCAGTGTGATCGCGCCTCTCAAGGGGACCATCAAAAAGCTCAAGATTAATACGCTGGGTGGGGTCGTTCAGCCGGGCATGGACCTGATGGAGATAGTGCCGCTGGAAGACACCCTGCTGGTTGAAGCCAAGGTGTCGCCAAAGGACATCGCGTTCCTCAGACCCGGGCTGGAGGCCGTGGTCAAGATAACTGCCTATGATTTCACTATTTATGGAGGTTTACATGGCAAGGTTGAACAGATAAGTGCCGACTCAATCCAGGATGAGGAGGGCAATTCCTTCTATCTGGTGCGAGTACGAACCGAGAAGAGTTATCTGGGCGATGAGCTTAACGCACTTCCCATCATCCCCGGTATGTTAGCCAGTGCAGATATTATTACTGGTAAAAAAAGTGTCCTAGACTACTTGCTGAAACCCATCTTGAGGGCTAAGCAGTCGGCACTGAGAGAACGATAAGCCAACAATCTAAAAACAACATGACTGGAGATACCATGAAGAAGACGATTGTTGCCATGCTGGTTAGTGGCACCATACTGTTCCCGGGCCTGAACCAGGCACAGACGCTGGAACAGTCAGTGGCGCAGTCACTGGCTACCCATCCGAAAATCAAGGAAGCTTTTGATCTCTATCAGGCACGACTGTATCAGCATGATGGAGCCAAGGGCGGCTATTACCCCACCATTGATCTGCGTGGTGGCGTCGGTTACGAGAAGACTGACAGTCCCTCGACCCGTGCCGCAGGTCCCAATTCACAGACGATCGATGACTCCATGACGCGCAAGGAGGCCGGGATCAGCCTTCGCCAGATGCTGTTTGACGGCTTTGATGTCAGCAGCAACGTGGCACGGACCGATGCCGCCGCCCAGGCCCAGCGCCTGGCGATGATCTCCGAGGCGGAAAACACGGCCCTGCGCGTGGCCGAGGTCTATCTCAACATGCTGCGTCAGCAGGAGATCCTGGAGCTGTCCAAGCAGAACCTTGAAACCCACGAGCAGATCCGCAGTGACATCCAAAAACGGACCGACTCCGGTCTTGGGTCGACCGCTGACCAGACCCAGATCGACGGTCGTGTGGCTCGGGCTTACTCCAATCAGGCGGCGGCGGAGAACAACTATCGGGATGCCGAGAGTGAGTTCATCCGTGTCGTCAATGAAGTGCCCAAGGATCTCGTTCAGCCAGTACCGAACACCCAGCTCCTGCCAGCAACACTGGAAGATGCGCTGAAGACGGCAACAGAGGTTCACCCGACCCTGCTGTCATCCCTGCAGGACATCGAAGAGGCGAAGTACCAGCATGAAGGCTCCAAGTCAGGGTTCTACCCGAACGTAGCCTTTGAAGTGGATCAGAACTGGAACGAGGACATCGATGCGGTCAAAGGCCGTAACGACGATCTCACCGCCATGGTCCGGATGCGTTACAACCTGTTCCGCGGTGGGTCCGATCTGGCAGAAAGCAAGGCAACCTCTGCGCTCTATTCCCAGGCCAAAGACATTCACATGAATGCCTTCCGTCAGGTGGAAGAGGGGACCCGCCTCGCCTGGAACGCCAAAGAGTCGCTGGCCAAGCAAAAAGTCTTCCTCAAAGAGCACGTGGACGCCAGCTATGACACCGTACAGGCGTACAAGAAGCAATTCGGCCTGGGCCAACGGACCTTGCTGGACGTGCTGAACACGGAGAACGAACTGTTCGAGGCTCGCCGCAGCTACATCACTGCCGAGTACGACTCCCTGTTGGCGGATTATCGTATCCTCAATGCCACCGGTGGTCTGCTCAATGCTCTGAATGTGCAGCAACCGGCTGAATGGCAGGCCAACAACAACTGATGGCCCTGCCACTGATGTCATATCAGGTAAGGGGAATGGCTGCAGCGTGCTGCAGTCATTCTTTTATGCGTCCGGCGGTCAGGGGATGATGGCGGCGTCATGACACAGAAAGAAGTGGCATCGACAGGCTGGAGCCGACGTGATGGGTATCGAGCTGTCGCAGGTGCACGTGCGCCCTGGCGGGTTCGCCTGCTGTGGCTGGCCCTGCTGGCGATCCCCCTGCTGCTCAGCGCCAGCCAGCCTCTCTCACCGGAGGATATGAAACTGGTCAAGCGCGCGGAGGAGACCTATGGCCCCAGGGCCGGCAAACGGGTCACCAGCTGGCGCACTTTGGCAATGCAGAGCAAGGCGGCGGGGCTGACGGATCGGCAGAAGCTGGAGAAGGTGAACCAGTTCTTCAACCAGATGCGTTTCATCGATGACATCAAGTTGTGGCACAAGAAGGATTATTGGGCGACACCGCTGGAATTTCTGGGCGCAGCAGGAGGAGATTGTGAAGACTTCAGCATTTCCAAGTATTTTACCTTGCTGGAACTTGGCATCCCTGATGAAAAAATGCGAATGGTATATGTCAAGGCATTGGATTATAACCAGTTTCATATGGTCGTTGCCTACTATGAGACGCCTGCGGCAGTACCCCTGATTCTGGACAATCTTGTCGGATCAATTCGCCCGGCGACCCAACGGGCGGATTTGTTGCCAATTTACAGTTTTAACGGTAGTCACTTGTGGCTGATGAAGGCGCGTGGTCAAGGGGAACTGGCCGGGCAATCATCCCGCTTGGGATTATGGACAGACTTACGCAATCGCATGACATCGGGGCGATTGGCTCGGCCTGCGGTCAATTTGGATGATTAACCTATGACGCTCTACAGACAACTATTGGCAACCATGCTGCTGCTGTTCGGATTGCTGTTTGCCGCCACCTATTGGGTGCAATTCAATTCGACCCGCAACTACCTGGCGCAGCAGCAGGAGACCACCGTCATCAATACGTCCACCGCACTGGGTCTGGCGCTGACCCCCTATCTGGAGAACGGCGACAAGGTCAGTGCCGAATCCGTGATCAAGGCGGTGTTCGACGGGGGTTACTACAAGCTGGTCCGTCTCGATCTGCTGGCCTCCAAGGATGTCATCGAGCTGGAGAACAGCAGCCATATCGAAGGGGTCCCACAGTGGTTCATTGGGCTGGATCTGTTCCCTGAAGTGGCCAATGAATCGATTTTGACGTCGGGTTGGCTGCAACTGGGCAAGCTGAAGGTCGTCGGCCACCCTGGACAAGCCTACTACGAGCTTTGGAAAGGAATGAGCGAACTGGCCACCTGGTTCCTGGTCGGCTTTCTCGTCACCACTCTCTTGCTGATGCGGGCGCTCAATTATCTGCTCAAACCGCTCAAGCTGATTTGCGATCAGGCGGTTGAAATCGAGCTGCACCATTTCGGCCACGCCATTCCCGAGCCCAAGACCCGCGAGCTGCGGCAAGTGGTACAGGCCATCAATACCCTTTCCAGCAAGCTTGCCGTGCAGTTCAAAGAGCAGGCTGACGAAGCCGAGAATCTGCGAGCCCGCGTCTATGTAGATGCCGTCTCCGGGCTTGGCAACCGCTCTTACTTCGTCGGGCAGGTTAATGCCTGGATTGCGGAGGCCGGGCAGGGCGGGGTCATGCTGGTGGCCGTCGACATGCTGGACGATCTCTATCGGGAAGAGGGCTTTGCTGCAAGGGACAACATGGTCAAGTCCATTGCACAGGTGCTCAGGGAACTGCTGGATGGCTGGGATGGCGCGGCACTGGCCCGGATCTCGGCGACGGAGTATGCCTTGCTCTGCCCCACCGATGATCTGTCTCAGCTCAAGGAGCTGGCGGAGCTCATCAACAGCCGTATCGCCGATCTGGTTGTCAATCCCATGGGAGAAAGCGGTGCGCTGTCCGTCGTCGGCATCGCCGGCCGTGATGGCAATGACGATCTCTCGGCCCTGCTGACGAAGGCGGATAACGCCCTTGGCAAAGCGCGCAATGAGCGGCGCGGTGCCGTCGTGATGGAAGGCGGCAATGAGCAGGGACTGATGGGACGCCTTGCCTGGCGAGACCTGGTGCAGGATGCCATTGCCAGACATCTCTGGCGCTTCAAGGCACAGCCTGCATGCCGCTTCGATGATGGTACCCGCCTGCATGCCGAGTTGTTCGCGGCCATCTCGCGAGATGGAACGGATTACTTCGCAGGGCAGTTCTTGCCTGCGATCGAGCAGTTCAAGATGGGGGCCGAGTTTGACAAGGCGGTGCTGGAAGCCTGCGTCCCCTTGTTCAATCAGCAACCGGAATTGGTGTTGGCAGTCAATATCACGGCGGGTTCTCTCTGTTCGGATGAGTTCCTGACATGGCTCAGAGGCTATCTGTCGCTGAACGTGGAGCTGAAGGAGCGACTGCTGTTCGAGATCCCGGAAGCGGCCATCATGAAACACAAAGAGTATGTGACTCATCTGGTTGAGCTGTTGCGAGAGCACGGCTTCTTGTGGGGGGTCGATCACTATGGCCGGCACTTCCAGTCCCTCGGCTATCTGGAAGAGCTGACCCCCGCTTATGTCAAGGTGGACCACGGGTATACCAGCCAGGTCATGGAACCAGGCGCCGATACCTCCTTCCTGGCGGCTGTCTGTCGGGCTGCCCACAACGCGGGTGTCACGACCATCGCCACCCGGGTGGAAGATCAACGGCAGGTTGAATTGTTGTCCAGTTTGCATATCGATGGTTATCAGGGGTTCGTTCACCCAGCATTTCCACTGGCATAAGCGGTACAACTCGATAGAAAGGGGCCCATTAAGGGCCCTTTTTTATATCTGTTTAGAATATGTACATCATTTTTACGCGACATATAGGTAATATCACTAAAACTCGCGCTGTTACTTATTTGATTTTTATATGTAAAAAATATTCGTTCGATTCGCTGCATCGGATGAAGTCAAAGAGACTCAACCCTGTACATTTTTGCAACGGAAGCAGGACGGGGGCGTATCTAGAGTGTAGGCATCAAGATCTGTCACCCTGGAGCAATGGATATGCGCACCCAAATCATCGACAAAACCGTGGTCGTCTCTTCCGTAGAAGGCAACGTTCAGATCCTGCTTGCCGATGGCAGCAGTCGTCCTCTCCAGCCTGGCGAGATACTGCAGCCTGGCGCCAGACTCAATATCGCTGATGATGCCAAATTGATGCTGGCGCCCTACGATGACAAACCTGCAGAGGGCAATGGTGTCCCGGCAGGGACAGAGATGCCTCCAGAGGGGCAATCTTCCTCATCGGTTGCCAATCATCAGCAAGGCTCGCCTGAAGTGTCGCCAGAAATTGCGGCGTTGCAACAATCCATCCTGCAAGGGGTTGACCCGACCAAGAACTTCGAAGCTTCTGCTGCCGGTGGGGCACCTGCCGCCGGTGGTGGTGGCGGTATCGGCGGGGTCGCTGGGGCCAGTGGCAATGGTGGTTTTGTTGTCATAGATCGCATCGGAGATGCGACCATAGCTGAGGCCGGTTTCGATACCGGCTATGACACGTTGATCGATCAGAATGTGCTGCAGGAAGACGATCTTCTGCCCGAGAATCAGCTCGATGATCAGGATGAGTCTGCTGTCACCCAGGAAGATCAAGCCATCAGTGGCAATGTGCTCGACAACAGCAACAATCCGGATGGTCCCCTTGATACGTCTGTCATTTCCTATAGCTGGGGCAGCAATCAGGGAATTGCTGCCGGCGTTGAGAGCACGCTGGATGGGATTGGTACGCTGATCATCAATGCGGACGGCTCCTATACCTTTACCCCCGCGCTGAACTACACAGGCCCTGTACCTGCGGTCAATTACACCGTAACGGATGGAGATGATACCAACGACTCCACTCTGACCATCACCATCACCCCTGTAGATGAGCCTGTCTCGCTGAATGGATTGCAGGTCGAGGGTGGTGAGCTTGTCCTTGATGAAGCCGCATTGCCGGATGGCTCAGCCCCCGATGGCGCCGCCTTGACCAAGAGCAGTACCTTTACATTCAATGCGGCAGATGGAGTACAAAGCCTGACGCTGGGAGGTGTGACGCTGATCAGCAATGGCCAGGTCTTGACCACCTTCCCCCAGGGGATCCCCAGTCCTTTGGGAAATCAACTGCTGGTGACCGGCGTCAGCTACAACCCGGTGACAGGGGTTGGCAGCGTGACCTACAGCTACACCCTGAACGATAACGAAACACATAACAAACCTGCAAATGATGGGGCTCTGACGGAGAGCTTCAACGTTGTGTTGATGGACTTCGATGGCGACACGACCAGTGCAGGGCTGGATGTCGTGGTGCTGGATGACGTGCCGACGGCGGTGAGCGACGTCAACCTGACGGCGGCGAGTGAGAACAACCTGGTCCTCAATGGCAACGTCATCACCAACGACGTGCAAGGGGCGGATGGCGCGGCAGTGACCGCGGGCACCCTGAGCGGGACCTA
>NZ_JBFOCP010000049.1:98880-143867 GCF_040907855.1 Aeromonas sp. s4 | reverse complement strand
GGCCGGGGCGGGCAGGGGCACCCGCCAGGCCAGCCAGCCGAGGGCCAGCAGCACCGGCAGGCCCCAGAGCGCCAGCGCCCGAGACCAGTCCAGATACTCGGCAAGGCGCGGGGTGAGCACGGCCCCGAGCGCCCCGCCCCCCATCATGCAGGCGGAGAAGATCCCCATCACCAGAGGCACCTTTTGGGCGAACCCCTCTTTGATGAGGCCGGGCAGCACCCCCTGCACCAGGGCCGAGCCCAGCCCGCACAGGGCGGCGCTGGCGATGAGCAGGGCGCCGCTCGCCAGATCGACGCGCAGGGCGCTGCCAAGGGCAAGCAGCAGCAGGGCCGTCCCGAGTAGGGGGCGCGGGCCCGTGCGACCCAGGAGCGCCGGGGTGAGCAGCACGCCGACCCCGATAAGCCAGAGGGGCAGCAGGGTGACCCAGGCCAGGGTATCCACCCCGAGGGCCAGCCTCGCGTCGATGCGAGGGGCCAGGGGGCCGATGGCGGTGAGGAAGGGGCGCAGGTTGAGGGCGATGAGGATCACCAGCACCAGCAAGGCGCCGCTGCCCGGGGGGAGGCGGCGCTTATGCATGGGGCAGGGGACCGTAGAGGGTTTCGGCCGCGATGGGGCTCGCCAGCTTGATGAGGGGCAGGGGCGGCGGGCACAGGGGCAGTCGCAGGGCCGCGTAGGCCGCGCGGCTGTCATAGCCGAAGGGGGCGGCATCGTCGTTGTCAAAGGCGTAGTAGACCGCCTGGATGCCGTTCATCACCAAGGCCGACAGGCACATAGGGCAGGGGTGCCCGCTGGCATAGACGATGGCCCCGGCCAGCGGCCCCTGGCGACTCCCTTCCCGCAGCGCTTCCAGCTCCGCGTGACGGGTGGGGTCCCCCGCCTCCAGCATGCGGTTGACGGCGCTCGCCACCAGCCGGTTCTCCCTCACCAGCAGGGCTGCGAAGGGGCGCCCCCCTTGCTGGCGATGGGTCAGGGCCAGGTGCAGGGCTTGCTCCAGCCACTCCTGATGGCTGGGGGCCGAGGCGGCGGTGAGGGAGTTGAGGAGGCGGGCACCGGACTGGGAAGGGGGTGGCATGGTCATATCCTGGCAAAAAGGGGGAGGACAGCAGCCTAGAGGGTCGCCGCATCATTTGGAAATTAAATGATAAAATGACTTCCAGTGGTTTTATAAATGGAGATTGCCCATGGAGCGCCCCCTGCTGGACCCCCAATTGCTGCAGAGCTTCGTCGCCATCGTCGAAACCGGCAGCTTTACCCGCGCCGCCGAGCGTATCCACCTCACCCAGTCCACCCTGAGCCAGCAGATGCGCCGCCTGGAGCAGCAGCTGGGCTGCACCCTGCTCGATCGATCCGGCCGCCAGGTGGTGACCACGGCCCAGGGGGAGACCCTGCTCGGGCTGGCGCGCCGCATCCTGGGGCTGCTGGCCCGGGCGGGGGAGCGGGTGAGCGAGGCGAGCCACCCCCTGCGCCTCGGGGTGCCGGAGGATTTTGCCGCGGGGGCCATGACCCCGGTGCTGGCCGCCTTCGCCCGCGCGCACCCGCAGGTGCGGCTGGAGGTACAAAGCGATCTCAGCCATGCCCTGTGGCAGGCATTCGAAGGGGGAGAGCTGGATCTGGCCCTCATCAAGCAGGGGCGCGGCCAGGGGGAGCCCATCGCCCGCTGGCGCGAGCCCCTGGCCTGGGTTGACAGCCGGGAGTGGCCCGCCGCCGGGCGCGACCCCCTGCCTCTGGTGGTGTTTCCAAGTGAGGGGCTCTACCGGCGCCAGATGACCGACGCCCTGGATGCTGAGGGGATCCCCTGGCGCATCGCCTACGTGAGCGGCAGTCTCGCCAGCCTGCAAGGGGCGGTGAGCGCGGGGATCGGGGTCAGCCTGCTGCCGGCGCGCCTGCTGCAACCGGATCAGGTGGTGCTGGCCCACTGGCCTGCGGTGCGCTCGGTGGAGCTGGCCCTGCACCAGGGGCCGGGCACGAGCGAGCCCCTCGCCCGGCTGGGGGAGGCGCTGATCGCGCTCTGTGACGAGGTGATGGGGCCGAGGTAGCCCGGGCGGTCAGGGGTCAGGCCAGGGCCTGTTTTGGTACCACGGCGAGCCAGATTTCCACTTCGCCGCTGCCGGTGGCGGCGTCAAAGCGGGCGCCGTAGCGCTCGAAATCCGGCTGCTGGGCAGATTGATAGTCCGATTGCGCGAGCCACGCCAGGGCCTGGCGCCAGGTGTGCGGCAGGGTCGCGACATGCCCCTGATGCAAGAAGATGGCGTAGGTCTGGGGGGCGATGCGCATGCGGCCAAGCCCGGGAGGCAGCACCTCCAGGGCGGCGACCTCCACCCCGCAGAGGTATTCGCAGTGGGTGTCGGTGGCGGCGCAGATGACGCCATAGGCGTGCTCACCGAGCTGCCCCGGCAGGGGAAGCAGGGCGCTGAGGTCGTGCCACTGGCCGGCGAAGTCCCCCTGCTCGAAGGGGTGGTGACGGCGCAACCCCCCGAGGAGCATGGCGCGGCCTTGTTCGATGCGAATGGGGGCTGACATGGTGCCTCCTGCGGGGGCGCTCAGGCCTCCCGACCTTCCTCGAGCTTGCGCTCATAATCCCGGCGAACGATGGCGAGTGCCGCCAGGGCCAGTGCGGGGGCGATGTGGTTGGTTTCCAGCAGTTCAATCAGATCCACCGCGAGCTGGACCTCGGGGGGGGCATTTTCCAGAGACATCTTGGGTTCTCAAGGGCAAGGGGGGTCGCCATTATAGCGCCCGGCGGCGCGAAGACACGCCCCGGCTGCCCGGGGCGGGATGGGTCACATGTGCTGGCGCATCTCCTTGTCCAGCTCCTCGCGCAGGGCCATCAGCTTTTTGGCGTACTGCTGCAACTGCAGATCGCTCTCGCTCACCGGCTGCCACTGGGGCACCGGGGTGGGTTTGCCATGCTCGTCCATGGCCACGAAGATGATGATGCAGTGGGTGGTCTTGCGCCGCTCCGGGTCGGTGGGGTGGCGGCTGTAGACATCCACCGCCAGGTGCATGCTGGTGGTACCGGTGTGGATCACCTTGGCGTGCACCTCCACCAACTGGCCTATCTGGATGGGGCGCAAGAAGCGGATGCCCCCCACATAGACGGTGACGGCATAGCCGCCACACCAGCCGGCGGCGCAGGCGTAGCCGGCCTGGTCAATCCACTTCATCACCATGCCGCCATGGACTTTGCCGCCAAAGTTGACGTCGGCGGGTTCGGCGAGAAATTGCAGGGTCAGTTCACGGGCGCTCATGGTACTTCCTTATGTCGAGGCAAGGGGGGACTCCTTGGCTGTCCCCCGGGGACAATAACAGCGGGCGGGGCCGGCACTGATCCAACCAGCGCCTTTCTTGCCTGCGCCGTCATTCACCTTGAGTTCAGCGCAGGCGGCCCAGCATGACTCATCACGCGAGGGAGGAGGCCCCATGAAACAGATGCTGGAGCAATTGATGGGAGCTGGCAAGGGCTGGCTCAACGACGGTGGTGACACGCGCAAGGCCCAGATGAAGGGCATGGCGCAGGGGGGATTGGCCGCCGGGGCCATGGCGCTGCTGCTTGGCAACAAGAAGATGCGCAAATATGGCACCAAGGTGGCGGCGGTGGGGGGGGCGGCAGCCCTCGGGGGGCTGGCCTACAAACTCTATCAGGACTGGCAGACCCAGCAGTCCACCCCGGCCCAGCCGACCCAGCCCCTGGACACCCTGGAGGGCAAGGCCCTGGATGCCCGCGCCAACCTGCTGGTGCGCGCCATGGTGGCGGCAGCCCGGGCCGACGGCCACATCGATGCCGCCGAGCGCCAGAAGATCCAGGAGTACCTGACCGAACAGGGGGAGCGGGATGCGGCCCGCTGGATTGACGCCGAGCTCTCCCGTCCCCTCGACCCCCATGTCCTGGCGCGAGAAGTGACCGACATGGAGCTGGCGACCGAGGTCTACCTCGCCTCCCTGCTCACCATTGAGGTGGATCACTTCATGGAGCGCGGCTATCTGGACGAGCTGGCGCGGGCCTTGAAGCTGGATGACAACCTCAAGGGGAGCATAGAGCGCCAGGTGGCCCAACTGGGGGCGCCGGGCTGAGCCCGCATTGCCATCAGGATTGTCCACAAGGCCCCGTCATGGGGCCTTGTCGTTGCCGGGGGGCTGTTGATTGTCGTGACGAGCCGATAAGATGCGGGTTCCAAAGGGTGACCGCCGAGCCTCTTTCCTCGCTGGCGACCCTCACTGCAAGGAGCATCAGGTGGACATTCGCAAGGCAACTGAACAGGATATCGACGCTATTTTGGCCCTGAACCGGCAGATAGGTCAGCTCCACTTCGAGCAGGTGCCCGAGGTGTTCTGCCCCCCGTCCCCGGAAGACAGGGCCTTCTTGCTCGGCGCCATTGCCGACGAGGCGCGTCTTTTCTGCGTGGCGGTGGTGGCGGGAGAGGTGGCGGGCTTTCTCACCGCCCGCATCGACCTCAACGAGAGCGTCCCCTTTCTCAGCAAGCTGCCCGTCTGCCGCATCACGACCGTGGTGGTGGATGAGGGGCTGCGCTCCCGGGGCATCGGCCGGGCGCTGATCGCCCACGGGGACCAGTGGGGCAAGGCACGGGGCGCAAGCCAGCTGCGCCTGGAGGTGATGGCTTTCAACGAGCGGGCCAGGGCCCTCTACGAGCAACTGGGCTTCAAGGCCCAGTCACAGACCATGGCCAGGTAAGGCGCATTCGCTTGCAAAAGGGCCCGTTACGGGCCCTTGTCGTGTGAGGCGTCAGGGGGGCTCTGCCAGGTTTCCCGTTGCCGGGCGATGAGGTCCGCAAGCCGGTTGAGCGCCGCGTCTAGCTGCGGGCTCCAGGGATGGGAGCTGTTGAGGCGCAGGCAGTGGTTGTGCTGGCCCTGGCTGGAGAAGAGGGCCCCGGGGGCGATGGAGACCCCCTGCTCGATGGCGCTGGCATAGAGCGCCCGGCCATCGAGGCGGGCGTCAAATTCGAGCCAGAGAAAGTAGCCCCCATCCGGGGAGGAGATACGCGCCTCGGGAAAGAGGCGCATCAGGGCTGCCCGCATCTGCTGCTGGCGCTGGGCCAGGGTGTGGCGCAGGCGGCGAAAGTGGGCGTCCACCCCGCCCTGGCGCAACATGTCGGCCAGCGCCAGCTGACTGGGCACATTGGTCGAGAGCGTCGACATCAGTTGCAGCCGCTGGATGCGCTCGGCGTGGCGCTTCGCCACCACCCAGCCGACCCGAAAGCCGGGCGCCAGACACTTGGTCCAGGAGCCGCACAGCAGGCTCTCTCCCCGCGCATCCCAATGGGTGATGGGCCTTGGCCGCTCGCGCCCGACATAGAGCTCCGCATAGACGTCATCCTCCACCAGGGGGACCTGATGGCGGTTGAGCAGCGCCATCAGCGCCTGCTTGTGCTCATCGGGCATGGTGTGGCCGAGGGGGTGCTGCACATTGCCCATCAGCCAGCACGCCTTGACGGGGCGCTGGGCGAGGGCCTCCTCCAGCAGGGCGAGATCGATCCCCACCCCGGGGATCACCGGGATCTCCACCACCTTGAGCTTGAGCCGCTCGATGGCCTGGAGGGCGCCGTAGAAGGTGGGGGACTCCACCACCACCCAGTCGCCGGGCTCGGTCAGCACCTGAAGACTGAGGGAGAGCGCCTCCATGGCCCCCGTGGTGATGATGATCTGCTGGGGATCCACCGCCATCCCCTCGCCGGCGTAGCGCCGGGCGATGGCGCGGCGCAGTGCCTCGTTGCCGGGGGGCAGATCTGCCACCGTGCTGAAGGGATCGAGGCGGCGCATGCAACTGCCGAGGGCCCGACCGAGCTGGGGGTGGGGGAAGAGGGTCGGGTCCGCCACCGCCATGCCAAGGGGCACCAGCTCCCGTGACTTGCTCGCCTGCAGCACCTCGAACACCAGATCGTTGATGTCCACCGAGCCGCTGTAGCGGGCCTGCTGGGGCTGGCTCTCCCGCCGGGCCGTGCTCGCGGCCTTGACGTAGTAGCCGGACTGGGGCCGCGCCAGGATGAGGCCCCGGCTTTCGAGCAACTGATAGGCCTGGAGTACCGTCATGGGGCTGAGGCCGTGGGTCTTGCAGCTCTGGCGGATGGAGGGGATGCGCTCCCCCGGCTGCCAGAGGCCGCTCGTGATCTGCTGTTGCAGCTGGTCTGCCAACTGGCCGTAGCGGGACATGGTGGGCCCAAACTGTTATAGGTGTTTTTCACTATAACTGCATCTGTTATAGGTGTCATGGACCATGGTGTACTTGGCGGGCGAAAACCTGTCCGTTAAATGCAACATAGAGAGTCATGCATGATAAGCCTGGATGATGTGGTCAGCCTCTCCCGAATACAGTTCGGGGCGACGGCGATGTTCCACTTTCTGTTTGTGCCCCTCACCCTGGGGCTGTCCTGGATCCTGGTGATCGCCGAGTCGGCCTACGTGATGACCGGCAAGGTGATCTACAAGGACATCACCCGTTTCTGGGGCAAGCTGTTTGGCATCAACTTCGTGATGGGGGTGACCACCGGGATCACCCTGGAGTTCCAGTTCGGGACCAACTGGGCCTATTACTCCCACTATGTCGGCGATATCTTCGGCACGCCGCTGGCGGTGGAGGGGCTGATGGCCTTCTTCCTCGAGTCTACATTGGTGGGCCTTTTCTTCTTCGGCTGGGACAAGCTCTCCCGCGGTCAGCACCTGCTGGTGACCATGCTGGTGGCGCTCGGCTCCAACCTCTCCGCCCTCTGGATCCTCATCGCCAACGGCTGGATGCAAAACCCGGTCGGCGCCGAGTTCAACCCCATGACCATGCGCATGGAGCTGGTGGACGTGGCCGCGGTCATCTTCAACCCGGTGGCCCAGGTCAAGTTCGTCCACACGGTGGCAGCGGGCTATGTGGCGGCCTCCCTGTTCGTGATGGGGGTGAGCAGCTGGTATCTGCTGCGCGGCATGGAGGTGCGTTTCGCCCTGCGATCCTTTGCCATCGCCTCGGGTTTTGGCCTCGCGGCCATCCTCTCTGTCATCGTGCTCGGGGACGAGTCGGGCTATCGCTCGGGGGAGGTGCAGAAGGTCAAGCTCGCCGCCATCGAGGCGGAGTGGGAGACGGAGCCCGCCCCGGCTTCCTTCACCCTGTTCGGCCTGCCGGATCAGCGTGCCGAGACCACCCACGCGGCCATCAAGATACCCTATCTGATGGGCATCATCGCCACCCGCTCCCTGGATGAGCAGGTGACGGGCCTCAAAGATCTGAAAGCGCAGCACGAGGCGCGCATTCGCAGCGGCATGCTGGCCCACGAGGCGCTCGAAGCGATGCGGGCAGATGGCAGCAACCAGGCGGCCCGCGCCACCTTCGAGCGCCACCGCAGCGATCTGGGCTACGGCCTCTTGCTCACCCCCTATGCCAAGGAGATTGGCAAGGCGGACGAGGGGGCCATCGCCAAGGCGGTGGAGGACTCCATCCCCCAAGTGGCGCCGCTGTTCTGGAGCTTTCGCCTGATGGTGGGCATCGGCGTGGCGCTGCTGGCGCTCTTTGCCGCCGCCTTCCTGCAACTGTGCCGGGGCAGGCTGGTGCAATCCCCGCGGCTGCTCAGGGCCCTGCTCTGGTCTATTCCGCTACCCTGGATTGCCATCGAGGCGGGCTGGTTCGTGGCGGAGTTCGGTCGCCAGCCCTGGACCATCAGCGACGTGCTGCCGGTGTCGGCCTCCGTCTCCCTGCTGCAACCGGGGCAGCTCTGGTTCAGCCTCATCGCCATCTTCCTCATCTACAGCAGCCTGCTGGTGGTGGAGTTGTTCTTGTTGCGTCATGTGATCCGCAAAGGGCCTGCCAGCCTGCAGACGGGTCGTTATCAAGGTGAAGTGTTGCAAAACGGGAGTCCTGCCTGATGGATTACGAAACCCTGAAAGTGATCTGGTGGGGGCTGGTGCTCTTCCTGCTGGTCGGCTTCGTGGTGATGGATGGCTTCGATCTCGGGGTCGGCATGCTGCTGCCCGTGGTCGGCAAGACGGATGACGAGCGGCGGGTGCTGCTCAACAGCGTAGGGCCGGTGTGGGAGGGCAACCAGGTGTGGCTCATCGCCGGTGCCGGCACCCTGTTTGCCGCCTGGCCCCTGGTCTATGCCGCCGCCTTCTCGGCGCTTTACGTGCCCTTCATGTTCCTGCTGTTCGGTCTCTTTTTGCGCCCGGTGGGCTTTGACTATCGCAGCAAGCTGCCGGACCCGGTCTGGCGCCGCTGGTGGGACCGCGCCCTGGTGGTGGGCGGTCTGCTGCCGACCCTGGTGTTTGGTGCCACCCTTGGCCTCGTGCTGCAAGGGCTGCCGTTTCGCTTCGATGCGGCCCTTCGCATCCACTATGGCGCCTTTGCGTTCCACTGGCCGCTGCTGTTGACCGCCATGGGGACGGCGCTGGCGCTGCTCTTGCTGCACGGTGCCAGCTTCCTGCAGTGCAAAACCCAGGGGGCCATAGCGGCGCGCAGCGCCCGCCTCGCCCTCTGGCTCGGCCCCCTGGCGAGCGTCCTCTTTGCCCTTGGCGGCGTCTGGCTTGGGGAGATGGCGGGGTATCGCATCACGGCCATCGGCGATCTCAACGGCGCCCTCACTCCGCTGATGAAAGAGGTGGTGGCGGTGCCGGCGGGCTGGCTTGGCAACTTTGTCGCCCATCCGGTGCTCTGGGCCGTGCCTGTGCTCGGGCTCCTGCTGCCCCTGGTGTGCGCGCTGGCAAGCCGCTTCGGCAAGTCCGGGCTGGCGCTCGTTGCCAGCGGCGGTGCCTGCGCCGCCATGATGCTGACCGTGGCCATCGCGCTCTTCCCCTTCGTGCTGCCCTCGTCCCTGGATCCGGCCAGCAGCCTGACCCTGTGGGACAGCACCTCCAGCGAGCGCACCCTGCTTATCATGCTGGGGATCGTCGGAGTACTGATGCCGGTCAACATCGGCTACACCCTCTGGGTATACCGGGTGGTGCGCGGCAGGGTCAGCGCCGAGCAGGTGCGCCAGCACGGCCACAGCCTCTACTAATCCGCTTCAACACAAGGATCAACGCGATATGTGGTATTTCACCTGGTTGCTGGGGCTGGGGTTCGCCTTGCTCTGCGGGCTGGTCAATCTGCTCTGGCTGGAGGCGCGCTGGGTCGCCGATGAGGATCTCAAGGAGCCCTGAGTCTCGCATCTTGCCCATGAAAAAGGCCGACACAGGATGTCGGCCTTTTGCTTGCCCGGGGGTCAGGCAAGGGCGGCGCGGCGCTCGCCCGCTTCGCTGACATGGGTGAGGCCGTAGGCCAGCAGCACGATGAGGGCACCAATCCAGGGGGTGTGCATCAGGCCGAGGTGCTCCACCACGAAACCGCCGACCACGGAGCCCAGCGCAATGCCGACGTTGAAGGCGGCGATGTTGAGGCCGGAGGCCACATCCACGGCATTGGGGGTGTGGCGCTCGGCCTGTTTCACCACCAGTACCTGAAGGCCCGGCACGTTGCCAAAGGCGAAGGCGCCCCACACCAGCACGGTCAGTACCGCCAGCACCGGGTGCGGCGCGGTGAAGGTGAGCACCAGCAGCACCACGGCGAGCCCGGCAAACAGCAGCTTCAGCGCAGGCAATGGGCCCATCCGGTCGGCGAGCTTGCCGCCCCAGATATTGCCGACGGCGACCGATACCCCGTACACCAGCAGAATGAGGCTCACCGCGCTGGCGCTAAAGCCGCTCACCTGTTGCAGGATGGGGGCGAGGAAGGTAAATGCCGTGAAGGCACCGCCGTAACCGAGCGCCGTCTTGGCGTAGACCAGCAGCAAGGGCTTCCTGGTGAGCACCGAGAGCTGCTCGCGAACGCTGGAGGTGGCCCCCTTCGGCAGGTTCCCCGGTACCAGCAGCATGCTGCCCACCATGGCGACGAGGCCGAGCAGGCTCACCACCAGGAAGGTCTCGCGCCAGCCGAAGACCTGACCAATCCAGGTGCCAAGCGGGACGCCGGTCACCAGGGCGACCGTGAGGCCGCTGAACATGATGGCGATGGCGCTGGCCGCCTTCTCTTTGGCCACGAGACCCGTGGCGATGGTGCTGCCTACCGAGAAGAAGACCCCGTGGGCCAGCCCGGTGAGGATGCGGGCCACAATCAGGCTCTCGTACCCGGGGGCCTGCCAGGCCAGCAGGTTGCCGACGGTGAAGAGGGCCATCAGCCCCACCAGCAGCCACTTGCGCGGCAGCTTGCCGGTGAGCGCCGTGAGCACGGGGGCGCCGATGGCCACCCCAAGGGCATAGAGGCTGACCAGGAGGCCCGCCGAGGGGAGCGAGACATTGAGCTGCTCGGCGATGGTGGGGATGAGCCCCACGATCACGAATTCGGTGGTGCCTATGGCAAAGGCACTTAAAGTGAGGGCAAATAACGCCAGTGGCATAACAACTCCTTGGATTGGGACTCCCGACGGGAGAATGGCGCCAGTATGCCGAGGGTGTTTGTTGGTAAAAATGACGGTAACGTCAAATTACTTTTGCCAAATCAGCAGCAATGGAGCCATGGCAGAAGGAGTGGCTGAGGTTGCAGAGACAAGAGTGGGCCGTACAGCGCGAGTTGAATGCAGAGGCAAAGCGTACAGACCGAACTGGGAATAAAGAGGGAAGGGCAGCGGAAGGTTGCAGGGGAGGGGGCCAGCGGTGCGGGTGGCAGTGACGCGCGGTATTGGGGGCAAAAAAAGCGGGAGGCATTGTGCCTCCCGCTGGTGCTGAAGAATGTCATTGAGCCTTATTTGCTCCCTTCTCCCCTGGCGGGAGAAGGGCTGGGGATGAGGGGGATCAATCCCAATCCGGCGCAAAGTCCGGGTTGGCGCAGCGCTCACCCCGATCCAGGGTGGCAATGGCGGCCATCTCATCGCGACTGAGTTGTACCTTCAGCGCGGCCAGGTTGGCGGCCAGATTCTCCCGCCTAGTGGAGCTTGGGATCACCGTCATGCCCTGGGCCAGCAGCCAGGCCAGCGACACCTGGGCCGCCGAGACGCCGTGGCGCTGGCCGATCTCCATCAGCAGCGGCTCGGCGAGCACCTTGCCATAGGCGAGCGGCATATAGGCGGTGATGGCGATACCGTGCTCCTGGCAGAATTCGACCACCTTGCGGTTTTGCAGCAGGGGGTGGATCTCCACCTGCTGGTGGGCGATGGCGCCCGGCCCCAGAATGTCGATGGCCTGTTTAAGCTGGGCCACGGTGAAGTTGGAGACCCCGATCTCCCGGGTCAGGCCCCGGGCTTTGGCCTCGGCGAGCTGCTCCAGATAGACCGCCATCGGCACTTCATCCTGGGGGGAGGGCCAGTGAATGAGCGCCAGATCCAGATAGTCGGTGCCGAGTTTTTCCAGGCTCACTTCCAGGCTCGGGATCACCTTGCCCGGGCCGAACTCGCTGGTCCACACCTTGGTGGTCAGGTAGATCTCCTGGCGGGGCACGCCACTCTCGCTCATCAACTGGCCGACGTCGGCCTCGTTGTCATAGATCTGGGCGGTATCGATATGGCGGTAGCCAAGTTCCAGCCCCTGGAGCAGGGAGTCGCGAAGGGGCTGATCTTTCAGGCGGAAGGTTCCAAGACCCAGGTTGGGCATCTTCATCATCAAATTCCTCAAGTTATTGTTTCTACGCTCAATGCTTTGTCTGTTTGCCGGGCCTGCGGTGCAGATCCGGCGGGGAGGGCGCCGGCAGCCTCAGACCCTGTGATAGCGGCGCACCAGGCTGCTGGCAAACCACTCATGGGTGTCGGCCACGAAGGCGAGAAAATGGGGCTGCTGCTGGTGGGCGCTGAGGGCGGCTTCACTCTCCCACTCCTCGTACAGCATCCAGCCGTGGGGGCTCTCCAGGCTCTGGTGAAGCTGGTAGCTAAGGCACCCTGGCTCTTGCAGGGTAGCGGCGATCAGCGGCTCGAGGGCGGCGCGGAACTGGGCGGCGAATTCGGGTTTGGCGTCAAGCTGGGCAATCACAATCAGGGGGGATGGCATCTGAACCTCCTCGTTAAGACGGGAGTCAGTATGCCCGCCCCAGACTGGGGGATACAGGGCAGCAGTCGCAAAACACTATTGAGGTGAGTGCAGCAATGTGGCCTCCCCATGGCTGGTCGTGGTGCAGGTGGGCCAGGGGAGGGCGGAGTATTATCAAGCGCTGGCCGGTTCGGACCAGACCGCAAATTCATTGCCGCTGGGCTCGACAAAGTGAAAGCGGCGGCCACCGGGAAAATCGAACAGGGGGCGCACTATGGTGCCGCCATGCTGGCTCACCTTGCCCTGGGTCGCCTCGATATCGGCGCTGTAGAACACCAGGAGCGCCCCGCCCTGAGCACTCTGGCTGCACAGTTCGGCGCGGTAGAAGCCGCCATCCAGCCCTTCTCCCTCGAAGGCGCAATAATCGGGGCCGTAGTCGGCGAACTGCCAGCCGAAAGCGGCCTGAAAGAAGGCTTTGGTGGCGGCAATATCCCTGGCCGCAAACTCCACATAGTTCAGTTTTTCATGGGCCCTGGTCATAAGGCGCTCCTTGTCGACATCGGTGGTTATTTCGGTTGCCAGCGCTTTTGCGTGGGGCTCGTGGAGTGGGGCAAGGCGTCCCAGGGGGTCAGCTTGAGCTGCTTGCGCCGAAACCAGAACCAGGTCCCCATCAGCAGACCGAGCCCGATGCCAAAGAGCAGGCTCTGGCGCAGGGCAAACCCCGGGCTCACCTCATCCTGCCAGCCGAGGCACCACATCAACACCCCCCAGATAGCGCCGATGGGGAGTCCCAGGGCAAGAACGTTGATCATAAAGCGTTCGTAGTGGGGCGGCCTGATGGTGAACCCCGCCTTTCGCAGCAGCCAGATGATCGGCGGGTTGTAGTTGAGCGTTTGCACGCCCTTCTCGGCCAGCTCCCGATGGGCGGCGGCCAGCCTGTTGTCGAATGTCATGGATCGTCCCTGTCATAGTGTGGCGCCATACGGTGCCGGTTGGCGGCATTGTACTGGCAAGGGCGCAGATAAAACAGGTGGTGCGTCACGATACGAAGCGACGCCTGTCTTGCCAACTCCCGGCCATTGCACCTATAAAGACCCATTACTCTTGCCAGGATGACAGCAATGAAGACCCATTCCGATGAATTGACCCTGTTTGTGGCGGTGGTGGAGGCGGGCAGCTTTCGCCAGGCGGCGGAGAATCTCGGCATGGATAATTCCGTGGTGAGCCGCGGCATCAAGCGCCTCGAAGAGAAGCTCGCCACCGTGCTCCTCAACCGCACCACCCGCCGGGTCAGCCTGACCGAGGAGGGGAGCTGGTTCTATCAGCGGGCGGTGAAGATCCTGACCGAGATGAGCGAGGCGGAAGGGTTGCTGCTGATGCGCCGGGAGCAGCCGGAGGGCATATTGCGGGTGGATGCCGCCACCCCCTTCATCCTGCATAGATTGGTGCCCATCATCGGCGAGTTTCGCCGCCGCTACCCCGCCATCGAGCTGCAACTGCACAGCTCCGAGGGCTTCATCAACCTGATGGAGCGGCGGGTGGACATGGCCATTCGCATCGGCGAGCTGACGGACTCCTCCCTGCGGGCCCTGCCGCTGGGCCGCTCGCGGCTGCGGCTGCTGGCCTCCCCCGACTATCTGAAGGCACGCGGTACCCCGCGCCAGCCAGCTGACTTGCTGGCTGGCCACGAGCTGCTCGGTTTTTTGCACCCCGATCACCTCAATCATTGGCCCCTATTGAGCGAGGAGCAGGGGGACAGGTTCGCCATCACCCCGACCCTGCGGGCCAGCAGCGGGGAAACCTTGCGTCAGCTGGCGCTGGCGGGGCAGGGGATCGTCTGCCTGTCGGACTTCATGACAGGGGATGACAGGGCGAGCGGGGCGCTGGTGGAGGTGCTGGCCCGCAGCAACAGCGGCGCTTCGCGCCCCATCCATGCGGTCTTCTACTCCGATGCCCAGCGGGACATCCGGCTGCGGGTCTGGCTCGATTTCCTGAAAGAGCAGCTCGGTGCTGAGGCGTTGTAAAGGGCATGTCGACAGTTCCAACCCCTTCCCGGCCTCCCCCTCCACGAGGGGGAGGGGTTATTTTCTCCCACCCCTCAAGGGGAGGGGGCCGAGGGGCTTGCGAGCGCCAATAAAAGAGGCCGACATCGCTGTCGGCCTCTTTGCTTTTTTCATCTCAAGGACGCGTCGGTTACCCCATCACTCCTCTTCGGCCCAGCGGCGTGAACGTTCCACCGCCTTCTTCCAGCCGCTGTAGCGCTTGGCGCGATCGTCACGGTCCATCTGCGGAATGAACTCGCGGTCCACGCTGAACTTGTCTTCCAGCTCTTCAGAGCTCTTCCAGAAGCCCACGGCGAGGCCGGCCAGGAAGGCGGCACCCATGGCGGTGGTCTCGATGCGGGTCGGACGTACCACAGGGGTGTGCATCATGTCAGCCTGGAACTGCATCAGGAAGTCGTTGGCCACGGCGCCGCCGTCCACCTTCAGGGCTGCCAGCTTGATGCCGGAGTCCTGCTGCATGGCATCCAGCACGTCGCGGCTCTGGTAGGCGATGGATTCGAGCGCCGCACGGATGATGTGGTTGCGGTTGGCGCCACGGGTCAGGCCGACCATGGTGCCGCGAGCATACGGATCCCAGTAGGGGGCGCCCAGGCCCACGAAGGCCGGCACCAGGTAGACGCCGTTGGTGTCGCCTACCTTGCTCGCGAAGTAGTCGGTATCGCGGGCATCGTGGATGATCTTGAGCTCATCGCGCAGCCACTGGATGGTGGCGCCGCCCATGAAGACCGCCCCTTCCAGTGCGTAGTTCACTTCCCCTTTCGGGCCGATGGCGACCGTGGTCAGCAGGCCGTTGCTGGAGCGAACCGGCTCGGTGCCGGTGTTCATCAGCATGAAGCAGCCGGTACCGTAGGTGTTCTTGGCCATCCCTTTTTCGAAGCAAAGCTGGCCGAACAGGGCGGACTGCTGGTCACCGGCGATACCGGCGATGGGGATGCGGGCGCCGCCGCCACGGGTGGTGTAGCCATAGACCTCGGAGGAGGGTTTGACTTGCGGCAGCATGGAGGCGGGGATGCCCAGCTCGTCCAGCATGCGCTCATCCCACTTCAGGTCGCGGATGTTGTAGAGCATGGTGCGCGAGGCGTTGGTCGGGTCGGTGACGTGCACCTCGCCGTTGGTCATCTTCCACACCAGCCAGGTGTCGATGGTGCCGAACAGCAGCTCGCCGTTCATCGCCTTCTCCCGGGCCCCTTCCACGTTGTCCAGGATCCACTTCACCTTGGTGCCGGAGAAGTAGGCGTCCAGCACCAGGCCGGTGTTTTCGCGAACGTACTCTTCCAGGCCGCGCGCTTTCAGTTCTTCACAGATGGCGGCGGTACGGCGACACTGCCAGACGATGGCGTTGTAGATGGGCTTGCCGGTGGCCTTTTCCCATACCACTGTGGTTTCACGCTGGTTGGTGATGCCGATGGCGGCGATCTGCTCGCTGTGCAGGCCGCTCTTGGCCAGCACTTCGGTGAAGACGGAGGACTGGGTCGCCCAGATCTCCATGGGGTCGTGCTCGACCCAGCCCGCTTTCGGGTAGTGCTGGGTGAATTCGCGCTGGGAGGTCGCGACGATATTGGCGTCCTGATCGAAGACAATGGCACGGGAGGAGGTGGTGCCCTGGTCCAGCGCAACGACAAATTTCTTTTCAGCAGACATGATGTTCTCCACGTTTTTATTTTCCACGTTGTTACACGTTGGGGAGGGCCGCTCTCAGGCGGCGGCCTCTTCTTTGTTAGACAGCTTGGAGGCTTCTTCGGTGGCGACGCGGTTGCCCGGGACGCAGGGAGCCAGCACTTTCACATACAGGGCGGTACCGATCTGGGCGCCGACGATGGGGCCAAGGATGGGGACCCAGAAGTAGGGGTTGTCACGACCACCGGTCAGGGCCACGTCACCCCAGCCAGCCACGAAGGCGAACAGTTTGGGGCCAAAATCACGGGCCGGGTTCATGGCAAAGCCGGTCAAGGGGCCGAGGGAGGCGCCGATCACCGCGATCAGGATGCCGATGAGCAGGGCGGCGGCGAAGCCTTTGGGGGCGCCGTTGTTGTTGTCACCCAGTGCCATGATGCCCAGCATCAGGACGGCGGTGATCACCATCTCGACCGCGAAAGCCTGCATGTTGGAGAGCAGGGCATTGGGGTAGGTGGAGAAGATGCCTGCGGTGCCGAGGCTCTCGACGCTGCCGCGCACCACGTTGTGGGTCAGCTCCCACTGGGTGAACAGGTTGCTGTAGAGGGCGTAGACCAGGGCGGCGGAGGCGAATGCCCCGGCTATCTGGGCGATGATGAAGGGCACCACCTTGCGCTTGTCAAAGCCGCAGAAGGTCATCAGCGCCAGGGTCACGGCAGGGTTGAGGTGGGCACCGGAGATGCCACCGGTGACATAGATGGCGATGGCGACACCCAGGCCCCAGGTAATGGAGATTTCCCATTGCCCGAAGTTGGCGCCAGCCAGCACCAGGGCGGCCACACAGCCGACGCCGAAGAAGATCAGCAGGCCGGTGCCGATAAACTCGGCGAGGCACTCGCCAAGCAGGGTATTGGGTCTTTGTATGCTCATAGTTGTTATTCCTTATATCCACCCACAGTAGGTTTGATGTTCCGTTTTGTTATCTTTCATTCCCATTCATTGCGCCCGAAAACGTTTCTTCTTGTTTTTTGAGCTTGCGCAAACGTTATGCTCGTTTGCGCTCGTTCTTGGACGAGAGAGAAAATAAACCTTCTGCGTCAATTCACCATACCCTCGCCACCGGAAATGTGGGCAAGATCCCATTCATTGCTAAGAAAATGTGACGAAAAGCAACAGTTGTTGGCCATATTACTCCTTAGTGAGTAGCTAAAAGCCACGCCATGCGTGGGCTGACCCTGGATGCGCGTTCACTCACTACGTCACAATTTTTGTAATAAAACTGCAATAATTTAGCGCTCATCACAGATTAAATGTTCACAAATGAGCACAATAGGCTCGCTTGCGAATCAAGACGCGTCTGATCGCCGGCATGAGCGGGGCGTCCTCAACCGCCCAGAACAACAATAAAAGGAAGCAGAACATGCTTAGTCTCTTCAGGCCTGCACCCCATATCGACCGGCTGCCGGCCGACAAGGTGGATCCCTTCTACAAACGCATGCGTTGGCAGGTGTTCTTCGGGATCTTCTTCGGGTATGCGGGTTACTACCTGGTACGGAAAAACTTCAGTCTGGCGATGCCCTACCTCATCGAGCAGGGCTTCTCCCGCGGGGATCTGGGTCTGGCCCTCTCCGGCGTCTCCATCGCCTACGGTCTCTCCAAATTCCTGATGGGGAACGTGTCGGACAGATCCAACGCGCGCTACTTCCTCTCCGCCGGTCTGCTGCTCTCGGCAGGCATCATGTTCATGATGGGGACCATGCACTGGGCTACCTCCAGCATTGGCATCATGTTCGTGCTCCTGTTCCTGAACGGCTGGGCACAGGGCATGGGCTGGCCCCCCTGCGGTCGCACCATGGTGCACTGGTGGTCGCAGAAGGAGCGGGGTGAGATCGTCTCGGTCTGGAACGTGGCCCACAACGTGGGCGGCGGCATGATAGGCCCCCTGTTCATCCTCGGCATGGGCTGGTTCAACGACTGGCGCAGCGCCTTCTATGTGCCTGCGGCGGCGGCGGCGGCCATCGCGGTGATCGCCTTCTTCGTGATGCGCGATACCCCGCAATCGGTCGGTCTGCCCCCCATCGAGGAGTACAAGAACGACTACCCGAAGGATTACAACGAAAGCCACGAGCAGGAGTTCTCCGCCAAGGAGATCTTCATGAAGTACGTGCTGCACAACAAGCTGCTCTGGTACATCGCCATCGCCAACGCCTTCGTCTACCTCATCCGTTACGGCGTGCTGGACTGGGCGCCCACCTATCTGAAAGAGGCCAAGGACTTCAGCGTGGATCACTCCTCCTGGGCCTACTTCCTCTATGAGTGGGCGGGGATCCCGGGCACCCTGCTGTGCGGCTGGATCTCCGACAAGATGTTCAACGGCCGCCGTGCCCCGGCAGGCATCCTGTTCATGGTGCTGGTGACCCTCTCCGTGCTGGTCTACTGGTTCAACCCGGCGGGCAACCCGACCATCGACATGATGGCCCTGGTTGCCATCGGCTTCCTCATCTATGGCCCCGTCATGCTGATCGGCCTCTACGCCCTGGAGCTGGCGCCCAAGAAGGCGGCCGGTACCGCGGCGGGCTTCACCGGCCTGTTCGGTTATCTGGGTGGCGCGGTCGCGGCCAACGCCATGCTGGGCTACACCGTTGACCACTTCGGCTGGGACGGCGGCTTCATGGTGCTCACCGTCTCCTGCGTGCTCTCCATCATCCTGCTGGCCATGACCCTCAAGCACGAGAACGAGTCGATTGCCGCCAAGGCGGCTGCCCATAAGGCATAAAACGTGATCCTGCCCTTATCGATTGGAAAAGGGATCAGGTACACTGCCAAAGGCCCCGCACCTGCCGGGGCCTTTTTTCGTCTCATCTGCGGAGTGCAAGCGTGAAGCAAACCCAACGACATCTGGAGATCCTGGACGTCCTGACCCGGCAGGGTTTCGTCTCGACCGACGATCTGGTGACCCATTTTGACGTCAGCCCCCAGACCATTCGCCGGGATCTCAACGATCTCGCCGAACAGAACAAGATCCGGCGCCATCACGGCGGGGCCTCACTGCATTCGAGCACCGTCAACACCGCCTACAGTGCCCGCAAGGTGATGCAGCTCAAGGAGAAGGAGCGCATCGCCCGGGAAGTGGCCGCCAACATCCCCGACGGCTCGTCGCTCTTTATCGACATCGGCACCACCACCGAGGCCATCGCCCGGGCCCTGCTCGACCACCGGGAGCTGCGCGTGGTCACCAACAACCTGAACGTCGCCAGCATCCTGACCGCCAAGGATGACTTCACCGTCATCATCGCCGGCGGTGAAATTCGCAACCGGGATGGCGGCATCGTCGGGGAGGCGACCCGCGACTTCATCGGCCAGTTTCGCATGGACTACGGCGTCATCGGCATCTCGGGCATCGACAGCGACGGCTCCCTGCTCGATTTCGACTATCACGAGGTGAAGATCGCCCAAGCCATCATCGCCCACTCCCGCCAGGTGTTCCTTGCCGCCGACCACACCAAGTTTGGCCGCAACGCCATGGTCAACCTCGGCAACCTCAACCAGATCCACGCCCTGTTCACGGATCAGGAGCCGCCGGAGAAGCTGATGCGCCTGATGTCCCAGCATCAGATCGCCTGCCATATCTGCTGAGCTTCCCCGCACAGGCATCAGGCCGCCTCGGGGCGGCCGCTTTTTTTCCTGCCTCCTCCCGGCTTGCGGCGTCTCCCTTGCGGCGCCTAAGCGGCCAGTTCCTGGCGCTGACACTCCTTCTTTGACCCCCTGATGTTGCCCCCGCACTCGGGCGCCAGGTTTGCACCGACGCTTGGCGCCTGTGAGGGATTCACGCCATGGCGCTCATCACTTTGCCTCATGGCCTCCCCATCCGTGACTCTTTGTTCTCCTCCCAGCCCGAAGTGGCTGTTTCCGGCAGACCTTAGCCTTGCCAGGCCGTCACCGACTGGCAGCATTTTTAGCATTGTGAAAACAATCGCGATCACATTTCTCTCACGAAATGTTCGTTTATTGGTTTTTCATGTTCTAATATGAGCGAAATCAAACATTGCTGTCATGGCAAACACAAAATAAGAAAGTAGGTGAACATGAGCGAACATTATGATCTGGTCGTCGTCGGCGGCGGCATCAACGGGGTCGGCATCGCGGCAGATGCGGCGGGGCGGGGGCTGAAGGTGGCGCTGTTCGAGGCGAGCGATCTCGCCTCTGCCACCTCGTCCAACTCCAGCAAGCTGATCCACGGCGGCCTGCGCTATCTCGAACATTACGAATTCCGGCTGGTGAAAGAGGCGCTGGCGGAGCGGGAGGTCCTGCTCGGCATGGCTCCCCACATCGCCCGTCCCATGCGTTTTCGTCTGCCTCATCGCCCGCACCTGCGTCCGGCCTGGATGATCCGCGCCGGTCTCTTCCTTTATGACAACCTGGCCAAGCGGGACAAGCTCAAGGGGAGCTGCGGCCTGCGCTTCCTGCCGCAGGACGGTCTCAAGAGCGGCATCAACAAGGGCTTTGAATACTCGGACGCCTGGGTCGACGACGCCCGGCTGGTGGTGCTCAATGCCATGCTGGCGCGGGACAAGGGCGCCGATGTGCAGACCCGTACCCGCTGCGTCAAGGCGGTGCGCGGATCCAAGCACTGGACCCTGACGCTGGAGCGGGAAGGGGGCGAGCAGTTCACCGTCAGCTGCCGTGGTCTGGTCAATGCGGCGGGCCCCTGGGTCAAGACCTTCTATGACGAGAGCCTGAGCGAGAAATCCCCCCGCGGCATTCGCCTCATCAAGGGGAGCCACATGATAGTGCCGCGCATCCATGAGCGCGAAGAGGCCTACATCCTGCAAAACGAGGACAACCGCATCGTCTTCGTCATCCCCTACCAGCAGGACTATTCCCTCATCGGCACCACGGACGTGGAGCACAAGGGCAGCCCGCGGGAGGCCAAGATCAGCGATGCCGAGATCAACTATCTGTGCAAGGTGGTCAATGCCCACTTCACCAGGCAGATAAGCCCGGCAGACGTGGTGTGGACCTATGCCGGGGTGCGCCCCCTGTGTGACGACGAGTCCGATTCACCCCAGGCGGTGACCCGGGACTACACGCTCGAGCTCAGTGGTGAATCCGACGGCGCGCCGCTGTTGTCGGTGTTTGGCGGCAAGCTCACCACCTACCGCAAGCTGGCCCAGGCCGCCTGCAACAAGCTCAAGCCCTGGTTCAGCCAGATGGGAGAGGACTGGACCGCCAACAGCCGGCTGCCCGGTGGCGAGTTCGACTGCTCGGTGCGTGAACTGGCGCGAGCCTTTGCGCTGGAATTCGACTGGCTCGACGATCGCAGCGCCCTGCGCATCGCCGAATCCTATGGCGCTCATGCCCGCCTCTGGCTGAAGGAGGAGCGCGGCCAGCACTTTGGCGCCGGACTGTATGAATCCGAAGTGCGCTATCTCATCGCGCGCGAATGGGCCCACTCCCTGGAGGACATCCTGTGGCGCCGCAGCAAGCTGGGGCTGCGCCTGTCGGAATCCGAACAGCAGCAGCTCGGTGCCTGGCTGCTCGAACACCACCACGCCCTGCCCAAGGCCAGCTGATGACCCACGGCGGGCGGCCTTTGCCGTCCGCCGTCAAACTGCAATAAACCCCTGCTATAACAATTACCTGCATCCTACACACCATAACAACGAGATCTCTTGATGAAGCAACCTCACCGTACCCTGATAGCCCTTGGCCTCGGGGCTGCCCTGGCGCTGCCCGCACTGGCGGCCGACGAAGGCAAAATCGTGATCGCCCACCGTGGTGCCTCCGGTTACCTGCCGGAACACACCCTGGAATCCAAGGCCCTGGCCTATGGCATGGGGGCCGACTATCTGGAGCAGGACCTGGTGATGACCAAGGATGACCAGCTGGTGGTGATGCACGATCACTTCCTTGATGGCATCACGGACGTGGCCGAGCGCTTCCCCGGCCGGGCCCGCCCGGACGGTCGCTACTATGTGGTGGATTTCACCCTGGACGAGGTGCGCTCCCTGCGCATGACCGAGCCGTTCCAACTGGTGGACGGCAAGCAGGTGCCGGTCTATCCGGCCCGTTTCCCGATGTGGAAGTCGAGCTTCAGGATCCACACCTTCCAGGAAGAGATCGAGATGATCCAGGGGCTCAACAAGAGCACCGGCAAGCACATCGGCATCTACCCGGAGATCAAGGCTCCCTGGCTGTTCCGCCACGAGGGCAAGGACATCTCCAGGGCGGTGCTCAAGGTACTGAAGGAGTACGGCTACACCAGCAAGAGCGACAAGGTCTATCTGCAGTGTTTCGATGCCAACGAGCTCAAGCGCATCAACAGCGAACTGATGCCCGCCATGGGTATGGACTTGAAGTTGGTGCAGCTGATGGCCGAGACCGACTGGAACGAGACCATGGTCTATGACGCCAAGGGCAAGGCGACCCCCTACAGCTATGACTGGATGTTCAAGCCGGGGGCCATGAAGACCATCGCCACCTATGCCGAGGGAATCGGTCCCTGGAAACCCATGGTGGTGACCGAGCCGGGCACTCCCGGCAAGCCGGTCTTCATCGGCATGGTGAAAGAGGCCCACGCGGCCGGTCTCAAGGTGCATCCTTATACCTTCCGTCAGGATGAGGGGCAGATCCCGGCCTATGCGAAAGACTTCACCGACCTGCTCAACATCTTCCTCTACCAGGCCGATGTGGACGGGGTATTCAGCGACTTTCCCGACAAGGCGGTCGAGGCTATCAAGGCCCACGGCAAATAATAAAAGAAGAGCAACACGGGAATGCAAGCGGGGCCAGGTGCCCCGCTTTTTTGTGCCCGGGGTCATCGCCGGGATGAGGGGCCATGAGAGGGGGCAGAGAGATGATATTGAAATGGATGAGTGTAATTAAATGTTTACAATTTGGGGCTGGTTTGGCCTCGCGTGTCGCTACTTTTGAGTTGTTTCACTCTGCATTCTTGGTCATTTATCCATCGGTTAGCGTGCAATACGCTAGTTTCACTTGATTGTTTGTTTTTCCTTGGTAAGGTGGGGGCGGTTGCGTAACAAAGTGCTGACTTGTGTAAACAAAAATGAACGGTCAGCGCCCTTGGCTTGAAACAGTAGAGAGAATGAGAAGATGCAAAGAGATCCCCTGAACAACATCCATATCCAGTCCGAACAAGTGATGATCACGCCTGCCCAGCTCAAGGAGAAACTGCCCATCTCCGATCGCGCGCTGGCATTCGTGCAAGGGGCCCGCAATACCATCGCCGACATCATCCACCGTCGCGATCACCGCCTGCTGGTGATCTGTGGTCCCTGCTCCATCCACGACATGGACGCTGCCAAAGAGTACGCAACCAGACTCAAAGCGCTGCATGACGCCTATCAGGATTCTCTCTACATTGTCATGCGGGTCTACTTTGAGAAGCCGCGCACCACGGTCGGCTGGAAGGGCTTTATCAACGATCCGAACCTGGACGGCACCTTTGACGTGGAACTGGGTCTGCACCGCGCCCGCGAGCTGCTCTGCTGGCTGGCCGAGCTGGAGTTGCCGCTGGCGACCGAGGCGCTCGACCCCATCAGCCCGCAATACCTGGCGGAGCTCTTCTCCTGGTCTGCCATCGGTGCCCGCACCACCGAATCCCAGACCCACAGGGAGATGGCCTCTGGCCTCTCCATGCCGGTTGGCTTCAAGAACGGCACCGACGGCAACCTGGGCACCGCCATCAATGCGCTGCAGGCCGCTTCCAGCCCCCATGCCTTCATGGGGATCAACCAGCAGGGCCAAGTCGCGCTGCTGCAGACCCAGGGCAACCCGGACGGCCACGTGATCCTGCGCGGCGGCAAGCACCCGAACTACGACTCGGTCAATGTGTCGCTGGCGGAAGAGGCGCTAGAGAAAGCGGGCCTGCTGCCCGGTCTGGTGGTGGATTGCAGCCACGGCAACTCCAGCAAGGATCACCGGCTGCAGCCCAAGGTGGCCGACAACGTCATTCACCAGATCCAGGAGGGCAACCGCTCCATCATCGGGGTGATGCTCGAATCCAACCTGTTCGAAGGCAACCAGTCCAGCGAGCAGCCCAAGTGCGAGATGCGCTACGGCGTCTCCATCACCGATGCCTGCATCGACTGGGAGACCACGGATGCGCTGCTGGCCCGCTGCCACAGCCAGCTGACGGCACCACTTTTGGCCAGAACATCGGCATAAGCCGTGGTATCTTGTTGTAACTGATTGAACCATCGAGGTATCACTGCCGTGATACCTTGTTGCCTCTTGAATGACAGGGCGTCGCTGCGGGCGGCGCCAGCAGGGACTGGACATGGCGGAAGAGTTGAATGCCCTCAGGGACAAGATAGATGCGGTGGACAAGCAGCTGATTGATCTGCTGGCTGCCCGTCTCGCCCTGGTGGGGGAAGTGGGGGAAGTGAAGAGCCGGCACGGCCTGCCCATCTACGCGCCGGATCGGGAGGCGAGCATGCTGGCCCGCCGCCGCGCCGAGGCCGAGGCACTGGGGGTGCCGGGGGACCTTATCGAGGATGTGCTGCGCCGGGTGATGCGCGAATCCTATATTCTGGAGTCCGCCAGCGACAAGGAGCACCACTTCAAGTGCATGAAGCCTGAGCTCGGCAAGGTGGTGATCATCGGTGGCCAGGGGCAGCTTGGCCGCCTGTTCGGCAACCTGTTCAGCCTCTCGGGCTACCGGGTCGAAACCCTGGGTCAGGCCGATTGGCCGCGCGCCGACGAGATCCTGCACGGCGCCGGGCTGGTGATGGTGGCGGTGCCCATCGACGTCACCTGCCAGGTGATCGACCGGCTCGGCAACCTGCCTGAGAACTGCCTGCTGGTGGACGTGACCAGCGTCAAGAGTGAACCGCTTGCCCATATGCTGGCGGTACACCAGGGGCCTGTGCTGGGGCTGCACCCTATGTTCGGGCCGGACGTGGCGAGCCTCGCCAAGCAGGTGATCGTCTGCTGTCAGGGACGCGATCCCGCCGCCAGCCAGTGGCTGCTGGAACAGATGACCATCTGGGGGGCGCGTTTGCAGCAGGTGGAGGCCAGGGCCCACGACGAGGCGATGACCTTCATTCAGGCGCTGCGCCACTTTGCCACCTTCGCCTACGGCTGGCACCTCTCCCGGGAGCAGGCCAACCTCGACCGCCTGCTTGCCTTAAGCTCTCCCATCTACCGGCTGGAGCTGGCCATGGTGGGACGGCTGTTTGCCCAGGATCCCCATCTCTACGCCGACATCATATTGTCGTCGCCCCAGAACCTCGCGATGATCCGCCGCTACTACCAGAACTTCGGCGAGGCGCTGGGCCTGCTGGAGCGGGGCGACAGGGAGGGCTTCATCGAGGCCTTCAGCCAGGTCTCCGGCTTCTTCGGCGAGCGGGCGGAGGAGTTCCTGCGCGAGAGCCGCACCCTGCTGGCCCAGGCCAACGACCGTCGCCATCACGGCTGATGCACAAAGACATCCATATAAAAGGGGGCCTGATGGCCCCTTTTTCATGTTGTTTGTGCTGCACCGATAACTACGGTAGATGAAAACACTGGTCTGGGCGTGAAATCGCCCTGTTTCATTTGGCAGGCGGTTGACGCAAGTCGGCGTCATGCCAGCCCAGAGGCAGGGTGAGCAGCTGATCGATCAGCTCCCGTCGGTCGGATTTCTCCAGATAGGCGAGGTAGAGCGGGCGGCTCAGGGATTGGCCCCCTTCCACCAGATGAAGCTGCCCCTGCTCCAGGAAGGGGCTCACCATGCGCCTTGGCAGGTAGGCGGCGCCGCCGTTGGCCAGCACGAATTGCAGGGCCATGCTGGCGGAGCTTGAATGCAGCACCGGGGTCTTCTGCAGACTCTGCAATCGGCTCGATGGCGGTTCGAAGCTGGTGCCCCAGTCGAGATGAATGTGGGGCATCTGCATCAAGCTGTCGGCGTTTGCGGCCGGCTCCCGGCTCACCAGTTCGAACACCAGCTCGCCGATGGGGTGCAGGGCAATCTCGTCGATCTTGGTCGGCTCGGAGAGCAGGGCGAGATCGAGGGAGCGCTCCAGCAACTGGCGACAGAGGTGCTCGCGGGAGGCCGTTTCGAGGCGCACCGCGAGGCCGGGGGCCAGGGCATAGACATGGTTCAGCCAGTCGTTGAAGTCGAGCTCCCAGAAGACGGCGGGGGCACCGATGGCAAGCTGCTGGCTGAAACCGGGGGAGAGGGCCACGTCCTGCTTGGCGCGCCCCAAAGTATGCAGAATGGCGTCTGCGTAGGGCAGCAGACGCTCACCGGAGGCAGTCAGGCGGATGTTGTTGCGATGACGGGCAAACAGGCTGACCCCGAGTTGCTGCTCGAGCTGGCGGATCCGGAAGCTCACCGCCGACTGGGTCAGGTAGAGATTTTCAGCCGCCCGGCCAAAGTGCCGGGTCTTGCTGACCTCGATGAAGGTCCGAAGCAGCTCGGTATCCATTAATCGAGGGACTCGTCGCTGCCGCCACCGCCGCCTTCAAAGCTGCCACCAGCATCTTCATTGGCGCCGCCAGCGACGGTGCACAGACGGTGCACGCGCTTGGGGCCGATGACTTTGAGATACTTGAACCACACCTTGGCGTGGGGGTTGTTGCCGGCTGCGCCGGATTTGACCTGTTCGATAAAGGCACTTTCTACGTCATCGCGCGGGGCCAGGTTGCCCTGATAGAGCGCCAGCATCACGGTGCCATATTTTTCCAGACTGTCCGCTTCGGCCACGGTGAATTCGCCACTGCGACGCAGGCCACGGGGAAAATGTTTGAAGTCGTTGAAACGCTTGTCTGATTCGAAGCTCATAGTGCTCTTGTTCTGGTTAGTTTGACCTTTGCGGGCAAGTATCATCAGGCCGTCGCAGAGTGCAAAATCAATTTTCTTACTATGTTAATAAATATCTTTTATCGAACAGAGTTTGTCGCATCCCGAGGGGGCATTTTGCGGTGCGCTGCACAAAAAAGCCTGAAAAATAGTGGAGTTATGTCAGATTTTGTACAGGAAAAACCGCTCAAAAACGGGCTCGGAAGCTAAAAATAAGGCGCCGTATGGCGCCTTTTTATCATCATGACTGAGCTGAACCCGAGTGCGCGGCACTCACTCAATCATGGCTGGCTGTGCCAGGTTGTCGGCACGCCACAGACGATAGCGCACCTCGTACTCCTGGGGCACATAGATGACGAAGGGCAGCTTGGAGTTGTAGTTCACGAAGAAGCCCTGACCGTAGATCTGGACGAAACTCTCTTTTTTCTGGCCGTCCGGGCAGGCCATCAGGGTACTGACGGGGCCGGTGACCTGGCCCAGGGTCAGGTAGTTGTAACCCCAGCCCTTGACGCTGTGCTGTTCCAGATTGCCCGCGAAGCGGGGCAGGTTGCAGTCGACCAGCATTTTCTTGCCGACTTGCAGCTCGACCATCATGTCGGCTTCGTTCTCGACTTCCGGCAGACGGATCACGACACGTTCCTGGTTCACTTCGGCGGCGGGGAACATGCTGATATCAAATTTTTTCGGTTCGGCGGCGAAGGCATGGCCACCCAATAACAAGGCGCCCAGCAGGCTAAAACGCAACACGGTTTTCATCTGTACCTCTTGGGATTGGTTCAACGCCGCTAGACTAACCGCTCTGCCGGTTTCATGCCAGCGCTGCGGCGTGCAAAACCGCCCTGAACAGGCATCACATGACGCAATTTGATGCTTTTTTGACGGCCAGGGTCACCCTGGCGCCTCTTGCCTCGTGTAAAACAGGGGGCCGGGTGGCCCCCATGGCCAGGCTGTCACCTCACCAGCAGGACCTGTTTCGCCCAGGCGCGGGGGGCGCGCTGGGCGACGGAGCCGCTGGTGATGTCCAGGTAGGCGACGCCCTGAAGGGCCGGCACCGGGGTGGAGGACCAGAGATAGACATAGCCGTCGTTCACCTCCTTGCCATCCCCGGCCATGGCGCGGGGGAAGATGGTTTCGTTCAATGCCGGTTTGTAACAGGCGGACTCCAGAATGCTGGCGAGCTCCTTGATGGTGGGCAGGCGCCAGTCGTGATGACCACCAAAGCCATACAGGGCATGGCTCGGTTCGGTGCGGATCCGTTCCGCCGTCTGCAGTGCCTGTTGCCAGTAGAGGCGGGTGGGTTCCCCCTCGCAGCTCTGGTTGCGCCAGGTCTGGCCGAGCTGGCAGCGCATCCAGGTCAGACCGGTGCCCCTGTCGGTGACGGTGCCGTTGCCGTGATCCTGGAAACGGGCGGTGGGGCTGGTACGGGGCAGGGCGTCGTCGCAGATGGCGATGGCCAGTGCCAGGGGGCTGCACAGGGTGAGCAGCAGGGTCAGAAGATACTTGTTCATCGGGTTACCTCGGCCACAAGGCGCAGTTGCAGACCGTTGGCGTCATTGCTGTTTTGAACTGGGGTGGGATAGTCGGCACCGGCGTCCTCGCCGAGGAAGATGTGGGCGATGGCGCTCAGAGGCGCGCTCTCCAGCCGGCGGGACGGTGTCAGGGTCTGGCTCCAGTAGTAGCCGCTGAAGTCTGTGGTGGTGGTACCGACATCGGGGAAGTAGCGCACATCCAGGGTGACGAGCTGGCCATCCTGGCGGGCGAGGGAGCCGTAGTGCTGCAAACTCATCAGCTCACGGGCGTGGGGCAGGCGCCAGTGGGTGATGCCGCACAGTTGCTGTGCATTGAGCCACTGACGGTACTGCTCCGTGGTGCAGATGGCCTCCCCTTCGGGGCAGGCATAATCCCGCTCCTCCTGGGTCGGGTGATAGTTGTCGAACTCCCAGGCGAAGGTGCGGTGCAGATCCCGCGGACTGTCCGGATCCGCCAGCTTCTTCTCCCAGACGAGGCCGGTATTGAGATCCTCCACGCACTCCCACTCGACTGCATTGTCCGCCAGGGGCTGCCCCTTGCCGTCCAGCTTGCGATAGCGAAGGGGCGCCTGGCCCAGGCTTGCCTCCTGGCCCGGGTGATCCGCAGGCTCCTGGGTGAGCAGATAATCCACCCCGTCCGTGTAGGTGGTGACGCCACTGGCGGTCACCAGGGCCCGGGGTTGCTGCTGCATCAGCACGGCGGCGAGTCTGGCCTGCTGGCTCAGGAGCTCGGGGCTTGCGGCAAAGTGCCGGGCGAGCTCGGGCAGCAGGGTGACAAGGCCTTGCCAGATCTGCTGGCGGCGTTCGCTGGCGGCCAAGGCGGGCAGGGTGGCCTCGTCATCGAAGGCGGCGAGGGCCAGCTCGGCGAGGGCGCGGTTGAAGTCGCCCAGCTGCGCCAGTGCCGCCAGATCTGGGCCGGGGTGAAGGGGCGCCAGGGCGAACAGCACGTCCGTCAGGGCCTGAGCCGGTGGCAGCCCGTCCGAGATACGCGTCTGCAGCAGGGTGCTGAGGGGGCTGGGGGTGAGGTGCTGGTTGTCCTGACGCGCCGCCGGGTGGGCCAGGGGCAGGGCGGCGGGATCCGCCGGAATGAACAGCAGGGGAGTGGTGAGCAGATCAGGGTGGCGCCGGGTCAGAGTGTGGGCACCGGCCTCGCCGCTGACGGCGGGCTCATTGGCTTCGCAGCCGTCGTTCTGGTTCAGGTTGATGCACAGGGTGCCCGCAGCGGGCAGGCTGACCGTCAGGCGGTAGTCCGGCGCGGTCAGGGGAGCCTCGTCCGAACCGCCGCCACAGGCGCTGAGCAGGGGGGCCAGCAGGCAGACGATCGGGGTCATTCTCATGGTCATGGTGTGTCCTTGGAGGGGCCTTGGCCCCTCTCTTCTTTATATAGGGAGAGTCAGAGGCGACGCAGACGGCGCCACAGGGCCAGCGGCAGCAGCCAGAGCAGGGGGAAGGCCCCCCCGCCACTGCTGTCCGAGGTATCGAAGCGGATGATGCCGTCATCCGGCACGGGCACGGTGTTGCCGCACTGGGCGCCGGTACGCTGACTGATGCTCCACCCGTTCAGGAGACCCTGATTGCCCGGTTTGCTGTCCACCACCTCCAGGGTCCAGCGACCGGCCAGGGGTTCTCCTTCGAAGGCGCTGAAGGGTTGCAGGGGCTGCAACTCGGTGGGGAAGACCCCTTTCAGGCTCGGCAGGGGGCTGTAACCCTTGTCCCAGATCTGGACCCGGGTGCCGGCGGGGGAGCTGAGCCAGATCTCCAGCTCATCCAGCGCCTCATGCTGCAGATCCAGGCTCAGTTGCAGCCTGTCGCTCACACGGGCATCGCTCTTCTCCAGCAGCAGGCTGGTTTCGCTCAGGCCGCGCACCTCCTCGCTCTGGGCATCGTTCAGTCGCTGCGACCGACCACTGGCCCGGCTGATGACGGGGGTGCCGATGGGCAGGGTCAGGGATTGCTGCCACTGGCGCTCGGTGGGGCTGGTACCGCTCATGGCGAGATTCACCGAGAGGCTCGCCTCGTCGCCGCAGGCGAGCGGGCTCTGGGCCAGCAGGCGCAGGGTGGTGGTCATGCTGGCACCGGCGGCCAGGGTCGCTGGTTGCCAGTTGTCAGGATCGGCCTGCAACCCGGTTGGCAGGGTGAGGGCCAGCTCGTTGAGGGTCACCTCCCCCTTGCCCGGGTTGCTGAGGGTCAGCTGCACCGATTGGCGCTGCCCCAGCGGGATGGCGCTCCCCTCGGCGAGGGCGACATTGACGGGGGCTTGCAGCAGCCCGTGCTGGCGAAATGCCTGCTCCAGCAGACGGGCATAGGCTCGCGTCGGGTAGAGACGGGCGGCGGTATCCACGGTGATCCGGGCCAGTTGCGGCATGCGAATGGCCGGCCCCAGGCCGAAGTGGGATTCGATGATGACGCGATCAAGCTCGTCCCTGGCCGCCTCGCCGTGCTCGGCCACCGCCGTCAGCAGAGCCTGGAACAGCGGGGTGCCCCAGAGCTGATCCCCGTTGCTGCCGTTGATGGTGCGGTGGGCGGGGTAGCGGTAGTCCGGATGGTAGCGGGCGCGCAGATCGTCGAGCTGGCGTGGGGTGCGGTCGGTGAAGCGGGCATCCCAGTTGAACACCATGGCGGGTTCGAACTGGCGACCGGCTTCGCTGCGCTGGCGATGACTGGCGGCCAGGTAGTCGCCAAAGCCCTCGCCGATGGCTCCCCAGTCACCCTCTTCCCCGAGATCCGGCAGGATGTGGTGCTGCACCCCGTGGCCGAACTCGTGCCAGATGACCATGGGATCCTCGGCATCGGGCACGCCGCTGCGACCCAGCTCCAGCCTGCGTTCGAACGGATCGTAGAGGGAGTTGTCCTGATAGCCCGCGTCCGTGTCGATGTCGAGCGCCCCGGGGATGAGATCGGTGAAACCGAGCGCCTTGAGGTGGCGCTGGGCGAGATCCAGATGGTAGTAGGCGTTGATGTCCGCAAAGCCGCGATCGTCACGGGTCAGGCGAAAACCCTGCACGTCACTGCTGCTGTAGGGGGCCGATTCGGGGGCCATGACATCCACCACCCTGGCATGGGGGCCGCTCAGGCGATACTGCCCGGCTTGCAGGCTCACCGGCAGGGGAACCGGATCCTGATAGGCGGCCTCTGCCAGTACCAGCGCGTCGTGCCAGACCAGGCTGGCGTCCTGCAGGCGGGTGCGGGGATCGGGGTCGAACACCCGGGCCTGAACCTGCATATCGCCTGCGTCGGCGACATGCAGAGGGCGGGTAGTTGCCTGATCCCCGAGACGGCCAAGCTCCTGCTCCCCGTCGCAACGGGCAAACAGCTGCACCTGGCTGGCCTTGGCATTGCCTGCCTTGTGCTCGCGCACCCGCTGGCGCAGGGCAGGCACCAGGGTATCGCCGTCTCGCCAGTACCAGGCTTCGACCGGCCCCAGCGTCTCTATCTGGTTGCCGTCGGTGCGCAGGGTGGCGAGCAGGGGATCCAGGGTGCCGCTGGCATCGCAGCCGGGCGCTGTGCTCTGCAAGGGGCGCAGGTTGTGGTAGAGGCGCCAGGGGCGGCCGTCCTCGTCGACACTGACGGCGGCCTGGGTGGCGGCCACCGGCAGGCCGTTCACCAGCTGGCGAAAGCTGTAATGGTGGCCGAGCAGGCTGGCCCTGTCGTAATCGGGGGCGAGGAGCACACCGAGGCGCTGCTCGAGCCAGCGCTTCGGCGTCGTGGTCAGGGGTTGTTCATCGACAAACTGCAGATCGGCCGCCAGCAGCGGCGATGAGATCAGGGTTGCCGCCAGCCAGAGGGCCAGGGAAGAGGGTTTCATGGTTCACTCCAGAAAAAGAGGACAAGGGGTCAGTGGTTGACGCCCGCTAGGGTGAGCAGGAAGGCAAACTCCTGCGCCGCACGCAGCGCCGCCGTTCGGGGGGCGCCCAGGTGGCCGCCGTCGAGTTCGGTGCGCAGCAGATAGGGGCCTGTTCCCGTGCTATGGGATCGCAGGCGGGCTATCCACTTGAGGGGTTCCCAGTAGGGCACCTGACTGTCGTGCAGGCCGCCCGTCACATAGACGGGGGGATAAGGGGCCTTGTGCAGGTTGTCGTAGGGGCTCAGGCTGCGCATCGCGGCATAGTCACCCGGGATGGCCGGATTGCCCCACTCGGCGTACTCCTGCCGGGTGAGGGGCAGCTCGGGATCCTGCATGGTGCCCAGCAGGTCGACGAAGGGAACTTGCAGCACGGCCCCGGCGAAACGGGTGGGCGCCTGGTTGAGTGCCGCTGCCACCAGCAGGCCGCCGGCGCTGCCGCCCATGGCAAACAGCCGGGCGGGATCGATGGCGGGATCCCGTGCCAGGGCATCGGCCACGGCGAGAAAATCATCCACGCTGTGCTGTTTGTCCCGGCCACGACCCTCCCGGTACCAGGATTCGCCGAGCAGACCGCCCCCGCGCACATGGACGATGGCGTAGACGAAGCCGCGATCCAGCAGGCTCAGCACCCGGGGCTGGTAGTAGGGGCGCATGGGGGTGCCGTAGGCCCCATAGCCGTAGAGCAGCAGTGCCCTGGGGTGGGTAATGCCCTTGCGCCAGACCAGGGAGACAGGCACCTTGACCCCGTCCTTGCCCGCGATCCAGCGCCGCTCGCTCTGATAGGGGGAGGTGTCCCTGGTCTCGGGTGTCCCCTCCCAGGCGCCGGAGGCAAGATCCAGCCAGCGCTGGTGAGGTGGCTCGGCCATCCCCTGGCGGCGAATGAGCACCTTGTCGCTGGCCGGTTGCTGGCTGCCCTGGATCCAGGCCGTGCCTGCGCCATCGGTGAGCGGCAGGCTGTGGATCAACGCACCTTTGGCGTCCAGCACATCGAGCCAGTCATCCCCTTCCTTGCGGTATTGCAGCACGGTGTGCCGGGCAAAGAGGCGCCACTTCTCGAGTTCCCGGCCCTCGCCGGACCAGAGCCGTTGCCACTCGCCCTTTGCCACCAGGCTCAAGTCGGCCACCTGATAGAGGCCGAGGGCGCCGTCCCGGTTGCTCTTGAGCAGCACCCTGTCCCCCTGGGTATCCAGGTAGTATTCGAGGCCGCGCTCGCGCCCCTTGAGCAGGTCGGCCCGACCCGCGTCCAGCAGGTATTGCTCCGAGCTGTCGTGGTTGTTGCTTTGCAGCACCAGGTGGCGGCGATCCGTGGTGTGATAGAGGCCGAGCAGCCAGGCGGGATCGCGCTCCTCATACACCAGGGTCTCCTTGCCATCCTGCCAGGCCAGCAGTTGCCAGGGGCGCAGGGTCTGGCGCTCGTTGGCGAGGGTGTAGAGGGTCTTGCCATCCAGACTCCAGAGCAGATTGCCGGCGCGGTGAGGCAAAGAGGCCAGAGTCTCGCCACTCGCCAGATCCAGCAGGGTGATGCGGTAGTCCCGATCTCCCCTGCGGTCTTCGGCCAGGGCAAGCAGGTGCCCGTCCGGGTGCAGGGCCCAGGCGGCGAGCTCGTAATACCCCTCGGCAGGTTGGCGGGGAGCCAGCCGCTTTCGGGGAGCGTCATTGGCGTCGCGGCGTTGCCACAGGCTGCCGTCCGCCTCCATGCGCCACTGGCTGCCAGCCTGGCTCAGCCAGTCGTCCGGCACGGGGTCGCCCCGCTCCCGGCCCTGCCACTCCGTCTGCAGGCGCTGCACCAGTGGCGCCTGGCCGGCGAGCTGCTGCTCGGTCCAGCGGTTCTGCTCGCGCAGCAGCGTCAGGAGGGCGGGATCCTGGCGGCTGTCGTCACGCCAGCCACCATAGGGATCGAGACGGGCTATCTCCCCCTTCATCAGTTGCGGGCGCTCGGGGATGAGGGGCGCGGCCTCCAGGGTTGCCTCAGGCAGGGGGGAGGCGGGGGCCGGCGTGGCCAGCAGGCTGGCCAGGATCAATAGGCTGTGCATCAGATCCCCACGAAGGTGTAGCGCAGGCTGGCACTCAAGGTGCGGCCGCTCTGGGTGAAGAGGGAAGCATCGGTCCCGGCTTCCAGCCCGGCCACATCCTGATAGCGGGTGTAGCGGGTGTCGAACAGGTTGTCGAGCTTGAGGTTGACCTTCAGGGCGTCGGTGACCAGCCAGTCGGCCGTCAGGGCGAAACTGAGCCAGCCGGCACTTTCGAGGCAGTCCCCCTGGCGGCCGGTCAGGCTGTTGCCGCAGGTGGGTACCCGGCTCATGGCGGCGGCATAGTCCGCCTGAATGCCCAGACTCCACTCATTGGCCTGATAGCTCAGACGGGTGTTGCCCTCGAGGGGCGTCAGGGTGCGCAGCGCTTCACCTTTGTTGTCCTCGCCATCGACCCAGCCGAGCTTGGTGGCGAGCTCCCACTCCTGGGTCAGCCAGTAGCTGGCGGCGAGTTCGGCCCCCCAGGTTTCGGCCTTGGCGACGTTGCGATATTGGCGCAGGATGACACCATCGCTCAGGCGCAGCCCCACCTCGCGCCAGTCGATGAAGTTGTAGTAGCGGTTGTAGAAGAGCGCTGGCTTGATGCTCCAGTTGTCCCCCTCGCCACTCAGCCCCCACTCTATGCTGTGGCTGGTTTCCTCCTTGAGCCCTGTGTTGGCGATGATCTCGAAGGGCGGCAGGGCGAAGTAGTGGGGGATGTTGCCGTACACCTTGTCGTAGGAAGGCGCCCGGAACCCGTTGGCGTAGCTGAGCCAGCTGCGCCACCGGTCGTTGAAGCGGTAGCTGGTGGCCAGGCTCGGGGAGAGGTGCCAGCTGTGGTTGCTGTCGTTGCTGCCGTCCAGCGGCGTGAGCCACTGGTGATCCATGCGCAGGGTGGGGGTGAACTGCCACTGGCCCAGGCTGGCCACGTCGCCGAGCCAGACTCCGGCCCTGTCGGTACGGGCGCGGCTGAAGGGGGCGGACTGGCCGGGTTGGGGAATGCCGGCCTCCAGACTCAGCTTCTCCACCGGCCGCTCGTGGGTGGTGCGCTCTAGCTCGATGCCGTAACTGAGTTGATGGGCGAGATGGCCGGTGGCGAGATCCCGGCGCACATCCAGCTCGGTACCGATCCTGTCTTCGGTGAAGGTGGCGAGCTCCCGTTCGCTGCGATAGCGCGGATAACCGCTCAGCAGATCGTTTTGCAGCAGGCTGCGCTTGTTGGCGGTGTTTTTCGAGTGATTGCCGTAGGCACTCCAGGTGAGGCTGTCGGCCAGTATTGTGTCGAGGTTTCTCGCCTCCCAGGCCAGCTTTCCCCCCTGCGTGCGTTGGCTGCCCTGCTCGTGGTACTGGCGCACCTGCCACTTGCCATCGGGCTGGGGCACTTCGCGCGGCCCCTGATCCCGTTCGGCGTTGTCCTCGAAGTAGTCGAGTTCGAGGCGCAGCAGATGATGTTCGTTCAGCTGGATGCGAGAGCTGGTGGAGGCGCTGAGGCCATCCAGATCCGCCGGGATGCGGCTCTCGTCGTAGTTGGCGGTCTCATGTCCCTGCCAGCCGGAGAGGCGCAGCAGGTGTTCGGTATCCCGTATCCGGGCGGCGCCGGTGGCGCTCAGCTTCTGCTTGTCACTGTTGCCATCGTGCAGCACCTTGCTGCCGAGATAGGCATCCTGGCCCTGAAGGTAATCTTCCGGCTGCTTGGTGCTGATGACGATGGTGCCGCCGATGGCATCGGAGCCATGGAGGGAGGAACCGGCTCCCTTGGCTACTTCTATCTGTTTGACATCGTCGAGATCGAAGCTGAAGCGGCCCACCTTGTCGTTGAGGTCGTCGGCGCCAAAACCGTCGCTGACCCGCACCCCGTCCTTGATGATGAGCACCCGGTTGCCGCCCATGCCGCGGATGATGATGTTCTGGGGGCGGCCGGCGGAGCCGGTCACCGAGACGCCGGGTTCGTTCTTGAACACATCGGTGAGCTCGGTGGCAACCTGGCGATCCAGATCCTCCTCCGTGATGACGGTGATGGAACCCGACACGTCGGAGAGCTTCTGCTCGATGCGCTGTCCCTTGACCACGATGGTTTCCCGCCCCTTGAGTTCGGGGGGCATGTCCGTTGTGTCGACCCCGGCGGGATTGCTGGCAGCCAGCGCCGTACCGGACAGCAGCATGGGCCAGTAGTGAAGCAGTCGAATTTTCATATTTGAGAATAATTATTATTTAAGCCTGAAGGGCGCGGATTATTGCAGAGGGAGTCAAGTAGATCAATAAATGACAATCATTATCATTTTGTTTTTATGATATTGATCGAATTAAATTTTTTGAGAGTTAAATCAGTAAGGTGGTGGCATACGTTTGCGAATGACGCCATGAGAAACAGGAGGACGGGGGTGGTGCGGGCAAGAAAAAGCCCGCCATAGGGGCGGGCTCAAGGAGGTGGGCTGGCGCAGATCAGGGGGCGCGATAGAAGCGATTGAGCTCGTTCATCACCTGGATCAGGGTGCCCATGTCCGGGGTGCCGTGCTTGATGGGGCGATAGGTGTCACGGTCCAGCAGCTCGAAGTCCCCCTGCTTGTTGAACTGGGTGATGGTGTTGCCCTGATAGATGGCGAAGTCATTCTGATCCCCCGCCAGCAGCCAGGTGCGTGTACTGGCTTCGAACAGGTTGCGCCCCGTGCTGTAGTCACGATAGGGGTTGCGTACACCCAGCATGTTCTTCATCAGGGTCGGTACCAGATCCAGGTGGCTGCTCGCCTGCGCCTGGGGCGCAGGTTCGGCACCAGGCCAGGCCAGCACCAGGGGGACCTGCACCTGATAGGTCGAGTAATTGCTGCCATAGCCCCAGCTGTTGCTCTGGGTCTCGTTGAACTCCTGACCGTGGTTGGAGGTGACCACGACGATGGTCTGATCATCAAGCCCCTGCAATTGCAGTTGGGTCAGCATCTGCTCCAGCAGTTGATCGGTATAGAAGACCGCGTTCTTGTAGCGGTTCTCCAGCTTCTGCAGGTTCTCGGGCCGATAGGCAGTGGCCGGGTTGAAGCGGGTCAACTCGGGCTGGAAGGGGCCCTTGATGCTGGCTGGCACCTGATAATCCCCCGGGCTAGAGAGATAGACCAGAGAGAACCAGGGTCTGTCCGCGGTGCGCGTGCCAAGCCACTGCTGCCAGTCGTCGATGAGCCTGCGGTCATCGGTCTGGCGGGAGACGAAGACCTGCTTGCGCAGACCCGCAAGCAGGCTCTGGCGATACTGCTTGGCATCTTCCAGTGCACCGAACAGGCCGAACTGGTAGTCCTGACGCAGCATCTCGTCGAACAGCACGGGGGGGCGCTTGTCGGCCCGGATGTCCCCGTAATAGTGGCCGGGCAGCCCGTAGAAGAGGCTGAACATCCCCATGGCTTCATCATTGCCACCACTCATGTGCTGGCGGAAATTGAAGTGGTTGTCCGCGTAGCGTTGCAGATTGGGCATGTTGATGTTGTTGAGCATGTCGGCTCGCAGGGAGTCGACCACCACCACCAGCAGGTTTTTGTGATCGCTGGGTGCGCTCACACTGAGGGGGCGCAAGGGATAGAGCAGACGGTGCTCAGCGCTTCCCTGATCTTCGGCCTTCTTCTCATACTGCTCGAGGTCGAGCCAGCCATGCTTGGCCAGGAAGCTTCTGGCGGTCATGGGGTAGGAGAGGGGGAAGTTGGCCCGCTGCATGGTGATGGGTTGATACAGGGTCGCATCCGCCCAGCTGTTGACCAGATGGGTCAGGATGAAGCAGACCAGCAGGGCCAGTCCCACCTGATTGCCGTACTGGCGGCGTTTGCGCTTGTTGATCTTGCGCCACACATAGGCCGACAGCAGCAGTTGCAGCAGGAAGATGGCGGGCACCGCCACGAAGATGATGCTCCAGATAGAGCCCTCTTCGGTCTGCGCCTGATCCAGCAGCAGTTGCCACACCTGGCCATTCAAGTGGAACTTGAACAGCTGGAACACCTGGGTGTCGATAAGCAGCAGCACCAGCGCCAGGGTGGCGATAATGGATGAAATGAAGCGCAGCGGCTTCTCCCTGGGCAGGATGAAGCTCAAGGGGAAGATGGTCAGCAGATAGGTGACGAAGCTCAGGAACGAGAAATGACCTATCCAGCTGATGACGAGATAAGTCACGCCGAGCGTAGTCGACGGCCAGCTGATGGCGCCCAGGTAACGGGTCGAGATCAGCATGGCCAGGATGATGTTGAAGAAGGAGAACCAATGCCCCCAGGTGATCAGGCGAGAGACATTATCGCGATAGGGGTTGCCGGTTTCGACCATAATGATCCATCTGCTTGAAAAACATCAAAGAATGCGAAGAAACTCAGTGCGCATCGTGGCGATGGCCCACCGAGGCGGTGAGTGCCTGGATGAACTTCTCGGTGATCGCCTGGCGCTGGGCCGGGGCCATGCCGTTGATGATGTTGGTGGTCAGGTTGCCAAGGACCATCAGACTGAGATCCACCGGTGCCTTGTGTTTCTCCAGGGCGGTGATCAGGTCGTTCATCAGGGCGTCAAACTGCTCGTTATTGTACTTTGATACGATGGGCATAATCTTGGGTTCACCTCGGTTCAAAGCGCCTTATAATACTTCACCCTTTCGGCTAACACTATGGCTTTGTGACATGAGTCTCGATATCGACAAGATCATTCTTCACTCCCTGCGGGCGGGCAACGATGGCCAGCCCCACGCCGATACCCGCAGCCAGACCCTGCCTGCCGACGAGGCGGTACAAGGGCTGATGGCGGAGCTGCATCGCATCTACAACGGCAAGGGGGGAAAGGGCTTTGGCTTCTTCGCCGATCCCGAGGCCGCCGTCGCCGAGCTGGCGGAGGGGGAAGACGCCCCCAAGCAGCCTTCCCCCGCCTTTCGCATCGCCCTGGAGCAGTTGCTGGCGGAGCAGACCGAGTTCGTCCCCTTTTCCGTCAACCTGACCCAGATGCTGGTCAAGCAGCTGGTGGAGCATGCCCTGGACGAGCAAGGGGTGTTGCTGATTGCCAAGTACAACTATGTGGGGGTGGATTACCTGATGATCGCCCTGCTGGAAGGCAAGGAGAGCGTCACCGTGAGCGAGGCGCTGGAGCTGCGCCACATCCAGTACCTGGATATCGGCAAATTGAACCTGGTGGCCCGCATCGATCTCACCGAGTGGAAAACCCAGGGGGATTCGCGTCGTTATATCACCTTCAGCAAGGGCCGGGTCGGTCGCAAGCTGGGGGATTTCTTCATGGATCTGCTGGGGGCCCGGGAGGGCATGGATGCCAAGATCCAGAACAAGGGGTTGCTGCAGGCGGTGGACGATTACTGCGAGAGCCGCCAGCTCGAACCGGCCGAACGCAATGACTACAAGAAGCAGGTCTTCAAATATTGCACCGAGCAGGCCAGCGCTGGCGAGGAGATCGAGATCAAGGAGCTGTCGGCGGAATTGCCCGGTGATGGGGACCTCGATTTTTACAGCTTCATCGGTCAGGAGTACGAGCTGGAGGAGCGCTTCCCGGCGGACCGCTCCACCCTGCGGGGCTTGACCAAGTTTGTGGGCTCCGGTGGCGGCCTGACCCTGAGCTTCGAGCAGAAGTTGCTCAACAGCCGGGTCTTTTACGATCCCCAGACCGACACCCTGACCATCAGGGGAGTCCCGCCCAATCTCAAGGATCAATTGCTGCGCCAGTCGTAATGTGATCCAGCCGTCATTTCTTGCAAAAAGGCACCGGAGTCCGCTCCGGTGCCTTTTTATTTAAGGGGGTGATGTAGATGGAAACCACCTCAGTACTTTTGTTAACACATTGAACAAAATATCGGGAATGAAAGGGTTTTCAGTGGGGTGAAATCCCTTTCAATGACGTAAATTAATTTCCTTTCTGTAATTTAATTTCCATATCTTGGCAAAAATATGGGGATATCCCTTCCTAAGTCGCTGAAATAAGAAAATGTTTTCATAACTTTCTGGAAGAAAATACGTAATTGCATTTCAAAAATGCGAGGCGTGTCATGTGAGGCATTGACTGCTTGGGATAATATTCATCTGCACACAATGCTCTTACAGCGCGGAACTAATACAAGGAAAGGCTCATGAAAAAGAAATTGCTGTCATCCCTGATCGGTCTGGCTACCCTGGGCGTGGCCTGCTCTGCCACTGCTGCCATTGATGAAGGTCAGCTGACCATCTGGATCAACGGTGACAAGGGCTACAACGGCCTGGCCGAAGTCGGCAAGAAGTTTGAAGCCGAAACCGGCATCAAGGTCACCGTCGCCCACCCGGATCAGGTTGAAGTCAAATTCCAGCAAGCCGCCGCCACCGGCAACGGCCCGGACATCTTCTTCTGGGCTCACGACCGTTACGGTGAGTGGGTCAAGTCCGGTCTGCTGGTTCCCGTGACCCCGAATGCCGCCACCAAGGCCAAGTTCGAGCAATTCGCCTGGGATGCCATGACCGTCGATGGCAAGACCTATGGCTACCCGGTCGCGGTAGAAGCCGTCAGCCTGATTTACAACAAGGATCTGTTGCCCAACCCGCCGAAGACCTTCGAAGAGATCGCCAAGATCGACGAAGACCTGAAGAAAAATGGCAAGCGCGCCATCATGTGGGCCTATGACACCCCCTACTTCAGCTACCCCCTGGTGGCTGCCAACGGTGGTTATGCCTTCAAGAAGACCGCCACCGGCTATGACGTCAAAGACACCGGCGTGAACAACGCAGGTGCCAAGGCCGGCGTCGGCTACATCTCCGAGATGATCAAATCCGGTCACCTGGAGAAGGGCATCGACTACGGTGTGATGGACGCCAAGTTCAACAAGGGCGAAGTGGCCATGATGATCAACGGTCCCTGGGCCTGGAGCAACCTGGACAAGAGCGGCATCAAGTATGGCGTAGCCCAGCTGCCGACCCTGAAAGGCAAGCCGGCCAAGGCCTTCGTTGGCGTACTGGGTGCCACCATCAACGCCGCCAGCCCGAACAAGGATCTGGCCATCGAGTTCCTCGAGAACTACCTGCTGACCGATGCCGGTCTGGCGCCGATGAACGCCGACAAGCCGCTGGGTGCCGTGGCCCTGAAGTCCTTCCAGAAGACCCTGGAAGCCGACCCCAACATCAAGGCCACCATGCTGAACGCCCAGAACGGCGAACCGATGCCGTCCGTGCCCGAGATGAGCCGTTTCTGGTCCTCCTTCGAAACCGCCCTCAAGAACGTCACCTCTGGCCGTCAGGGTGTTGACGAAGCCCTGGATACCGCTGCCAAGCGTATCGTCCAGTAAGCATGCACTACCCGGGAGGCCTTCGGGCCTCCCACTCTCTCAATCTCTCTTGGCGCAATAAAGGTTAATTGGCATGGAAGTAGTACCTTCTATCGAATCCTATGCCGGTCCGAAGAAAGACAAGTACGTCTGGCTGAAATGGACCATGGCGGCACTGATCGCAGTGCTTAATGGTTATGCGGCCGTGATGATGTATGCCAGCGGCGAGTGGGTATTTGCCCTGCTCGATCTGGTGGTCGTATCCGTCGGTCTCTATGTCTTCATGAACAAGAAGACCTATGCCCACCGTTATATTTTCCCCGGTGTGGCAGGCATGGTTGTTTTTATCATCTTCCCTCTTGCCTACACGATCGGCATCGCCTTCACCAACTATTCGGGATCCAACTTGCTCTCCCTTGAGCAGGCTCGGGATTACCATCTGAAAAAAACCTACAAGGTGACCGGCGGTGAATTCGATTTCACCCTCCTGGGTGGTGAGAACAATCAGTTTCAGCTGCTGCTGAAACAGGACGACCAATCCTTTATCAGTCAACCCCTTACCTTGCTGAACAACAAGGCGCGTACCCTGGCCGTCCGTGAAGGACGGGTCCGTGACGAGCCCCAGGTTGTTCAGTTGCAGCCTCTGGACGGGGCCACGGTCGGCGAGGCGGCACCCATTCGTGCCATCGTTGATCACCGCACCCACCTGAGTGCCCTGGATGTGGTACTGCCCGAAGGCAATATCCATCTGACCCTGAGCAGCCTGCGCAAGTTCGCCGCCCAGAAACAGCTCTATACCCAGCTGGTCGACGGCGCCGTGCTCAAGTCCGGCGTCATGATCAAGGACAGCAACCTGCTGCGTGACAACCAGAGCGGCGAGCTGATGCTGCCCAACGGTGACACCGGCTTCTACCAGTACATCGATGCGGAAGGTCACTTCGTCGGCAAGGGCGTTGCCCCCGGTTTCGTGGTGAGCGTGGGTTGGAAAAACTTCATGCGCATCATGACGGACCCGGGTATCCAGAGTCCCTTCATGCAGATCTTCGTCTGGACCGTGATCTTCTCCGCCTGTTCGGTGGCGTTCACCCTGGCGATTGGCATGGTGTTGGCGTGTCTGGTGCAGTGGGAGCAGCTCAGGGGGCGTGGTTTCTACCGGGTCATGCTGATCCTGCCCTATGCGATACCGGCGTTCATCTCCATCCTGGTGTTCAAGGGCTTGTTCAACCAGAACTTCGGTGAAATCAACCTGTTCCTGGAAGCGGCCTTCGGGATCAAACCGGACTGGTACACCAATCCCTTCCTGGCCAAGGTGATGATCCTCATCGTCAACACCTGGCTCGGTTACCCCTACATGATGATCCTCTGCATGGGCCTGCTCAAGGCCATTCCGGAAGATCTCTACGAGGCGTCCGCCATGGACGGGGCGGGGCCGGTACAGAACTTCTTCAAGATCACCGTACCGCTCTTGATGAAGCCGCTGACACCGCTGTTGATTGCCTCGTTCGCGTTCAACTTCAACAACTTCGTGCTCATCCAGTTGTTGACGAACGGGGCGCCGGACATCATCGGGGCCACCACGCCGGCCGGGACCACCGACTTGCTGGTGAGCTACACCTACCGGATCGCGTTCCAGGGCTCGGGTGGTCAGGACTACGGTCTGGCCAGTGCCATCGCCACCGCCATCTTCCTCATCGTGGGTGCGCTGGCCTTGCTCAACCTGAAATTGTCCAAAGCCGACAAGCAACTGTAAGGAGGCTTCAACATGGCAATCGTACAACCCAAATCAGTCAAATACCGGGTGTGGGCAACCCACCTGGTGATGTGGGGCTTCCTGGCACTGATCATCTTCCCGCTGATCATGGTCATCGCCATCTCGTTCCGTAACGGCAACTTCTCGGTGGGGGAGATCATCCCCACCAATCCGACCCTGGATCACTGGAAGCTGGCGCTCGGCATGTCCATCACCAACGCCGACGGCAGCATCACGCCGCCGCCGTTCCCGGTGCTGACCTGGCTGTGGAACTCCATCAAGGTGGCGGGCATCACCGCCCTGATGATAGTGGTGCTCTCCACCACCTGTGCCTACGCCTTCGCCCGTCTGCGGTTCCGTGGCAAGTCCACCATCCTGCAGGGCATGCTGATCTTCCAGATGTTCCCGGCGGTGCTGGCACTGGTGGCCATCTACGCGCTCTTCAACAAGATTGGTGACTACATCCCCTGGCTGGGTCTCAACACCCACGGTGGCCTGATCCTGGCCTACATGGGGGGCATCGCCCTGCACGTCTGGACCATCAAGGGCTACTTCGAGACCATCGACTCCTCCCTGGAGGAGGCGGCGGCCATCGATGGCGCTACTCCGTGGCAGGCGTTCCGCCTGATCCTGCTGCCCCTGTCGGTGCCCATTCTGGCGGTGGTGTTCATCCTGGCCTTCATCGGCTCCATCACCGAGGTGCCCATGGCCTCCATCCTGTTGCAGGATGTGAACAATCTGACCCTGGCGGTCGGCGCCCAGCAGTACCTCTATCCGCAGAACTACCTGTGGGGTGACTTCGCCGCAGCCGCCGTGCTGTCAGGCTTCCCCATCACGGTCGTCTTCCTGCTCGCCCAGCGCTGGCTGGTGGGCGGTCTGACCGCAGGCGGCGTGAAAGGTTAACGGTTCATGGCCGGGGGAGCTGGCTCCCCCCGTCATCACGATTTGCAAAGATTCAAGAGCGGAGCTCGACATGGCTGAAGTAGTACTCAACAACGTTCGCAAAAATTACGACCCGGCTGTCCACAAGGACACCCTGCGCAGCATCAACCTCGACATCAAGGAAGGGGAGTTCATCGTCTTCGTCGGCCCGTCCGGCTGCGGCAAGTCCACCCTGCTTCGGATGATCGCGGGTCTGGAAGACATCACCAGCGGCGAGCTGACCATCGGTGGGCGCTACATGAACGACGTGCCACCGGTGGAGCGCAACGTGGGCATGGTGTTCCAGTCCTACGCCCTCTACCCGCACATGAATATCTACGAGAACATGGCTTTTGGCCTCAAGCTCAAGAAGATGGACAAGGAGAACATCCACAAGCGGGTGATGCGCGCCGCCGAGATCCTGGGTCTCGAGCCGCTGCTGGACAGAAAGCCCAAGGCCCTTTCTGGCGGTCAGCGTCAGCGGGTGGCCATCGGCCGCTCCATCGTGCAGCAGCCGCAGGTGTTCCTGTTTGACGAACCGCTGTCGAACCTCGACGCCGCCCTGCGGGTCAAGATGCGCATCGAGATCGCCAAGCTGCACAAGGAGCTCAACTCCACCATCATCTACGTGACCCACGACCAGGTGGAGGCCATGACGCTGGCCAACCGCATCGTGGTGCTGAGCCCCCTCAAGGGCGAGGCGGCCACCAACCTGGAGCAGTTCGGCACCCCCCTCGAGCTCTACCACAACCCGGACAACAAGTTCGTGGCGGGCTTCATCGGCTCCCCCAAGATGAACTTCCTGGCGGGCGAGCTGGTGGAGATCGGTGAGCAGGAGTGCGTGGTCAAGCTCACCTCCGGCGATACCGTGCGTGCCCGGGTGGATGCCCGTCGCGGCGCGGTGGGCGACAAGGTGGAGCTGGGCATTCGCCCCGAGCACCTGGTGCCGCTGGGTCATGCCCATGCCGACAGCCGCGTGAGCGGCGTGGTGCAGGTAGCCGAACACCTGGGGGCAGAATCCTTTGTCTACATGGACGTGGATGGTCACGACTTCACCGTCAAGGCGAGCTCCGACATCGACGTGGCCACCGGCCAGGAGTACAGCGTCGGCATCCCGGCCGAAGCCTGCTACCTGTTCGATGCCAAAGAGCAGGCGTTCCCGCGCACGGCCAAATATATCCGCGCCTGAGAGGGCGAGAGTGCCAGGTTTTCCTTTCTATATGTTCAATGCCTTTTGCCGGTCGCAAGACCGGCTTTTTATTGCCCGTCATCCGAAGCCCGGGTTCCGGCCAGCGGG
>NZ_JBFOCP010000049.1:0-98449 GCF_040907855.1 Aeromonas sp. s4 | reverse complement strand
GCTGGCCGGAACCCGTCACTGCCCGTGCTTGTCTGACTCGAGGGCGGCGGTGACGTCCGGCACGAAGTGCTGGCTGGTGAGCGGCGGGCGCTCATACCCTTCGGTCTTGATGGGAGGCAGGGTGATGGGCTCGTAGTGGATCGCCTCGTAGGGCACCTTGCCAAGGAGGTGGGAGATGCAGTTGAGGCGGGCGCGGCGCTTGTCGTCGGCGTCCACCACGAACCAGGGGCAATCCTCGGTATCCGTGTAGATGAACATGTCATCCTTGGCGCGGGAATACTCCACCCAGCGGGAGCGGGATTGCAGATCCATGGGGCTGAATTTCCAGCGCTTGATGGGAGTGTTGATGCGCTCCTTGAAGCGTTTCTCCTGCTCTTCATCGCTGACCGAGAACCAGTATTTGATGAGGGTGATGCCGGAGCGGATCAACATCCGCTCGAATTCGGGGCAGGCGCGCAGGAATTCGCGATACTCGTCGTCGCTGCAAAAGCCCATCACCCGTTCGACCCCGGCCCGGTTGTACCAGGAACGGTCAAACAGCACCATCTCGCCCGCCGAGGGCAGGTGCGCCACGTAGCGCTGGAAGTACCACTGGGTGCGCTCCCGATCCGAGGGGGCTGGCAGGGCGGTGACCCGGCAGACCCGGGGGTTGAGGGGTTCGGTGATCGCCTTGATGACGCCCCCCTTGCCCGCGGCGTCGCGCCCCTCGAACAGCACCACCACTTTGAGCCCCTCCTGCTTGACCCACTCCTGCAACTTGACCAGCTCCTCCTGCAGGTGGGCGAGGTGATGTTCGTAGGTCTTCTTGTCCAGACGGGGGCGTTTCTTGCTCTTTTCCTTGGCCATCATCCTCTCCTTGGTGACTCCTCGTTGTGAGTCTCTCCAGCTTGCACCAGGCGGGCACCCCTGCCAAGGGTGGCGTGTTACACTGCCGCCTCATCAGCCGCTGGCAACAGAAAAACAGGAAAGCCAGTTTCATCGCCGCTGGCAACAGGAGAAAACATGAAGCAGTTTATGGAGATAGCGGGCCGCCGCATGGCCTATCTGGACGAGGGGCAGGGTCCGGCACTGCTCTTTGGCCACAGTTACCTGTGGGACAGTGCCATGTGGGCACCGCAAATCGAGGCCCTCAAGGGGCAGTATCGCTGCATCGTGCCCGAGCTTTGGGGTCACGGGGATTCCGATGTGCTGCCCGAGGGGCCCTGCACCCTGGTGACCCTGGCCCGGGATCATCTGGCGCTGCTCGATGCCCTTGGCATCGACGAGTGCGTGCTGGTGGGGCTCTCCATCGGTGGCATGTGGGGCGTGGAGCTGGCGCGCATGGCGCCTGCTCGCCTCAAGGGAGTGGTGCTGATGGACAGCTTCGTCGGCCTTGAACCCCAGATCACCTGCGAGCGCTATCTCGGCATGCTGGCGATGATCGAACAGGTCGGCGCCGTGCCTGCGCCCATCGCCGATCAGGTGGCGCCGCTCTTCTTCGCCCATCAACCGGACGCGGCCCTGATGGCCGGTTTCAAGGCCCGGCTGGCCCAATGGCCCGCCGACAAGGTGGCGAGCCTGGTGGCGGTGGGGCGCAGCTTCGTGACCCGGGAGGATCGCATCGACTGGCTCGAAGAGATGAGGCTGCCCGCACTGGTCATGACGGGGTGCGAGGACAAGGCTCGCCCTGTGCTGGAGGGGTATCTGATGGCCGAGGTGCTGGGGTGTCCGTTCAGGGAGATCCCGGGGGCCGGTCACATCTCGACCCTGGAGAATCCCGCGTTCATCAACCGGGCGCTGGCGGCATTTCTCGCCGAAGTGGCAGAGTGACGCTGCGCCGGATAGCCGTAAAAAAGGAGCCATGGGCTCCTTTTTTGTTGCCCAGTCCGGATGGGGCTACCAGATGTAGCCCACCCCGAAGCCTGCATAGAGTTCTCCCTGATGCTGGACGATGGGGCTGTCCGCGATGTCGTTGTCGTAGCGCTCGTAGTTGATGCCAAAGCCGCCAATCCAGTTGGCGCTGAAGCGATAGCTGCCGATGAGGGAGACCATGGGGGAGAGGGTGGTGCCCGTGTTCCACGCCGGCCTGTCCGCCCTCGCTTCGTCTTGCGAGACACCGCCGAAGTAGTAGTTGGCGAGGTTGTGGCTGCGCAGCATCACGCCGGCTCCCGGCATCAGCAGCAGGGGGCCGCGGATGATGGGGAAGTTGGCCCACAGCATCAGCTCCTGACCGTCGCTGGTGCCGGTCACATCCGTGGTGGCCCGCACGCTCCAGAGGGCGTAGGGAGTGATGAGATCGGCCCCAACACCGGCCTCGAACTGCCCCTTGCGCTTCTCCATGCCATGGAGGAAGGGATCGTCGTCCGGGTCCAGGTTGCCAAAGCGCATCCGGCCGAAGGCATAGGCCGAGAGGTTGCCATCCCGGCTCAGGTAGTAGCGGGCCCGATCCCCCAGATACATCAGGTTGTCACCAAAATAGAGGGCCCCCGGGATGGGCATCAGGGTATCGTCCTGGTGCTGGTAACGGGCCTGACCGCCGATGACGGCCCCGCCCAGCACCAGCCCCTTGGGAATGGGGCTGTCGGGGCTGTCGCTGGAGAAGGCGCTGAGGGCCCCGATATCGAGGTCTGCCCGGACGGGTGAGCAGAGCAGCAGTACCAGAAAGGCACCCAGAGAGGCATGGCGCAGGGCAGGGACTGGGGACATGACAGATCCTTGTCGGTGGGTGGGCGTGGGAACGAATCAGACCGGCGTAGCAAGTCAAACGGATGTCGGTTTTCAATTAAACCCGACAAGGCAAGCATGAGCCAGCGTCACGGAGGTGCTGCTGGTGGCCGGTATCTGGAAGGGGCGAGACCCGGCCTCGCCCCTTGCCAGGGTCAGGGGGCGGGGCGGGGGAGATCTTCCCGCTTGGGCCAGGCATTGAGCACCGCTTTGACCAGGGTGGCGAGGGGAATGGCGAAGAAGACGCCCCAAAAGCCCCACAGACCGCCAAACACCAGCACGGCGATGATGATGGCCACCGGGTGCAGGTTGACCGCCTCGGAGAAGAGCAGGGGGACCAGCAGGTTGCCGTCGAGGGCCTGGATCACGAAATAGGCCACCATCAGCCAGGCGAAGTCGGGGGTCAGCCCCCACTGGAACAGGGCCACCATGGCCACCGGCACGGTCACCGCGGCGGCACCGATATAGGGGATGAGCACGGAGAAGCCCACCGCGACCGCCAGCAGGGCGGAGTAGCGCAATCCCATCAGGGCGAAGGGCACATAGGTGGCGATGCCGACGATGACGATCTCGATCACCTTGCCGCGGATGTAGTTGATGATCTGGTCGTTCATCTCCACCCAGACCCGGTTCACCAGGGTGCGGTTGCGGGGCAGGAAGCGGCGCAGGCCTCCCATCAGCACCTGTTTGTCCTTGAGCATGAAGAAGACCATCAGGGGCACCAGGATGGCGTAGATGAGGATGGCCACCACGTTGATGAGGGAGCTCAAAGAGGCGCTCACCAGTTGTTCGCCGCCGGTCAGGATGCGCTGGCGAATGTTGTCGATGATGGTTTCCACCAGGCTGACGTCGATGATCTCGGGGTATTTTTCCGGCAGGGTGCGGACATAGTCCTGGGCATGGGCCAGCATGGCGGGGGCCTCCTTGGCCAGGTTGACCCCCTGGCTCACCAGTGTCGGGATGAGGCCCAGCAGCATCAGGGTCGTCACCGTGATGAACAGCAGCAGGACCAGGCTGGTGGCGACGGTGCGAGAAAGGCCGCCCCGTTGCAGGCGACTCACCGGCCACTCCAGCAGATAGGCCATCACCAGGGCCACCAGCAGCGGTGCCAGCAGATCCCCAAACAGCCAGAGCACGGCAAAGCAGAAGACCAGCAGCAGGAAGAGGGTGACGGCATCGGGGTCGGAAAAACGGGTCTGATACCAGCGCTTCAATACATCTAACATCGAGGCTTCCTTGAATGGCGGCTCACGGGGTGGGTGGCATGGGCTCGGGGGCGAGCAGGGCGTCCCGGGGGGGACGGGCAACGACGAGCAGCAGGGAGAGGCGGGCAGCTGACTCTTCCAGGGTCTGGACATGGTGACCCTGACGGCGCAGATAGGCGGGAATGTCCTGCCGGGAGCCTGCATCCCCGAGCTGGATGCACACGGATTGACCGGGCCGGGCCTGGCGCAACCAGAGCTTGAGCCGGATGAGGGGCTCGGGACAACGCCAGGGGGTCAGGTCGAGCTGTTCCATGAGAACTCCATCGCGTGCGTGGCGGTCATTATGGCCGTGATGAGAGGATGAAACAACGCTTGTGGGCCTTGAATGGCAAGGGTATTCTGCCGATGCCCGCTGGGGTCTGATTGGAGATAGAGATAACGTGGCACGTTTTTCCCCCCTGATAGCATCGCTTCCCCTGTTGGTCACCCTGATGGGGGCGACCTTCCACGCCCAGGGGAGCAACCAGTTGCCCGACATCGGTACCGCCGGGGTCGCCGCACTGCCCATCGAGCAGGAGGTGCGCTACGGCAACGCCTTCATGCGTTTTGCCCGGGCGGGCCTGCCCATCATCGATGACCCCGTGCTCAACGAATACATCGACGATCTGGGCCAGCGGCTGCTGACCAATGCCGACGGGGTGCGCTTCCCGTTCACCTTCTTCCTCATCAACGATCCCAGCATCAACGCGGCGGCCTTCCTCGGTGGCCGGGTCAAGGTGCACACCGGCCTCTTCCTCTACGCCGAGAGCGAGAGCGAGCTGGCCTCGGTACTGGCCCACGAAATCACCCACGTGACCCAGCGTCACATCGCCCGTTACATGGAGGCGCAGGCGAGCAGCTCCGCCATGACCCTGGCCGGCCTGGTGGGCTCCATTGCACTCGCGGTGATCAACCCCACCGCCGGCATCGCGGCCTTGCAGACCACGCTTGGCTTGTCGATGCAGTCGGCCATCAACTACACCCGGGACAACGAATACGAGGCGGATCGCATCGGCATGAAGACGCTGTATGACGCCGGGTTCGATCCCATGGGCATGGCCAACTTCTTCCAGAAGCTGGCGGCGGAGTACCGCTACGCCAGCAAGCCGCCGGAGATGCTGCTGACTCACCCCCTGCCGGAGACCCGGATCAGCGAAGCCCGAGCCAGGGCCGGGAGCTATGGCGCGCGCGCCCTGCCGCCGAGCCTGGACTTCTGGCTGGCCAAGGTGCGCATCCAGGTGCGCTATGGCACCGAGACGCCTCAGGCGCTGCTCACCTACTTCGACAGCCGCCTGCAGAAGGGGGATTACCCCCTCAAGGATGCCGCCATCTATGGCAAGGCACTGGCCCTGTTGCAGCTCAAGCGCACCGACGAGGCCGACACCCTGATGCAGGAGCTGGCGACCCGTCACCCGGAGGATCTCTTCGTGGTGGATGCCCTGACCGACATCGATCTCGCCAAGGGCCGCAGCGCCCAGGCCATCGCCAGACTGGAGCGCTTCCGCACCCGGATGCCGGACAACGAGGTGGTGGTGGTGAACCTCGGCAACGCCTATCTGGAGGGGGGCAACTACAAGAAGTCCATCGCCATCCTGGACCCTTATGCCCGTGAGCACGACGAGAACAGCCTGGCCTGGAGCCTGCTGTCTGACGCCTACCGCAAGGCGGGCAGGATGACGGACCTGCACATGGCGCGGGCGGAGACCCTCTCCCTGCGCGGGGACTATCAGGCGGCCATCGACGAACTGATCGTGGCGCGGGGCACCACCAGCGACAAGCTGACCCTGGCCCGCATCGAGGCGCGCATCACCCAGCTGGAGCGGGCCAAGAAGGATCTGGACAGCCTCAAGGGCTGAGTCCGGAGCGGGTTGATGGCAGGCGGGGTGCTCCTTTGGGGGCACCCCGCCTTGTTTTGCAGGCTAAAATAGGGCCTTTCATCGGTTTCAACGCATCTTGATGATGAAGAAATGAGAATGATGGATGGCTCTGCTATGGGGCGCTCGCCAGGCGGCGTTTTATCTCGCCTATCTTCTGCTCGTCCAGCTCCCCCACCAGGGTCTCCAGCAGCGTGCCCCTGGCATCGAGCAGATAGCTGGTGGGCAGCGCCCCGGGCCTTGGGAACGGGAGGCGGGCGTCGTCATCCGGGATCATCAGGGGAACCCTGATGGCGTGGCGCCGTGCCAGCTCGGTCAGTTCGGCGGGGGAGGCGGGGTCATAGTTGATGGCGATCACCCGGATCTGGCCTTCCTGGTGCAATGTTGTCAGCAGGGGCATCTCCCGCAGGCAGGGGGCGCACCAGGGAGCGAAGTAGTTGACCAGCAGCGGTTTGCCACCGAGATCCGCGAGGCTGACCTTCTTTCCCGCGCCGTCGGTAAAGTCGGGTGCCGGGCTGCAGGCCCCCAGCAGGGTTGCCACAATCAGCCAACAGATCCGTTTCATTTCCATAGCCTTCCCGCTTACCCTGACCATCCGTTTCCCCTACAATAGCGCCATTTCTTGTCCCATCTTGCGATTAATCAGGGAGTTATCATGAGCGAGACCCAAATCTACCACAATCCGCGCTGCTCCAAGAGCCGTGAAACCCTGGCCTTGCTGGAACAGCACGGGGTCGCCCCCGAGGTGGTGCTCTATCTGGAGCAGGCCCCGAGTGAGGCACAGATCCGCACCCTCCTGAGTCAGCTTGGCTTCACGGATCCCCGACAGCTGATGCGCACCAAGGAAGAGCTCTACAAGGAGCTGGGGCTCGGCGAGGTGAGCGGCGATGATCTCATTCGTGCCATGCACCAGCACCCCAAGCTCATCGAGCGCCCCATTGTCATCAAGAACGGGCAGGCCCGCATAGGTCGTCCGCCCGAGCAGGTGCTGGAGATCCTCAAGTGAGCACCCGCTTCGCTCGCCTGCTGACCCTGGCCGGTTTTTTCGGCCTGCTGGCCTGGGTGCTGCTCTGGCACCTCTGGCTCTCGCCCCACCCGGATCTCGCCCCCTGGCTGTTGCCGGTGATCTGGACTGTGCCGCTGCTCTTCCCCCTCAAGGGCATAGTGCAGGGCAATCCCTACACCCACGCCTGGGGCAATTTCGTGCTGATGCCCTACTTCCTGCACGCCCTGACCCTGATCACCACGGATGAGGGGGAGCGGTGGCTGGCGGTGGTGGAGCTGGTGCTCACCACCCTGGCGTTTGTGGGCACCATCTATTATGCCCGCCTGCGTGGCCGCGAGCTGGGGCTGAGTATCCGCAAGAAGGAAGGCTGAGCCCCTCCCTGTCCGCCTGCTGGCGGGCAGGGTATGTGTCTGAAACCGACGCAAGCCAGCGAATGGCATCTGGCGGTATCGCCCCGAAGTGGCTTGCTTATCTCTTTGATTAATTTATGGATATTGATCGCTGATTGGCAGGGCAGCACCTCTGTTGACAGATCTGTCACCTGGTTTGCCAGCCTCAGTCAGCCCCTGTTATGCAAAAAGGGGTATGCTTGTGTTTTCAACAGACTCGAGTGATCCATATGACAATCCTGCGTTCCCCCCTGTTGCACAAGACCCTGCTGGCCCTGACCGTCTCCCTCTCCGTCAGTTCCCTCGCTGATGCCTGTACCCGCGCCGTCTATCAGGGGGAGGGAGCGCTGGTGGTGACCGGTCGTACCATGGACTGGCGCAGCGCCATGCCGACCAATCTCTGGGCGCTGCCCCGTGGCATCGCGCGGGAAGGGGAGGCCGGTGCGCACTCCATGACGTGGACGTCGCGCTACGGCTCCGTGGTGGCGGCAGGCTTCGATGCGGGCACCGCCGACGGCATGAACGAGAAGGGGCTGGTGGCCAACCTCCTCTATCTGACCGAGTCCGAGTATGTGACCCCGAGCGACAAGGATCCGCGCAAGACTCTCTCCATCTCGCTCTGGGCCCAGTACGCGCTGGACAACTTCGCCACCGTGGCCGATGCGGTCGCCGCCCTGTCGAAGGACGAGTTCTATGTGGTGACCACCCTGACCCCGGATGGCAAGCCGGGCCAGCTGCACCTCTCCCTCTCCGATGCGAGCGGCGATTCCGCCATCTTCCAGTACGTGGGGGGCAAGCTGCAGATCTACCACGACCGCAGTTATCAGGTGATGACCAACTCGCCGACCTTTGACAAGCAACTGGCTCTCAACGACTACTGGGAGGAGATTGGCGGTCTCACCATGCTGCCCGGCACCAACCGCTCGGCGGATCGATTTGCCCGCGCCTCCTTCTACATCAAGACCCTGCCAAAGACCGACCAGGCCAACGAGGCGGTAGCCGGGGTGATGAGCGTGATGCGCAACGTCTCGGTACCCATGGGGATCAGCACCCCGGATCAGCCCAACATCTCCACCACCCTGTGGCGCAGCGTGGCGGATCAGCAGCATCGCCGCTATTTCTTCGAGCTGACCCATCTGCCCAACACCTTCTGGGTGAGCATGGACAAGCTGGATCTCGCCGCGGGGGCCCCGGTGCTCAAGTTGCCCCTGACCGAGCAGCAGCTCTATGCGGGGGAGACGGCGGAGAAATTCGTCCCGGCCAAGGCGTTTCGCTTCCTGCCGGCCAGCCCCAAGGCCTGAGCGTTCCCCCGATGACAACGCCCCGCTCGGGGCGTTTTTTATGGTGGGGATGAGGTGGCAGTGCGGTGGGCGGCGATCTGCGCCTCGCAAAAGCGCATCAGCTCCGGGTAGAAGTGCAGGAAGGCGTGCTCGGCCTCGGTCCAGCGAGCCTGATCCAGGGCGTGGAGCGCCTCCCCGAGCGGCACGGGGCGGCGCAGCCGACGACCGATGCCGTTGAGGGCCGCTCCCACCCCTTCCCGGTACTGGTAGGAGGCCAGCCAGTCCTGCTCGGCCATGCGCCGCAGGGCCATCGGCAGGCCCTGTGGCAGGCTGTGATGATCCAGGAGAAGCTGACCATAGCTCTGCGCCAGAAAGCGGGGCAGGGGGGCTGCGCTGAACCTCTGCCAGTGCTGGCTGAGCCAGTGATCGTAGAGCATGTCCACCACAATGCCGCCGAAGCGGCGCCAGGGGGGGTCGAAGCTCGCCACGGCGGCCCGATGGGCCGGGTGGGCATCGGTGAAGGCGTCTATCTTGCGGTGCAGCCAGATCCCCTCGTCGAAGTGGTCAGCCAGTCCCGTCGGCAGCGGGCCCTTGATGAAGTCCCCCAGCAGGTTGCCGGTGAGGGAGCTGCCGGTATGGGCCGCCAGATGGAGGTGGGCGAGAAAATTCATGGGATGGGGCTCGCGTGCCTGGGCGTGAACGGGTGATCCGAGCCTAACGAATCGTGGCCGGATTGACCATGGGCAGGATGTTTCATCCCCAAGTCCCCTTGCCGGGCAAATTTGAGGCGTGTTAAGGTGCTTGCCATCTTTGTCACAGGACTCGACAAATCACCATGATGCGCAAAGCCAGAGGCTTTTTTCTGGCCTTCTACTTCAAGCCTTTCTATCTCTCCGAGTGGTTCGACGAATAGGTCGAGGCCCCGGAGCAGTTCATTGACGCCCATGGCGGCGTAATCCCGCTCATCTGCAATTTGCCGTTTGTTGGCCATCGCTTGCCTCTGCCTGCGATGCCTTGACCGCGCCTGTGCGCTTTTTATGTAATGGAGTACTCACGATGAAGACCACACTGACCCTGTCAGCCCTTGTTGCTGCCTGTCTGCTCGCCGCCCCCGTCACCGCCAAGGAGTGGAAGACGGTACGCTTTGGCGTGGAGGGGGCCTATCCCCCCTTCTCATGGACCGATGCGTCCGGAGAGATCAAGGGATTTGACATCGATCTTGCCAACGCCCTGTGCCAGCAGATGGCCGTCAGGTGCGAACTGGTGGCCCAGGATTGGGACGGCATGATCCCCGCCCTGCTGTCGCGCAAGTACGACGCCATCATCGCCGCCATGTCGATCACCGACGAGCGGCGCAAGAAGGTCGACTTCACCGAGAAATATGCCCACATTCCCAACCGCTTCGTGGCGGCCAGGGGCACCGAACTGACGCTGACGCCGGAAGGGATGGCGGGCAAGCGCATCGGCGTGCAGCGGGCCACCACCCACGACAAGTACCTGACCGACAACTTCGGCTCCAGCGTCACCATAGTGCGTTACGGCAGTGCCGATGAAGCCTACCTCGACCTGAAGGCGGGACGGGTGCTGGCCCTGCTGGCCGACGCCTCGGCCATCGAACAGGGGTTGCTTGGCAAGGAAGGGGGCGACAAGTTCGACTATGTGGGGCCGGCCCTGACCGACCGTCAATGGTTTGGCGATGGCATGGGGATCGCGGTGCGCAAGGGGGATCCGGATCTCAGGGCCAGGCTGAACGACGCCATCAAGGCCCTGCGCGCCAACGGCAAGTATCAGGAGATCAACCGGAAGTACTTCAAGTACGATATCTATGGCGGTTGATGGGTAACAGTCGGAGGGAGCCTGCTCCCTCCTTTTTCATGCAGCAAGGAGAGACCCCATGTTGACCCTGATCGAGGGTGCGCAGATCCATAGTCCGGCCCCGCTCGGCCAGCAGGACCTGCTGGTGGCGGATGGCCGCATCGCCTGGATGGGCAAGGGACTGACGGTTCCGGCCGACTGGCCACTGACGCGGGTGGACGCTGGCGGCCGCTATCTGGTGCCCGGACTGGTGGACCCGCTCGCCCATATCACGGGAGGGGGCGGCGAGGGAGGCTTCGGCTTTCGCACGCCGGAGCTCTTGGCAAGGGAAGCCCTGGCGGCGGGGGTCACCACGCTCGTGGCGGCGCTCGGCACCGACAGCCTGACCCGCAGCCCGGCCCAGGTGCTGGGGAAGGTGCGCGAGTTTCGCGCCGCCGGGGTGAGCGCCTTCATGTACACCGGCTCCTACCACCTGCCGGTCAAGACCCTCACCGGCACGGTGGAGTCGGACATCATGCTGATCCCCGAGGTGCTGGGGGTGGGGGAGGTGGCCATCAGCGATCACAGGTCCAGCGCCCCCACCCACGACGAGCTGGCGCGGCTGGCGAGCGAGGCGCGGGTGGCCGGGCTGTTGTCCGGCAAAAGTGGCGTCAGCTTCTTTCACCTGGGGGATGGCCGCGGGGCGCTGGCGCCCCTGCGGGCCCTGCGCGATGAAACCGACATTCCGCTTCGCCAGCTCTACCCCACCCACTGCAACCGCAATCCCTGGCTCTTTGCCGAGGCCATCGAGTGGGGTCGGGTAGGTGGCTGGGTCGACCTCACCACGTCGAGCTTCCCGGACCTGCTGGATGACGGGGAGCGGCTCGCGGCCGACGCCCTGGTGGCGTTGCTGGCGGCGGGCGTGCCCGTGGATCGCATCAGCTTCAGCTCGGATGCCAACGCCAGTCTGCCGCGCTTTGACGGCGAGGGGCGGCTCATCGAGCTGCGCTGCGGCCAGATAGGGAGCCTGTGGCAGGAGGTGGTGGCGGCCTGCGGCAAGGGGGTGGCGCTGGAGACGGCACTGGCGGTAGTGACGGCCAATCCGGCCAGGGCGCTGGGGCTTGCGAGCAAGGGTACCCTGGGGGTAGGGCAGGATGCGGATCTGCTGCTGATCGATCCTGATACGTTCACCATCGAGCGGGTGATGAGTGGGGGGCGGTGGCGCACCTGAATACCGGCGCCTGTCATCCAGCCCGCTCAGTTCATAAACAAAAAGCCCGGCAGCAGTGCCGGGCTTTGTCGTGCCATGGGGTTCAGATGGCGAGAAACCCCAGGATCAGAATGGGGCCGAGCAGGCTCAGGATAAAGCCGGAGACGATGGCCACCGGCACCACCTGGATGCCGCCGGATTTCTGGATGACAGGCAGGGTGAAGTCCAGCGCCGTGGCGCCGCCGTAGCCGATGGCGGCGCTGGGGTGGCGGCGCATCAGCACCGGGATGATGAGGATGGCGATAAGCTCGCGCCCCAGATCGTTGATGAAGGCGGCGGACCCCAGCACCGGGCCCAGCTTGTCCGCTACCAGGATGCCGGAGAGCGAATACCAGCCAAAACTGGAGCTCATCGCGAGGCCATGGGCAAAGGGCATGCCGAGCAGCTGGGCGGCCAGCAGGCTGCCGAGCCAGCTGCTGAGGATGACGGTGAGCGCGATCTTCATGCCCCAGGGATTGAGCAGGATCTGGCGCAGGCGCATGCCGGAGTTGCGCATCTGGATACCGATGAGCAAGAGCAGCAGCATCAGGGCCCACTCGCTCAACTTGTCGATGGGCAGGGCGCGCAGGTCCACCACCAGTCCCAGCAAGACGCCCCCCAGCACCACGAAACAGAGCTGGAGGGATTCCCACAACAGGTGCAGCTTGCTCGGCATCTTGCCGTCACTGGCCTCGTGGGTGGGGGGGCTGCGCTTGTCCAGCCACCACAGGGCCAGCAGGTTGCACAGGGTAATGGCGGCGAGCATCACCCCTGCCACCTTGAAGATCACTGCCAGGTTGCTGCCCAGGTTCTCCACATAGGCCAGCCCCAGCCCCATCAGGAACAGGATGAGGTAGACCATCTTGCCCAGGGACTGGTTGACCAGCTTGATCAGACGGGCGGAAGAGAGGGGAACCAGATAGCCGATCACCAGCGGCAGCAGGATCAGCAACACATTGAGCAACATCGGGGCCTCGATCACAAAACGTGGAAAAACGGCACCTTATCACGACTTGTTGCACCTGTGTCACGGATCTGTGCATCAGCATGGCCCATACGGGACTTTTTTATCATATTGTTGTGTTTTTTGATGACAGTCAGCTGTGCACGCAAACAGAGAAAGAGGGCCACATCACCTGAAAAATCAATTTCATCCCCATGAAATGACGAGAGAAGGGGAATCTGCCTGGGTGAATAAAGTCCTTTTGGATGACATCTGGCGGATATGGTGAAATATGCTTGCTACCAGTGCGCTGCGGGTATAAAAGAGCGGTAGGGAAGGTGCGACAAAAAATGGATTTTATGCAGACAAAGTGCTGAAAAATACTCAATAGGCCAATAAAAATACAGATAAAACACCAAATACCTCGGTTCTGTATTGTTTTTTCACTACCTCAATGATATTTTCGCTGAAGGTTGCCATCGGTTAACGTTTTGTTAAATGGACGATGGTGGAGTCACGCCGAAGCGGCGTCTAGGGACAGACAAGGTTGTAATGGATGAGCGACGTTGCCGCACTGGAAGTTCGTGATCTGCACAAGTATTTTGGCACCCACGAAGTGCTCAAGGGCATCGATATGACGGCCCACAAGGGGGATGTGATCTCCCTCATCGGCTCCTCGGGTTCGGGGAAGTCGACCTTTCTACGCTGTATCAATCTGCTTGAAACCCCCTCATCGGGCAGCGTCTCCCTCCACGGGGAGCTGATCCGGATGAAAACCAGCCGTTCCGGCGAACGCCTGCCGGAAGACATGCGCCAGGTGGAGCGTATCCGCAGCCGACTGGCCATGGTGTTTCAAAGCTTCAATCTCTGGTCCCACATGACCATCATGCAGAACATCATCGAAGTGCCCATCCAGGTACTCAAGGTGCCCCGTGCCGAGGCCATCGCCAAGGCGGAGCACCTGCTCAACCGGGTGGGGCTGTGGGAGCGTCGCGACTATTATCCCGGTCACCTCTCCGGCGGTCAGCAGCAGCGGGCCGCCATCGCCCGGGCGCTGGCGGTGGAACCCGAGGTGATGCTGTTTGACGAGCCTACCTCGGCCCTCGACCCTGAACTGGTGGGGGAGGTCCTTGGCCTGATGCGCGAGCTGGCGGAAGAGGGGCGTACCATGATGGTGGTGACCCACGAGATGTCCTTCGCCCGCGACGTGTCGAACAAGGTGATGTTCCTGCACCAGGGGCGCGTGGAGGAGGAGGGCAATCCCAAGGAGATCTTCGCCCATCCCAAGTCGGAGCGATTCAAGCAATTCATCTCGTCCATCTATTGATGGACGGGATTCAATTTCAACCATCCGTACTTTCAACGATCGACGTGTTTATCAAGGAGAGATACATGAACAAGCTGATGCTGGCGACTGCCGTGATGACGGCCCTGTGTTCCGGTAGCCTGATGGCCAAGGAGTGGAAAGAGGTCCGGATCGGGGTGGAAGGGGCCTATCCCCCCTTCTCCTGGACCGAGCCGAGCGGCGAGGTGAAAGGCTTCGACATCGACATCGCCAACGCCCTGTGCGAAGAGATGAAGGTGAAGTGCACCCTGATCAAGCAGGACTGGGACGGCATCATTCCGGCGCTGCTGTCGCGCAAGTATGACGCCATCATCGCCACCATGGACATCACCGAAGAGCGCAAGAAGAAGGTGGACTTCACCCAGAAGTACCAGCACATCCCGGCGCGCTTCGCCGCCAAGAAAGGGACCGAAATCCAGCTCGACAAGGCCTTCATGGACGGCAAGACCATCGCCGTGCAGCGTGCCACCTCCATGGACACCTACATCACCGACAACTTCCCCAACGCCACCATCAAGCGCTACGGCACTGCGGATGAAGCCTACCTCGATCTGAAATCCGGCCGTGTCGACTACGTGATGGCCGACTCCGCCGCCATCAGCGACGGCCTGCTGAAGAAGGAAGGGGGCGATGCCTTCGAGTTCATCGGCCCGAAACTGACCGATCCCAAGTGGTTTGGCGAGGGTGCCGGCATCGCGGTGCGCAAGGCCGACAAGGATCTGAAAGAGAAATTCAATGCCGCCATCCTGGCCCTGCGTGCCAATGGCAAGTACAAGGAAATCAACGACAAGTACTTCGACTTCGACGTGTACGGCGAGTAAGCCGACGTCAGGCGAACAACGACAGGTTGATCCCGTCAGTAGTCATCGGGCCCGTTGCCTTCCGCTGGGAGTGACGGGCCCGATTGCGATGGAGCTGCATTGCATATGTTTGATTTGAAAGGATACGAAACCTCTCTGCTGGAGGGGGCCTGGATCACCCTGGAGGTGGCGCTCGCCTCCCTGCTGCTGGCCCTGGTGCTCGGCATGCTGGGGGCCCTGGCCAAGCTCTCTCCCTACAAGTGGGCACGCGGCATCGCGGCGGCCTACACCACCGTCATTCGCGGCATCCCGGATCTGGTGCTGATGATGCTGCTCTTCTTCGGCGGCCAGGTGCTCATCAACGGGATCTGCACCTGGGTCAACGAGGCCTACAACAACCACCTGCTGGCGAGCAACCCGAACCAGGAGTGGGTCTCCCTGCTGCCCGATTACATCGACATCAGCCCGTTTGCGGCCGGGGTCGCCACCATCGGCTTCATCTTCGGCGCCTACATGACCGAGACCTTCCGCGGCGCCATCCTGGCGGTGGACAAGGGGGAGCTCGAAGCGGCCCGTGCCTTCGGCATGCGGGCAAGCCAGGTCTTTGTGCGGATCCTCTTTCCCCAGATGATGCGCCACGCCCTGCCCGGGTTTGGCAACAACTGGCTGGTGCTGCTGAAAACCACGGCCCTGGTCTCCATCATCGGGCTCGATGACATGGTGCGAAAGGCGTCGCTCGCGGCGGGCTCGACCCAGCAGCCTTTCACCTTCTACATGGCGGTGGCGCTGATCTTCCTGGTCTTCACCGCAGTCTCTACCTCGGCGCTCAAGTGGGCCGAGCGTCACTACGCCATCAAGACGAGGTAAGCCATGGATTTCTCGATCATTCTCAAGGAGTGGCCCACCTACTGGGAGGGGCTCTATACCACCATCTGGCTGGTGGCCGCCTCGCTCATGCTGGGGCTCATGCTGGCGGTGCCCATGGGCATACTGCGCAACAGCCGCAACTGGTTGATAAAGGGGCCAATCTGGGCCTATATCTACTTCTTCCGTGGCACCCCGCTCCTGGTGCAGCTCTTCATCATCTACTACGGTGCCGCCCAGTGGGAGTGGCTCAAGAACAGTGCGGCCTGGTCCCTCTTCTCGGAAGCCTGGTTCTGTGCCCTGCTGGCGTTCACTCTCAACACCGGCGCCTACACCGCCGAGATAGTGCGTGGCGCCGTGATGAACATGCCCAAGGGGCAGATAGAAGCGGCAAGCGCCTTCGGCATGACCCGCTGGCAGACCCTCACCCGCATCATCCTGCCCAACTCGTTTCGCCGTGCGCTGCCGGCCTACAGCAACGAGGTGATCTTCATGCTGCAGGGGTCGGCGGTGGCGGGCATCATCACCATCGTCGATCTGACGGGGGCCGCGCGGATCATCAACTCCCGCTACTACAGCCCGTTCGAGGCGTTCCTGACCGCAGGTCTGCTCTACATGCTGCTCACCTTCGTCATAGTCTGGTTGTTCAAGAAGTGGGAAGCCCGCTGGCATGCCCACCTGCGCCCGCGCAGCGTCTGACTGCCAGCAGAGAAAAAGCCCGCAACTGCGGGCTTTTTTTTATGGACCATGGGCAGGCTCAGCGCCCCAGGTACTCCCTGTCGAAGAAGGTGTTGACCCAGTGGGGGCGATAGACGGCGAGCAGGGTCATGGTCATGCCGTTGAGGAGCGCCTCGGGGAAGAGCAGCAGCGGCCAGATGGAGAGGTAGTCGGCGCTGATGGTGTGCCAGGAGTAGGTGCCGCTCACCCCCATCAGCAAGGCGCTGGCGATCACCTTGGCCGAAATGCTCAGCGCCCCCCCGAGAAATGCCGCCACGAACAGATAGACGAAGAGGTGGCGAGGCAGCCAGGCCCAGCTCCCCAGAAACAGCAGCCAGCTGGTGGCCACCGGCAGGGCAACGCTGATGAGGGCTTGCCAGCCGATGTCGGCCAGGGGGATGACCCCGAAGTAAGCGAGGAGCAGCAGGGTGAGGCAGGGGGCAAGCAGGGCGAGGCGCCAGCCCAGCAACAGGGTCAGGCTGGTGAGGCCGAGAAAGTGGATCTCGAGCCCCTCGTGCAACCCGGCCCGCAAGGTCCACAGCGGTACCAGCACGATGGCGCCGCCGAGGCAAAGATGCTGATAGAGCGGGTGGGCGCCAAGGGTGCGCAGCAGGGAGGCGTTCAGACTGAAGGCGAGCAGCACCAGCCAGAGCAGGAGGGCGGCGACTTGTCCTTCACTCATGAGCGGTTCCCCCGGATGCGGCTGTCGGTGATGGCGCCGTGGCGAACGCCGGCGCAATGAAAAGAGGCCGCCCTCTGCCGGGCGGCCTCCTGTCTCAATACTTCACGTTGGGGTGATACTTGCCAAGGATGCCCTGGACCCTGTCCATGGTCTCCTTGCTGGGGGGCTTGATGCCGACCAGATCGTAGGTATCTCCCAGCACGTCCCACTTGTGCTTGCCAAGTTCGTGGTAGGGCAGCAGCTCCACCTTCTCGACGCAGTCCCCCAGCTCGGCGATGAACTGGCCGAGTCCTTCTGCGCTCTCGTCATCGTCGGACCAGGTGGGTACCACCACGTAGCGGATCCACATGGTCTGGCCGCGGGAGGCCAGGTAGCGGGCGAACTCCAGGGTGTATTTGTTGCTGACGTGGGTGAGGGGAATGTGCTTCTCGTCGTTGATCTGCTTGATGTCGAGCAGCACCAGATCGGTGTTGTCCAGCACCCGGTCGAGCAACTCGTCGTAGTGACGCACGAAACCGTTGGTATCCAGGCAGGTGTGGATCCCCTGGGCCTTGCAGGCGGTGAACAGTTCGGCGATGAACTCCTGCTGCAGCATGGCCTCGCCGCCGGAGGCGGTCACGCCACCGCCGGAGGCATTCATGAAGTGACGATAGCTGGTGAGATCCTTCATCAGCTCGGGCACGGTGACCTCGCGGCCGCCCTGGGTGTCCCAGGTGTCCCGGTTGTGACAATACTTGCAGCGCATCAGGCAGCCCTGCATGAACACGATGAAGCGGATGCCGGGGCCGTCGACGGTCCCGCAGGTCTCGACGGAATGGATCCGGCCAATGATGTCGGTAGTGCCGGTGTCGCTGGCTTCAACGGTCGGGATCCGCTGCGTGCCGGGGGTGGCAGGTCCCTTGGATTCAACGGCGGGGATCCGGTTAATGACTGACATAGACGACTCCAATGGTGCGGACAAGGTTCGAGCGGTCGTTATTTTATGACAGAAAGCCCTATAAATCCTACCAGTTTAGCCCGCAGGGGTGGCACCCAGCAGGCTCTCCAGTGCCTTGACGGGGAGCGGCCGGCTGGTGAGGAAGCCTTGATAATGCTGGCATCCCAGGGCCTTGAGCACGGCGAGCTGCTCCTCTTCCTCCACCCCTTCGGCGGTGACGGTGAAACGAAACACCCGGGCGAGATCCAGGATGGCCTTGACGATGGCCTTGTCCTGTTCGCTGTGGACCAGGGTCTGGATGAAGCTTCTGTCGAGCTTTACTTCGTCGGCGGGCAGATCCCGCAGATAGGCCAGGGAGGAGTAGCCCGTGCCGAAGTCGTCGATGGAGATGAGCAGGCCGAGGGCCTTGAGCTGGCGGATCCTGGCGATGCTCTCCAGCCGGTTTTCCAGCACCACGGACTCGGTGATCTCCAGCAACAGGCGCGATGGGGGCACCCCGGTGTCCCGCAGTATGTACTCCACCTGCTGCACGAAACCGGCGGTGTGGAACTGGCGGGCGCTGACGTTGACCGACAGATGGGGGATGGCGAGGCCGTTGTTGAGCCAGAAGCTGTACTGGGCGCAGGCGGTCTTCATCACCCAGTAGCCGATCTCCTGGATCAGGGTGGTCTCCTCGGCGATGGGGATGAACTCCCCGGGTGGCACCATGGTGCCGTCGGCCTTCTGCCAGCGCAGCAGCGCCTCTATGCCCGAGAGCGTGCCGTTGTCGACCCGGTATTGGGGCTGGTAGTGCAGCACCAGCTCGTTGTTGCGCAGGGCATCGCGCAGCTGGTTGTTGAGAGAAAGCTTGCTCTTCTCTTTTTCCGCCATGGCTTCACTGAAGAAGATATGGTTGCCCTGGCCCGCGCGCTTGGCCATGTGGACGGCGGTATCGGCCTGCTGCATCAGGACAAGGTGATCCTTGTCGTCATCGCTGAACAGGCTGATCCCCACGGAGGCGCTGCAGTGCAGCTTGTGATCGCCGATGTCGAAGGGGGCACGGAAGATCCCCATCAGCTCCCGGGCAAAGTGCTCCGCCAGGATCTTGGCGGTGATATAGCCCTGGCCCAGCGCCGTGAAGAGCAGGGCAAATTCGTCACCCGAGGTGCGGGCGAGCACCAGGTTCTCCTGGGGCAGGGACTTGAGTCGCACCACCACGGCCTGGAGCAGCAGATCGCCGCAGGCGTGACCGAGGGAGTCGTTGATGGATTTGAAGTTGTCCAGATCCAGCAGCAGCAGGGCCCCCCACTGACCACTCGGGGCCTGCAGGGTGCGCTGCATGATGTCGGTCAGGCTACGCCTGTTGTAGAGATCGCACAGGTCGTCGTAGTAGGCGAGGCGCTCGATGTGGCGGGCGGTCTCTTTCTCCTGGGTGATGTCGTGGAAGCTGCAGACGAAGTGACTGATCTCCTCCTCCTCGTCCTTGACCCCGCTCACCATGAGCCGCACCGGGAAGAGGTGTCCTTCCCTGTGCAGGCATTGTTCCTCCCCGAGCCAGTATCCCTGCCGGTTGACCGCCGCGATCACCTCCTCCTTGAGGGTGTCGCCATAGTAGGTGGGCCTCAGGGCGTCGATGTGCAGGCCCAGCATCTCTTCGCTGGCAAAGCCGGTGATGCGACTGAAGGAGGCATTGACCTTGAGGATGATGCCCCCGTGATCCATCACCAGCAGGCCGTCGTGGGTGTTGAAGGCCACTTCGGCCAGGCGCAGGGCATCGTCATTGGCCAGGCGCTGCAATTCGCTGGCGGCCCGCTCGCGCTGTTCGTAGAGGACGTCCAGCAGGGACGCAGGATCGGCCAGAGGGGTGGCGAGCAGCAGGGTGAGCTGCCCCAGGGGGAGACCATTTGGCCCCGGGAAGGGGATGCCGACATAGGCCTTGGCGTCGAGGGCCAGCAGCTGGCTGGACTGGGGATAGCGCAGGGCCAGATCTTCCACGTAGAGGCTCTGCCCGTGCTGGAAGATCTCCCGGCCCGGGCCGATGTCCATGGGCATGGGTTTGACGACGGCGAAGGCATCCCCCTCCACCACGCAGCGGGGAATGAGCCAGAGATCCTGGCCGCGAGGCTGAAACTCGCCGATCCAGCCCCTGTGGGCACCGCTCAGGCCCATGGCCCAGCGCAGCAGGGCGCGGCAGTAATCGTTGCCGGTCAGGTTGGCAAGCCCTGGTGGGGGCGCGAGGTCTGGGGTGTCGGTCGTCACGGAGTCCGGCTGCCAGTGGCCGAGCAAGCGGGCGCAATGACGTACCAGTTGCAGGGTGTCATCGCTGATGAGGGTGCTCTCGGCATACTCCAGGCTGAGCACGCCGATGAGCTTCTCCTGTTCCAGCAAGGCGCCGTCCAGGCGGGAGCAGACATTGGCATCGGCCAGATAGTAGTGCTGGCTCAACATGGGCTGGTGGGCCGCCTCCGAGAAGCTCAGGGCGCCCCGGGCGCGCAGGGCCCGGATGTAGCGGCTGTCTCCGCGAATGGCACCGAGCGCGTCCACCCCCAGGGTGAACACCGGGGTCAGCTGCTCGCCGCCAAGGGCGCCATGGGCCTGGTAGTGCCAGAGGATCAGGCGATCGGCCCCCAGGCACTCCTTGAGGCTCTCCAGCATGGCGTCATACTGCTGCTGGCTGGCCATCTGGCTCAGGCGCGGCAGTTGCAGGGACAGGCTGGCGGCGCTCTCCTGGGACTGGGTCTGCAGGCAGATGAGCCAGAAGGCGTCCTGCTCGTGGGAGAGGGAAATGTGCCAGAGGAGGGCGTCAAAGCGCAGCACCAGCTTGCCCCCCTTGCCGCTGGCCAGCCGCTGCTCGATGGGTTGGCGCAGGGCGTCCGGCAATTGGGCCGGCCAGGCACTGCGGGGCTCGTCGAGCCAGTGGAGCGGCGTCTGCATCACATCGGTCAGGGCGACCAGCCGTTGACTACGGGTATCCAGGCGGAAAAACAGGGGCGCCTGGCTGGCGGTCGGAAGATGGCTGAGCGCGGTAGACGACATGAACTGACACTATCCTGTTGAGCAATTGTCGGAGGGCAAGAATACTGCAAATCCGTGGCAAACAAAATTTCATTGAATTCTAAATTAGATAAGTCTAATTTATTGGTCATTTCCTGTTGAGTGGAGTCTTGCAGATGAAACGGATCCTGATTGTGGGTGGTGTGGCCGGGGGGGCGTCCGCCGCCGCCCGTGCCCGCCGTTTGAGCGAAGAGGCGGAGATCGTGATGTTCGAGCGGGGCGAGTTCGTGAGCTTCGCCAACTGCGGTCTGCCTTATCACATCGGGGGGGATATCCCGGATCGGGATGCCCTGCTGCTGCAAACGCCGCAAAGCTTCAAGCGCCGCTTCAACGTGGATGTGCGGGTGTTTCACGACGTCATCGAGATAGACAGGGCCGGCAAGAGCCTGCTGGTGCGCAACCTGCTGACCGGCGAAGAGCGGCGCGAAGCCTACGACGTGCTGCTGCTGAGCCCGGGGGCGGCGCCCATCCGGCCTCCCTTCCCCGGCATCGACAGCCCGGGGGTACACACCCTGCGGAGCATTCCCGACATGGATCGCATCCTGGCGGCGCTGGCGCACGACAAGCCCCGCCACGTCACCGTGGTGGGGGGCGGTTTCATCGGGCTGGAGATGATGGAGGCGCTGCACCAGCGCAAGCTGGATGTCACCCTGCTTGAGCTCTCCGATCAGGTGATGGCGCCGGTGGACAAGGAGATGGCCAACCTGCTCCACGCCCGCATCCGGGAGGAGGGGGTCGATCTTCGCCTGCGTACCGGCCTCGCTGCCATCGAGAGCCTGGAGGTGCCTGCCGAGAAGACCGCCGCCGTGGCGACCGCCCAGCGGGGTGGACTGCGCCTGACCCTCAATGACGGCTCTCATCTCGACACCGGCCTGTTGATCCTCGCCATCGGCGTCAAGCCCGAGACTCTGCTCGCCGCCAAGGCGGGGCTGGTGCTGGGACCGCGGGGCGGCATCAAGGTGGATGCCGGCATGCGTACCTCGGATCCCTTCATCTTCGCGGTGGGGGACGCGGTGGAGGAGACCGATTTTGTCACCGGCGAGTCCGTGCTGATCCCCCTGGCGGGTCCGGCCAACCGGCAGGGGCGCATCGCCGCCGACAACATGCTGGGGCGAAGCGAAACCTACAAGAAGACGCAAGGGACCGCCATCTGCAAGCTGTTCGATCTGGCGGTGGCGAGCACGGGGCTGAACGAGAAGCGGCTGGTGCAGCTGGGATTGCCGTTCGAGAAGGTCTATGTCCACCCGGGCAGCCACGCCGGCTACTACCCCGGTGCCCACCCGGTCAGCCTCAAGCTGCTGTTTGCCCCCGATGGCAAGATTTACGGCGCCCAGGCCATCGGCAAGGATGGCATCGACAAGCGCATCGACGTGCTGGCGGTGGCCCAGCGTGCCGGTCTCACCGTGTTCGATCTGCAGGATCTGGAGCTCACCTATGCGCCGCCCTTTGGCTCGGCCAAGGATGTGATCAACATGGCGGGCTTCGTGGCGAGCAACCATCTGAAGGGGGACACCCTGCTCTGCCACGCAGCCGAGGTGCAGGCTCGCCACCCCCATCAGCAGGTGGTGGATGTGCGAAACGGCCTCGAACTCGACAAGCTGGGACGCATTCCGGGGGCGATGCACATTCCTCTGGACGAGCTGCGCAGCCGCCTCCATGAGCTGCCCAGGGATAAAGAGCTGCTCATCAGCTGCCAGGTGGGACTGCGGGGTCACGTGGCCTGCCGCCTGCTGAGCCAGCACGGTTTTCGGGTCAAGAACCTCTCAGGCGGTTTCAAGACCTGGCAGACGGTGATCGCCGAGTAGATCCTGTGGCTGAAATGGCCCGATTGATCACTCTGTATGCAAACGGGCCACTTCAGTGAGTGGCCCGTTTTGTTGCCGCACGGGGTTGCCGCAGGTGGCCCCCTCGCTCTCAGGGGGGGCTGTCAGCGAGCTGATTGCGAATGTGGTGCTGCAAGACCGCGAGCATGGAGGCGCCGGAGAGGCCTATCATCAGGGCACCGTTGACTGCCTCCAGGGGGCCGAGCAGCTTCCACTGCGGGCTCATGACGATGTCGCCATAGCCCAGAGTGGCGAAGTTGACCCCGGAGTGATAGACGGCCTCCTGCAGGGTATCGAACTCCCCGAGCCACAGGAAGAGCCCGCCCCAGACGCCGATCTGGGCCAGGTTGCCCAGCATCACCAGGGTGATGATGCCAAACAAAGCCAGCATGCCGGCCAGGGGCCCCTCGCGTCGATTGAATCGCTTGACGTAGAAGCGGATGCACCAGACGGACACCAGGGATTGCAGCAGCATGTTGACCAGGATCACCGGGATGCCGACCAAAAAAATCGTTAACATATCAATCTCCTAGCTTGGCTTCTGCCAGTGGGCGGCCGACTGGCCACCACTGTTCGAGCAGCAAGATACAGAGCCAGCCATAGCCGGCCACCACCAGATAGAGGCCGCAACGCATGGCGGCCGCCAACCACACATCCTTGCCGGTGGCGCTGTCCTCGATGGCCGGGCCAAACAGGATGAGCGCCGTGATCCAGGCGTTGCTCCAGAAGGATGGCGGGAAACGCCCCGCCACCAGCCGCACCAGGCGCCGCGCCAGCCAGAGGGTCATGAGGGCCAGCATCAGCACCAGCATCAGGAGCGAGGGCCAGAGGCTGAGCCCGAGCCAGAGTGCGAACGCCAGCAGGGCGCCCATCAGGGTCGAGAGCACCAGCTCCTGGCCCGCCTGTCTGGCGTTGAGGGAGGTACTCTGCTGGGCCAGGGTCACCGTCTTCATCACCGCCGGAATGTAGAACGCCGGATTGCCGAGGGCCAGCAGCCACATCGGCAGTACCATGGCGACGGCGCGCAGCGCCAGCCGCTCGGGATGTTCGGGGGGCAATGGCACCGGTCTTGCCGCCGCTCCCGCCACCTGAAGGGGAGGGAAGAGTGCGTGGGCCAGGCGGTTGACCAGGGTGCCTATCAGGATCCCCAGTCCCATCATCTGGGCAAGGGCGATGGCAAGGGACTGCTCGATGAGACCGGCCACCGGGATCACCGTGATGGCCATGATGAGCAGCATGGCGGCGGCCCCCTTGCCGGCCATCGCCTGCTGCATCAGCAGGTAGAGCAGCAGGGCGACGAGCAGCACGGCCGCCAGGGCATAGTGGGTCAGCAGGGGCACCAGCAGCACGCCGCCGACCATCACGGCCAGCAGCAGAGCGCCACCCAGCAACCCTTTGCCAAGGCTGAGCGGCTCGCCGGGTCGGCACAACACCACCCAGGCCATGATGACCCCGAGGTGGGGCATGGGTAGCGCCAGGCCGTAACAGATCCCCGTCGCGAGCCCGATGCCCGTGCCAATGCGCAGTACAGCCCTGTCGGCGTTATGCATCTGGCGTCTCAATAGAGGAAGGAGAAGAGGCTCATCAGGCGGATATAGAGCGTCCCCAGGAGGTGCATCACCCCGCTCTCGCCGGTGTAGACCAGCACGTCGGCCTGACCACCGATCCGCAGCGCCTCGACCGGGGGGAAGTCGTCGCTCTGGAAGGCGACCTTGACCGGGAAACGCTGGGCCTGGCGCAGCCAGTCGCGGTTGTTGTCCACCGTGGGCAGGGTACCGGCGGGCTGGTTCTTGCCATCGCCCACCCCGTAGCCGACGCTGCGGACTTTCCCCTCGAACAGCTGTCCAGGCAGGCTGTCGAGCAGGATGGCGACCTTGTCCCCTGGTCGAATGTTGCCGAGGTTATTCTCCGTCAGATCCGCCGATACCCAGACGTCGTGGATGGCGATCAGGGTCATGGCCGGGGCGCCGGCCCCGATAAACTGGCCCGCATCCGTGCTCAAGTCGGTGATGAGCCCCCGGCCCGGCGCCACCACGTGGGTGTTCTGGCGATCCAGCTCGGCCTTGTGCACCGCCGAGCGGGCACTGAGCAGCTGGGAGTTGTCATCGCCGCTCTCCCCGGCGGCCTCGATGGCGCGGCGAACGTCGGCTTCGGCCGCCGCCACCTGGCTCTTGGCTGTCTCGCGGTTGGCCTGGGCCACCTCCAGGCGACGCACCGAGATGGCCCCCGGATCTTCCCGATAGAGCCGCTCCTGGCGCTCGGCATCCTTGGCCGCGTTGTCGTAGGCAGCGCGCATGGCCATCAGGGAAGCCTCGGCCGCCTTGACCCCTTCGGTATTTGCCTTGACGCCGCTCAGCACCGTCTGGTAGTCGGATCTGGCCTTGGCCAGGGCGATGTCATAGGGCTCGGGATCGATCTCGAACAGGGGGGCGCCGGCCTCCACGTCCTGATTGTCGTGGACATAGACCCGCTTGATCTGGCCTGCCACCTCGGCGGCGACGGGGACCACGAAGGCCTGCACCCGGGCCTGGGAGCTGTAGGGGGTCAACCTGTCCGCCAGCAGATACCAGCTGAGCAGGAGGAGGATCGCGGCCAGCAGCCCGAGGGTGGCGCGGCGGCTGGCCTGGCCGGGAGAGGCTGTGTCAGTCATGGGCGTTTGCCTTCTGTGTCATGGGGGAGTGGGCTGCGTCGAGCAGGGGGGCCCAGTCGGCGCGCGTGCGCAGTTGAGCCTCCACCTTGGGGGTCACCAGGGGACGTTCGCGCCCCTGTTCCCAACCGCCACCCAGTGCCTTGTAGAGGGTGATGAGGTCGCGCATCCGGGCACCGCGGCTGTTGACCAGGCGCTCCTGCTGGTTGAACAGGGCACGCTGGGAGTCGAGCACCCGCTGGAAGTCCGCCATCCCCTCGCGGTACTGGGTGTTGGCGATTTCGAGGGAGCGGCGGGCGGCTTCGCCGGTCTGGGTCAGCAGGGCGATCTCCTCCTGGCCGTTGGCATAGGCCACGGCCGCGTCATCCACCTCGCGGGCCGCCTTGAACACGCTGTCGCGATAGCGTTCGTGAAGCTGCTGGAAGCGGGCGTCCTGCACCAGGATCTGGTTGCCGAGCCGCCCCTGATCCAGCAGGTTCCAGCTCAGCGACGGCCCGACGGCCCAGGAGAAGGTGCCACTTTCCCCGCCGCTGGCATTGACTCCCAGGGTGCCGAGCAGGGTGATGGAGGGGTAGAGCTCGCTCTCGGCCACCCCGATGAGGGCCGACTGGGCGGCCAGCTGACGCTCCGCCCCCCGCACGTCAGGACGGCGGCGCAGCAGATCCGCGGGCATCTCGGTGACCAGGGCCAGCTCGCCCTGGGGGATCTTGCCGGTGTTGGTGGTCATCTCGGGCAGGGGCCCCGGGGCGCGGGCGAGCAGGGTGGAGAGGGCGTTCTGGCTTTGGCGCAGGCTGGTCTCGAGCTGGGGAATGCCGGACAGGGTGCCCAGGTACTGGGTCCTGGCTTGCTGCACGTCCAGCTCGGCGCTGTTGCCGCTCTTGAACAGTCGCTCGGTGATCTCCAGGCTGCGCCGCTGGATGCGGGCATTCTCCCGGGCGATCTGGAGCCTGGCCTCCAGGGTACGGATGCTCACATAGAGCTGGGCCACCTGGGCGGCCATCAACACCTGGATGTCGTCATACTGGGCCAGGCTCGCGAAATAGCTGGCATCCGCCGCCTCGACTCCGCGCTGGAACTTGCCCCAGAAGTCGAGTTCCCAGCCGAGGTTGAAGCCGGCGCCGTAGCTGCTGCCGGCGCTGCTGTGGCCGCCCCGGGTCTGACCTGCCTGGAGAAATTCTGCCGTTCCCACCGTCGCCTGGGGGCCGAGCAGGCTCTCGGCGATGCCAAGCTGGGCCTGGGCCTCGAGGATCCGCAGGCCGGCGATCCGCACGTCCGGATTCTTGAGGAAGGCCTCCTCCACCAGGGCGCTCAGCACGGGATCGTGCAAGTTGTCCCACCATCGTCGGTAGTCGGTCACCGTCACCGCCTGCTGACCCTCGCTGGCGCTGTGCCAGTTGGCCATCTCCTCGACACCGGGGGCCTGATAATCGGGCCCGAGCAGAGTACAGGCACCGAGCAGCAGGCAGGTGCCCCCTGCAAACAGGGGGCGAAGGAGAGAAAGTGCGTCGGCCATGGGGTTATTTTTCCGCGTTGGCCAGACCGTCGTTGACCCAGGCCATGAAGATGCGATAGCCGATGGAGAGCAGGGTGGCACCGATGAACATGCCGAGGATGCCATTGGTGGCCATGCCGCCGAGGGCCCCCAGCAGCACTACCGGCATGGGCGCATCGACGCCACGCCCCAGCAGCAGCGGCTTGAGCACGTTGTCGGCCATGCCGGCCACGACCAGCAGCACTGAGTAGATGACGTTGAGCAGGGTGCCGTGATCCCCCGCCATCCACATGAAGGCAATGGCCGGTCCCGTGATCAGGATGACGGGGACCTGAGCGATACCCAGGATCAGCGCCAGGACGAAGAAGATCCCGACCGCCGGGATCCCGGCGAGGGACATGATGACGCCAGCCAGCAGGGCCTGGATGAAGGCGACCCCGATGACCCCCATGGCCACGGCCCGGATGGTGCTGGTGCACAGCTTGGTCAGGGCGAGGCCCTTGCGCTCATCGGTGATGCGCATGGCGATGCGCTCGGCGCTGATGGCACCCGGTGCCCCCCAGGCCATGATGATGCCAGCCACGATGAAAGAGGCGACGAAGCCCAGCAGGCCGCCCCCCATGCTGGCGAGCATGGTGACAGTCTGCTTGGCCATGTCGCCGAGCTGCGGCTTGTAGCTGATGAGGAGGCTCGGCAGATCCACGGATGCCTTGGTCCATAAGGCGTGCAGCTTGGCACCGATCAGCGGGATGCTGGCGATGTCGGCGGAAGGTGCCGGAATCACCAGAGTGTTGTTGTTCACCTTGTCTATCAGGGCGCTGACGCTGTCACCCAGGGAGCCGAGCATGGCCACGGTGGGGGCCACGATGAGCAGGATGCCCAGCAGGACCAGCAGGGTGGACGACTGGCCCTGTTTTCCCCCGAGTCGGGCGGCAAAGCGCTGATGGAGGGGGTAAAGGGTGACCGCCAGGATCAGGGCCCACAGCATCATGTTCATGAAGGGGGAGAACACGGTGAAGCAGAACGAGCCTAGCGCCAGAATAAGGCCAAATTTGATGAACATGTCCAGGAATCGGGCAACCAATCTTTTTTCGACGAGGGACAGATCGTTATTTTCCATGCTGATATGACTCCAGAGAGGGATGGATGCATGACCCCACTGACCCTGTGTGAACTCAAGGTCGGCATTCTGGTCGATGGACAATTAATAAGTTTGTTTTCAATGGTTGAGGCATACATCGAGCGCACCTGCACGTTATGTATGGCACAGGTGTTCAAGGCTTAAAAAATATTTATCTGCTTGATATGTCGTTGATTGGAAGGCCTGCGTTGAGCAGGGCCGAGCATAATGAATGGCCCGATCACGCACAAGTGAACAGTGGTGCCCGGTTTAGCCTGGGTTCAGAAAATCACGACAATCCTCTTTCATGGAACAGGAGAACGCATGCAGGGTCTCGAATAAACCTCGCGGTTCACGGGGCGCCGTGCTCCCGTTCGAGGCGATGCGCCCATCTCTGTTGGCCGATGCCGCCCGATATGGCAGTTGGTGTTCCCGGGAGTGACGCTTTATTCTATTGGCTCCTGCGCTGCGGCGATCCAACCCGGGATGAACACCATGCACTTCTCTCTCTCCTGCCCCGTGACTCGTCTTCCCCGTGTGGCCTGGCTGGCGGCGCTGCTGCTGGCTGGTTGCGGCCCCGACAAGCCTGCCAGCCAGGTGCCGACGATAGAACCGATGGCCCGGCAGGAGGCGGGAGCGCCCGCCTCCGTGGTGCAGGCAAATGCACGCCAATACCGCGATGCCCCGGCGCTGGCCCTGGTCTTCTCCGGCCCATTGGCGCCCAAGGCAAACTGGCAGAGCTGGCTTTCTGTGAGTGAAGGGGGCAAGCAGGTGCAGGGGGAGTGGATCCTCGCCGACGATGGCCGCACCCTCTATTTCCCGAACGTGCAACCCGACAAACGCTACGAGGTGAGCCTCAAGGCGGGGCTGGGCCCATCCCCCCAGCGCTGGACCCTCAAGACCCGGCCGCTGGAGGCAGGGGCGTCGTTTACCGCGAGCGGCATGGTGTTGCCGCTGCGCGACGAGCTGCGCCTGCCCATCAGCGCGGTCAATGTGGACGAGGTCAATATCGACTTCTTCCGGGTCGATGCGGAGTATCTGCCCCGTTTCCTGGCCGAGTATCGCCCCGGTGCCGGCATGGGCAACTGGGAGCTTGAGCAGATCACCAAGCGGGCCAAGCGGGTGTTCAGCGGCCGCTATGCGCTGGAGCTCGATGCCAACCGGCGCGAGACCCGCCTCATCAATGTGAAGGAGCCTCAGCTGGCGGAGGCTGGCGTCTACTTTGCGGTGATGTCGCCCCTTGGCAACTACGACTGGCGCAAGGAGACCACCTACTTTGCGGTGAGCGACATGGGGCTCAGTGCCCGCCGTTACCGCGATGAGCTGGAGGTGTTCGTCAGCTCCCTGACCAGCGCCGACCCCCTCAAGGATGTGCAGCTCTCCCTGCTCGACCAGAAGGGCAACCGGCTGCAGGTGCAAACCACCGACCCCCAGGGTCATCGCCGCTTCGATCAGGTGCAGGGGGCTCGCCTGCTGCTGGCCGAGCAGGGCAAGCATCTGGCGGTGCTGCGCCTCGATGGGGCGGCCCTCGATCTCTCCACCTTCGATCTCGGCACCCAGCCCTGGCAGGCCCAACAGCTCTATCTGTTCAGCGGGCGCGATCTCTATCGCCCCGGCGAGCGGCTCGACAGCGAGATCCTGCTCAAGGGGCAGGATGGCCAGCTGCTGCCGGGCATGGCGGTGGAGCTGGAGGTGAAACAGCCGGACGGCCAGCTGCTCGAACAAAAGCGCCTGCTGCCGGACAATTTGGGCGCGGCCCACTACGGTCTGCGTTTGCCGGATGATGCGCCGCTCGGGCGCTGGACCATCAACCTCAAGACCGCCGCCGGCAGTCGCTTCGAGTGGCCCTTTCTGGTGGAGGAGTTCTTGCCGGAGCGGCTGAAACTGCAGCTTGGCAAGGGGCCGGATGGCGAAGTCACTGATTTGGACGCGGCCCTCACTCTGCCACTGCAGGGGGACTATCTCTACGGCGCGCCGGCCAGTGCCACCAAGGCCAAGGCGGAGGTGAAGTTAAGCCGCGCCACCATGCCCTTTACCCAGTGGCAGGAGTTCACTCTGGGTGACGTGCTGCTTGCCGAGCAGGCCAAGGATCTCGAGCCTCTCAATCTCACCCTAAATGCGCAGGGGCAGGGGACTTTTTCGTTAGCTGATGAGCTCGATGGGGTGCGCGCCCTCGGGCCGCTGGAGGTGGCCTATCGGGTGTCGCTCGCCGAGCCCGGTGGCCGCGCCGTCAATCGCAGCCGCACCCAGTATGGCTGGCCCATGGGCAGCCAGTGGCCGGCCCTCAAGGCCGATTTCGTGGCGGTGCGGGTGGAAGGGGGCAAGCCGCTCCCCTTCCAGATCCTCAACCTCGATGAGCAAGGCCAGCCGGTGGCGGGGTCGGTGAAGGTGCGCCTCATCAACGAGTACCGCGACTACTACTGGCACTACGCCGATGGGGAGGGGTGGAAGTACGAGTTCAACAGCCAGCCCTATCTGGAACAGGAGCAGACCCTGCAGCTGGATGGCAAGGGGCCGACCCCGCTCACGCTGCAACTGGCGGCGGGCTGGTATCGATTGGAAGTGGAGAACAGTCAGGGCCATCAATCGAGCCTGCGGGTGGAGATAGGCAGTTACGCTTGGGGCGGCGGTGGCGAGCAGGCACGGCCCGACAAGATTGCCATCACTCTCGACAAGCGCGCCTATCAGGCGGGTGACAAGGCCAACGTGACCCTGGTGGCCCCGCGCCCCGGCAAGGGGTTGCTGCTGGTGGAAGATGGCGACGGCCTGCGCTGGTGGCAGCGCATCGAGCTCAAGGGGGCCGGCAACGATGCCAAGGATGCCCGTGGCGAGTTCGAGATCCCGGTCAGCCCCGAGTGGCAGCGCCATGACCTGCATATCTCGGCCCAGATCGCCGCGCCAGACAGTGACTCAAAGCCGGTGAGCCAAAAGAGTGTGCAGAGCCTGCGATCGGTCGGTCTGGTGCCGCTCACCCTGGATCGGGAAGCGCGCCGTCTGCCGCTCACCCTGAGCGCGCCGGACAAAGCGGTGCCGCTCACTCGACTGGAAGTGACCGCGACCTCCACCCCCAACAGTCAGGGCCGCGTGGTGCTGGCGGCGGTGGATCGGGGCGTGCTCAATATCAGCGATTATCAACCCCTCGACCCGTTCGAGATCTTCTTTGGTCGCAAGCGCTTCGCCCAGGATTTGTTCGACAACTACGGCCAGGTGATCCCGCCGCAAGATGGCAAGCTGGCCCGCCTCAACTACGGGGGGGACCGGGCGCCGCTGAAAAAGGGCGGCGCGCTGGAGAGCCGAGTCGAGATAGCTGCACTCTGGAGCGGCGAGGTGAGTTTTGACGAGCAGGGCAAGGCGGTGATCCCGCTCGATCTGCCCAACTTCAACGGCGAGCTGGCGCTGATGGCGCTGGCCTGGAACGAACAGCAAGTCGGCGAGGCCGAGCGCGCCGTCAAGGTGGTCGCACCTTTGGTGGCCGAAATTGGCTGGCCGCGCTTTGGCGCCAGAGGGGATGAGACCCGGGCGCTGGTGCAGCTGCGCAATATGAGCGGTGAGGATCAGACCCTCTCCCTTGTCTGGACCCTCAACGGCGGGCTCAAGGCAAATGGCGAGCTGCCAGGCACCCTGTCCCTTAAAAATGGCGAGGAGCAGTGGCTGACCCTGCCGCTCACCGTGACCGGGGCGAGCGGCGTGGCAAGCCTGCAGTTGGCGGCCAGCGGCAAGGATTTTGCGATAAGCCGCGACTGGACTTTGCCGCTGCGCTCCCCCTGGCCTGCCGAGACTCGCCAGCGCTACCAGATGCTGGCCCCCGGCCAGCAGATGAGCTTTGCGCCAGCTGAGCTGACCGGGCTGGATCGCGCCAACCTGCAGGGGCTGCTCAGCCTCTCCGGCACTCCCCCCTGGGATCCGGCAGCCCAGTGGCAGGCGCTGGCCGACTACCCCTATGCCTGCCTGGAGCAGACTCTGTCCCGTGCCTGGCCTTACTTGCTGACCACGGCGGATGAGCGGGCCGCCTGGCGCAAACCCGCAGAGGGTAAGAAAGCGGCGAGTGAGGCGGATGTGCAGCGCGCCCTGCTGCAACGGCTGCAGCGGTTGCAACTGCCCAGTGGCGGTTTTGGCCTCTGGGATGGTCGCTCCGACGAGGAGCAGTGGCTCACCGCCTATGCCGCCGACTACCTGCTGGCGCGCAAGGAGGCGGGCGACGCCGTGCCGGAGGCGATACTCAATCAGGCTTTGAACCGGCTGCAAACCTATCTCACCGACAGCCAGTACGGCGAGCGCTGGAGCAGTGCCCCCGAGCACAGCCGTCTTGCCTATCAGGCTTACAGTGCCTATGTGCTGGCCCGGGTAGGCAAGGCCCCACTCGCTACCCTGCGCCTTGTCTGGGAGCAGCAGGCCGATCACGCCCGCTCCGGTTTGCCACTCTTGCACCTCTCCCTGGCGCTCTCGGCCATGGGGGATGAGCAGAACGCCGCCAAGGCCCTCAGCCGGGCATTGGCGACCGAGCGCGGTGACGATTATCTCGGGGATTACGGTTCACCGCTGCGCGATCAGGCCCTTGAGCTCTCCTTGCTGCGCCAGCACAAGCTGGCTGCGGAGCGCTGGCCGGCCCTCAGTGCCAAGGTGGCCGATACCCTGGCTCATCGTCAGTGGCTCAGCACTCAGGAGCGGCTCGCCCTGCTGCGATTAGCCCGCTTCGATCCGGCCGCCGACTGGCAGGCCAAGGTGACCTCCTCTCTTGGCAGTGGATCCCTGAGCGGTTCGGCTCCGCTGCAGCAGAGCGCCCCAGAGGCACTGGCCGCGAGCACCGTCACCAACGAGGGCAAGGGATCCCTCTATGTGCAGCGCACCCTCATCGGCTATCCCGAGCAGGCTCCTACCCGGTTGAGTCAGGGGATAAGCGTGACCCGCAGCTGGTTCAACAGCGACGGTCAGCGTTTTGACCCGACCAAGGTGAAGGTGGGCGATCTGGTGGTGGTGCGGCTCAACGTCAGCAGTGAATCGGCGGTGCCCGATGCCCTGCTGGTGGAGATGGTGCCCGCCGGCTTCGAGCTGGAGAATCCGGCCCTTGGCAACAGCATCAAGCTCGAAGATCTCTCCATCGAGGGGAAACCGGCGTGGCAGAGCGAGTGGAACGACTACCTCAAGCATCAGGAGTTTCGCGATGACCGCTACACGGCGGCGCTGGATCTGAGCGCCGGGAGCAACCAGCAACTGGTCTACCTGATGCGGGCGGTGACGCCGGGTCGCTATCAGGTGCCGCCGACCCAGGTGGAGGATATGTACCGCCCCGAGATCCGGGCTGTGGGTGAGGATATCCACGAGGTGTGTATCTCTGAGTAACAAACCCTCCCTTGAGCGGGTTCGCCCGCTCATTTTCTGGCAGCGTGGTTGGCTGAGCCTGGGTCGCACTGGCCGCGCTGGCTGGCGCTGGCTTGGTCGCCTGCCACGCTGGCTGCGCTTTTCGGTGCTGGGCGTTGTAGCACTGCTCCTGTCATTGCTGGCGCTGGATCGACTATTCCCGCCGCCGCCACTCGACCCTGCCTACGCACGGGTGGTGCTCGACATGAAGGGGCGGCCGCTGCGCGCCTTTGCCGATACCAGCGGCGTGTGGCGCTACCCCGTGACCCTGGAGCAGGTCTCCCCCCGCTATATCGAGGCGCTGCTGGGCTACGAGGATCGCTACTTTTGGCGTCATCCCGGGGTCAATCCGGTGGCCATGGTGCGCGGGGTCTGGCAGTGGCTGCGCTATGGGCGGGCCGTGTCGGGGGGCTCGACCCTCACCATGCAGGTGGCGCGTCTTATCGAGCCCTACCACAGGAGCGTGCCCGGCAAGCTGCGCCAGATGGCGCGCGCACTGCAGCTGGAGTGGCACTACGACAAGCGCACCCTGCTCACCGTCTACCTCAACCGGGCGCCGTTTGGCGGCAATCTGGAGGGGGTGCAGGCCGCAAGTTTTGCCTACCTTGGCAAGAGTGCGGCCAAGCTGACCCATGCCGAGGCAGCGCTCTTGGCGGTGCTGCCCCAGGCTCCCAGCCGCAACCGGCCGGACCGGCATCCCGAGCGGGCCCGCACCGCCCGTGACAAGGTGATGCAGCGGCTGGTGGCACAGGGCGTTTGGCCCGAACAGGTGTGGCTGGAGGGGCGTATCGAGCCGGTGCTGGCCCGCGGTCACTTCACGCCGATGGAGGCGCCGCTGTTTGCCCGCCTCGCCGCCGACCATGAGGCCGGGGCCCTGGTGCATACCACCATCGACGGGGATCTGCAGCGCTGGCTGGAGGGACTGGTGGCAAGCTATATCCGCCGCTTCCCCGAGCAGACCTCAGCGGCGTTGCTCCTGGTCGACATCAAAACCATGGCGGTGCGAGCCTATGTGGGCAGCGCCGAGTATGGCAATCTGCGCCGCCACGGTTATCTGGACATGGTGCAGGCGATCCGCTCTCCCGGCTCTACGCTGAAGCCCTTCATCTACGGTCTGGCGATGGACGAGGGGCTGGTGCACTCGGCCTCTCTGCTCTCCGATGCGCCAAGGCTGGGCTCGGAGTACCGCCCCGCCAATTTTTCCGGTGCCTTTCAGGGGCCGGTAACCCTGACCCAGGCGCTGCAGCAATCCCTCAACGTGCCGGCGGTGCAGGTGCTGGAGGCGCTCGGGGCCGACAAACTGGTCAGCCGTCTCGACAACGCCGGGGTGAGGCTGGCCCTTTCCGACAAACCCAATCCGGCCATTGCGCTGGGGGCGGCGGGCATTCGGCTTGAGCAGCTGGTGGCGCTCTACAGTTCGTTGACCCGGCAGGGGCAGGTGGCGATGCCGGTCTGGCTGGCGGGGCAGCAGGCGGTGTCACGCCCCTTGCTGAGTCCGGGAGCGGCCTGGGTCATCTGGCAAATATTGAGCGCGCAGGGACGGGCGGACCAACCCTTTGCCAGCGAGGCGACCGGCCGGGTCAACCGGCTGGCTTGGAAGACCGGCACCAGCTATGGCTATCGCGACAGCTGGGCCATGGGAGTCTCCGGTCGCTGGACCATCGGCGTCTGGGTGGGGCGCCCCGATGGCACCCCCATGCCCGGTTTTTATGGACAGAGTGCGGCAGTGCCACTGCTGCTTTCTGTCTATTCGCGGCTCTCGGACAACAGCCCCCTGCCAGCACAACCCAACACGGTGAGCGAAGCGGAGATCTGCTGGCCCTTGGGGCGCAAGACGAGCGGGACCCTGCCTGAGGCCTGTTTGCAGCATCAGAGCGCCTGGTTGCTGGAAGGGCGCGACCCTCCCACCTTGCCGGACCCCATGGATTGGCCCTCGCCGCTGCGCCAGGTTGCGCTCACTGTCGACGGCAAGCCGACGCTGACCCGCTGCCACGATGCGGCACAATCCGGCTTTCGGGCCCTCTGGCCGCTGTCGCTGGAGCCATGGCGCTCACCGGGCGAGCGGCGTCAGGCGCTGCTTGCCAGGGGCTGCGCGGGGGAGGGGCTGAGCGCCGAGCAGCAGGCCCCCATTCGCATCGTGGCGCTGGGGGAGGGTAACCTTATCCGCAGCCAGCGCTATCGGTTGCAGCCCAGGGTGCTCGGCGGTGTCGGCAAGCCGGCCTGGTTTCTCAACGGCCAGCGGCTGCGCTGGGACGGGGATCAAGTAGTGAGCAAGGCGGGCCGCTATCAGCTGGTGGTGGTGGATGAGGCGGGAAACAGCGATCGCATCGAGTTTCGGCTGGAAAACCCCTCCTGAGGGCGTGGTGAGCGCCAGAATATTGACGGCATCGGTGATGGTCCCGATGCCGTCAGTTGATTGTCGATTCCCCGGCAGAGGCGGGGAGTCAGGGCTTGACCTGCCCCAGCCGGGTGAAGAAATGCCGGCTCTTGCGCTGGTGGAAGTGGCTCTTCTTGATGGGATGAAATACCAGGTCGCTCTGTGGGTGACTCCCCTTGAGGTGGTGGAGCATCGCCATGGCCGGTAAGCCAGTACTGACGAGCGTGGTGAGCGGCAGGGTGACGGTCTCGGGTCCCAGCAAGGGTGTGAACCCCTGCTGGGCCTGCTCGAAGCGGGTCAACACGGCGGGTTCGGCGTAGCCGCTGCCCAGCATGGCGAGCAGGGCATCGAGGGCCTGATGGAACTCGGCGAGCTGCTGACGAAAGCCGCTTCGCCCCCGCAGGGCAATGAGCTCTGCAAACGGGATGTCGGCCAGGTGAGTGGGCACTTGCAGCGGGATCTCGAGGTGGAAGCAATCCTGACCGCCGCGATTGTGGTAGCGGGATTCGAGCAGGTGAAGCAGGCGGTCGAGATAGTCGTGATCGGTAATAAGCGCACCGTCATTGGCGAGTGCCCACTCACGGGCGAGGCGCATGGAGAGCAGGTTGGCAAAGCGGCGCGCCATTCTGATCCCCCCTTCATCCTGCGTCGCAAAGCCGTGGGTCAGACAAAACCCGTGCAGCCGCTCCAGTCCCGCCTGAGCCGGGCAGAAACAGTCGTGGTTGGCGGCTGAACGCCAGCGGGCGATGAGCTCTCTGTTGCCAAACACTTTGTGGCGGACAAAATCGGGGGCGACCAGGCCGGCAATCTGGCTCTCGACCTGGGGCGTGATATGGGCGAAGAAGGCGGGTTGTGGCGGCTCGGCCAGCAGGTCGGTTTGCTGGCGCAGGGTCTCCAGCAGGGCGGTGAGACCGCTCTTCTCACTGACGGTGAAGACGAAGGCGAGCCGCTCCAGATAGAGCAGGGCAAACTTGAGCCAGAGCTCGTCGCGTACCTCCATGCCGGGGTAGTAGATATGGGTTTTCATGGATGCTGTGTTGCCAGGATGCAGGGGTGGGAATATACGCATGATTGCCCGGATGCGGCAAACTTTGCGTGGGGGAATGTGAGCGGCCGCTCATGCAGTAGGCGCTGCTCACAAAGTTCTGATATAATTCGCGCCCTTAAATCAAGGCCACCCGAGTCATTACCATGAAGTTCATTATCAAGCTGTTCCCTGAAATCACCATCAAGAGCAAGTCGGTTCGCCAGCGCTTCATCAAGATCCTGCAGGGCAATATCCGCAATGTCCTGCGCCGCTTTGACGACGATGCCCGGGTGCGGATGGATTGGGACAAGCTGATCGTGAGCTCCCGCAATGACCAGTTCCGCGAGCAAGCCATCGAAGCCCTGGCCTGCATCCCCGGCATTCAGGCCTTCCTCGAGGTGCAGGCCAGCAAGTTTACCGACCTGCACGACATCTTCGAGCAGGTGAAAGCCGTCTGGGGTGATCAGCTCGAGGGCAAGACCTTCTGCGTGCGTGCCAAGCGCCACGGCAAGCACGAGTTCTCCTCCCTCGAAGTGGAGCGCTACGTGGGCGGTGGTTTGAACCAGCACTGCGTGAGCAACGGCGTGCGCCTCAAGAACCCGGATGTGAAGATCAACCTCGAGATCGATGGCGAGGAGCTTTTCATCGTCAGCGCCATCCACCAGGGGCTGAGCGGCATGCCCATCGCCACCCAGGAAGATGTGCTGAGCTTGCTCTCCGGCGGGTTTGACTCGGGTGTCGCCTCCTTCCAGTTCATCAAGCGCGGCTGCCGGGTGCACTACTGCTTCTTCAATCTGGGTGGGGCTGCTCACGAGATCGGCGTCAAGCAGGTGGCCTATCACCTGTGGAACCGTTTCGGCTCCTCCCACCGGGTGCGCTTCACCGCGGTAGACTTCGAGCCCGTGGTGGCCGAGATCCTCGAGAAGATCGACAACGGCCAGATGGGGGTGGTGCTCAAGCGGATGATGATGCGTGCCGCTGCCAAGGTGGCCGACGAGTTCCAGATCCCGGCCCTGGTGACCGGCGAGTGCGTTGGCCAGGTTTCCAGCCAGACCCTCACCAATCTGAACGTCATCGACCGGGTGACCGACAAGGTGATCCTGCGCCCGCTCATCACCTGGGACAAGCCGGACATCATCAGCGAAGCCCGCCGCATCGGCACCCTGGAGTTCGCGGAGACCATGCCGGAGTATTGCGGCGTGATTTCCAAGAAGCCGACCGTGAAGGCCGAGCTCTCCCGCATCGAGGCGGAAGAGGAGAACTTCGACTTTGCCATTCTGGACAAGGTGGTGGCCGAGGCCCGTTACCTCGACATTCGTCGCATCGGTGAAGAGACCGCCGCCGAGGTGCAGGAGGTGGAGACCACCGCCGAGAGCGGTGACGACGAGGTGATCCTGGACATTCGCTCCATGGAGGAGCATGACGACAAGCCGTTGGTGGTGGAAGGGCGCGAGATCATGCATATCCCCTTCTTCAAGCTGGCCACCGCCTTTGGTGATCTGCCGAAAGAGAAGACCTACCTGCTCTATTGCGATCGCGGCGTGATGAGCAAGCTGCAGGCGCTTTACCTGAAAGAGAAGGGCTTTGCCAACGTCAAGGTCTACCGTCCGTGATGTGACGGCAAGACGCGTATAAAAAATCCGGCCAAGGCGCCGGATTTTTTATTTCACTCGGATGAAGGTAGATGCTCAGGGGCAGGGGACCGGGGTGAAGGTTTCCTGACCCTGACAGCGCCAGCCCATCTCGGCCTGACGCATCTGCCACAGGTTGTTGCTGCGAAACAGGGTCAGGATGTAGAGCATGTCGCTACGCTGGCCATCAAGGGCCACCGAGAGCACCAGATCGTTGTCCAGCTGTTGAGCATGGATACGGGTGGGTACATCTTTATGGCCGACGAAGCGGCGAGCCACTTCGCGATAGTCGTTGACCCAGCCTTGCTGACTGCTGCTCGCCTGACGGATCTGCTGGTTGAACTGCTGCACCGGGGTGGATGCCAGACGCCCGAACAGGGCCTGTGCCCCCGCATGAGCCGCTGCCACCATCATCAGAACAAGTGTGGTAATGAGCCCAAGTTTTTGCATGAGGTTTTCCGGCTTGAAACGACCCCTGTATGACAACAGAAAAGCCGGCTTGGTTCAATCTTGTCCCTGCCGGGATGGGATCTCGCCCACTCTGAGACTTCTCAGTTGCGCTGCAGCGAGAAGGTGGGCAGGGAGAGGTGCCAGTAGATGGCCGCTACCCGCAGACCAAACACCCCGAGCATGCTGATGAGCATGGCGCTGACCCTGTCTACCCCGACCTCCAGCGACAAGGTATAGAGGATGCCGCCCAGAATGCAGGCGGTGGCGTAGATCTCCTTTTGCAGCACCATGGGCACCTCCCGGGCCAGCACGTCACGGATCATGCCGCCCGCAACCCCCGTCATGGTGCCCATGATCACCGCAATGAGCCCGGGTGTGCCGAAATTGAGGGCCTTCTGGGCACCGATCACGGTAAAGAGCGCCAACCCGAAGGCGTCTGCCACCGGCAGCACATACCAGGGCATGCGACGGGGCAGTTTGACCATCCACATGCCGATGAGCGCCGTGGCAATGACCACCCAGATATAGAGGGGGTCGCGCACCCAAAAGACGGGGGTTGCCCCCAGGATCATGTCGCGGATGGTGCCACCCCCGATGGCGGTGACTGCCGCCAGCACCATGACACCGAAACCGTCCATCCTGAGACGGCCGGCCACCAGTACGCCCGAAAACGCGAATACCGCAGTACCAAACATGTCGCTGATGTAAACAATCTGCTCAACCAGTGTCTGCATGGAGAACAACTCACGTCCAATAGATGATGGGGCGGCGATTTTAGGGGCAAGGTGTGGGGATGAGCAATGCTGGCGTGCAAAAGTGGGAGCCAGCGCCGGTTTCTGAAGGCTGGGTGAAGATCACGCTCCCGCCTTGTCTGATGCGGGCTGTGGCCACTATGGCCCGGGGGGCGGGCTGTCAGGTGACAAAAAATCCCGATTTTTTTCTCAAGGGAAGGGAATAGAGGCCGATATATAGGTTAGGCGGCGATTACTGCCATAAAGGCAGAAAAAAGAAATTAAAGTCTTGTGAAAAGGCGCCGTTAACTAAACATATCAGGCACAAAACACAATAAAGCCTGAGTGAATTAAAGTTAAATTTTAATAGCTTAGGAGAAAAATCATGAGTCTGTATATCAATACCAACGTTTCATCGCTCAACGCTCAGCGTAACATGATGAACAGCACCAAATCCCTGGATACCTCCTACACCCGTCTGGCCTCCGGCCTGCGCATCAACAGCGCCAAGGACGATGCGGCAGGTCTGCAGATTTCCAACCGTCTGACCTCCCAGATCAATGGTCTGGACCAGGGCAACCGCAACGCCAACGACGGCATCTCGGTCGCTCAGACTGCGGAAGGTGCCATGGATGAAGTGACCTCCATGTTGCAACGGATGCGGACACTGGCTCAGCAGTCAGCCAATGGCTCTAATAACAAAGATGACAGAGATGCTCTGCAGGCTGAATACAAGCAGCTTTCTACCGAGATCAACCGTGTTGCCAACGATACCACTTTCGGTGGTCAGAAACTGTTGGCTGGTGGATACAAAGGTACCTTCCAGGTTGGCGCAGATGCAGGTCAGACCATCTCCTTCAAAATGACCACTGCTTTTACGATGTCTGGTATTGCCAGTGCCACAAAAGGGAGTGCTACAGTAGCTGCAGCAACAAATTCTGCTGCGAGTACAACGGCTGATGCTTGGGTTGTGACAGCTGCATCAACAGCAGTGACTTGGTCCACTATAAGCGACATATCTGGTTCAACAGACTCTAATGCTCAGCTGGCTTTTGCCAATCTGGACAAGATGATTCAGGTGGTGGATAGCAAGCGGGCGGAGCTGGGTGCTGTACAGAACCGGTTTGATTCCACCATTCGCAACCAGGCCAATATCTCGGAAAACGTCTCTGCCGCTCGCTCCCGTATCCGCGACGCAGATTTTGCAACCGAGACCGCCAACATGACCAAGCAGAACATTCTGCAACAGGCGGCTTCCAGTATCTTGTCCCAGGCCAATCAGCGCCCGCAGTCTGCTCTTTCTCTGCTGCAAGGCTAAGCCGACTCAGTGTAGAAAGTGTAAGAAAAGAAAAGGGCGGTTGTTCAGGCCGCCCTGGTAAACAAGATGGAACAATGGGGTGTTCGGATTTACGCCTTGTTCTATCGAAAGAGAAGTTCTCTTATTGGTATACCCCTCGAGTGTTGCGCAGATCGTTCACTCTGTCACTCTCGAGGTTGTTCTCCTGAGCGTAAGCTCTTCTTTGGCCGACATTGTCGGCCTTTTTTATGGGCGTCGGAAAAGCGACGTCACATAACACACAGCACAAAATGTGCCAACTTAATGTGCTTGAAATGCTCTGCCAATAGGTAAGGTAGTTAGCGGAGGGATAGGAGCTGTGCTCTGTCGTTCTCATCGCAAGCGGAGAGCGCTTGCCTCTTTACCGGTGAAAGCGGCAATAAATTTCCTAAAGCTTCTGGTAGAGATGCCGTTACAGAGTGTGAAGCAAATTGAGGGGTGTTCGGAAATCCAGCATTTGCGCAACTGCGGGTCCTGTGTCTGTTCAAACAGAGGACCCGCCAGATGGTACAGACCGTTCAATCTGTCCGTCTGAACGGTGGGTCCCTGGCTGTATAGATGCAAACAGAGCCCGCAGTTTCTTGTTCATCAGGAGATAATTTTTATGGCCATGTATATCAATACCAACACTTCATCACTGAACGCTCAGCGTAACTTGATGAACACCAACAAATCGCTGGATACTTCCTATACTCGTCTGGCCTCCGGCTTGCGTATCAACAGCGCCAAGGACGATGCTGCGGGTCTGCAAATCTCCAACCGTTTGACTTCCCAGGTCAATGGTCTGGATCAGGGTAACCGCAACGCCAACGATGGTATCTCTGTCGCCCAGACTGCCGAGGGGGCAATGGATGAAGTAACTTCCATGTTGCAACGGATGCGGACTTTGGCTCAGCAGTCTTCGAATGGTTCCAATAACAAAGATGACAGGGATGCGTTGCAGGCCGAGTACAAGCAGCTGACCACAGAAATCAACCGAATTGCAGGCGATACCACTTTTGGGGGGCAGAAGTTACTGGATGGTAACTACAAAGGCGCTTTCCAAGTCGGCGCTGATGCTGGCCAGACCATTTCCTTCAAGATGACTACGGCTTTTACCATGTCCGGTATTGCCAGTGCGACCAAAGGGAGTGCAACCATTGCGGCTGCTACAAACAGTGCTGCCAGTACTACAGCAGATGCTTGGGTTGTGACGTCAGCATCGACAGCTGTGACCTGGTCCACCATAAGCGACATTTCTGGTTCAACCGATTCCAATGCGCAACTGGCGTTTGCCAACCTGGACAAGATGATCCAGGTGGTAGACAGCAAACGGGCTGAATTGGGGGCAGTACAAAACCGCTTTGATTCCACTATCCGCAACCAGTCCAATATCTCTGAAAACCTGAGTGCCGCACGCTCCCGTATTCGTGATGCGGACTTCGCGACCGAGACCGCCAACATGACCAAGCAGAATATTCTGCAACAGGCTGCATCCAGCATCCTGGCACAAGCTAACCAACGGCCGCAGTCTGCGCTGTCCTTGCTTGGCTAAGCATGTAGCTGGATTGAGATGGGAGAGAAGAGATGACAACTGAACTCGCAAATCTGTCATCTGCCAGTGGTGCTTCCGTACAGCTAAGTGACAAGAGCGGCCAAGTGGCCGCTCAATTACTTTCTGGTACGGCTGAGGAGGCAAGAAACGGCGGGCAGCAGGAAAAAGATGAGAGTGCTCACCCAATACCGCAAAGTGCGACAGAACTTGCCAAGCAGGTACAAAACTTGCAAGAGTTTGTTCAACAACAGGGGTGGACTGTAAATTTCAGTATGGAGAAGGAGCTGGAGCAAGTGGTGATCAAGTTAGTTGATGCCGATACCAGGACGGTGATCCGTCAGATCCCCAGCGAAGAACTCATTGCTATCAACAAGCGGATCCAGGCTTTGGTGCAAGGTGAGGCTGGCGCCAATCCCAGAGTCGGTTTGTTGTTTGATAGTGAGATATGAGCTGTTAATGACTAGTGAGGAGAACAGACAATGGCAACGATAACATCTGCTGGCGCAGGGTCCGGTATCGATCTGGAGAGTGTGATCTCTGCCAGTTTGAATGCCAGAAAGGCACAGCTTCAGCAGCCAATCACGACCAAGAAGACCAATGCCCAGATCACGCTCTCCGGGGTGGGCCAATTGAAATCTGCGATTGCCTCCTATGTCACGACCCTCAAAGATATGGCGAAGACGGATGCATTCAACAAGCGAGCCGTCAATATTACTCAAGATAAAGACAACCCCATTCTCAAAGTGGAGAGCAAGGCTGGTGCATCAAATGGCCAGTACAATATCACTGTCAATAAATTGGCGACAACCAGCAAATTTGAAGGGACTTTTGACAGTTCGACCACAGCGCTTGCAACGGAAGACGGTACTCTGACTTTTACCGCAGGGGACAAAAAGTTCAATGTAGAAGTCAAAGCTGGTGATTCGCTGCAAACTATTCGAAAGAAAATCAATAATAATGGCGATAATTTTGGATTGACTGCGAATATTATCAATACAGCGGATGGCAAGGCCAAGCTGGTAATGGATTCAGGAGTCAGTGGTGCCGGAAAAGATCTACTGATTACGGGTAGTACTGCAGGCGTGAGCAGTTTTGCTTCCTCTCTCACCAAAACCCAAAGTGCCAGTAATGCAGAAATAACCGTTGATGGTAGCGTGCTCAGCAGTGATACCAATACTTTTGATGGCACTATCATGGGGCTAAAGGTCACCGTGCTGCGTGAGTCAGACAAAGACACTGATGGTAATGCAAAGTCAAACAAGGTTGATGTCACCACGGATAAAGATGGCATCAAATCCATGATCAAAAGCTTCATCGATGGTTACAACACCTTGGTGAGTAAGGCTGACGGATTAGGGAAGCGTAACAGCATAGTGGCAGGTGAAAGCCAGGATGATGGTGGGGCCTTGGCCGGGGATTCAGTAACACGTAGTGTGATAAATCAGATGAGTAGTATCCTTATCACCCCGTCTGAGAATTCGAACGTATTCGATACTATTTTCCAGCTTGGGATAAAGATGGACAACAAGGGAGTACTCTCTCTTGATAGCGAGAAGTTTGATGAGGCGTTAGATAAAAATTTTGAGCAGGTAGTAGCCATTTTCGGTGGTGAGAAAGGGGTTGCTGGTCAACTGGCTACATCCCTCGAAGATTATTCGAAAACAGGTGGATTGCTTGCTCAACGAGAAGATTCCCTTAATACAGATTTACGTGCCTTGGCACAGAAAGAGTCAGATGCATCAGCACAATTAGTGAAGTATGAGGCTAGTTTACGTGCTCGTTATGGTGGCCTTGATACTCTACTTGCCAAAATGAACCAGTCAGCATCTTACTTGAGCCTTATTAATACCTCAAACTCATCATCTTGATTTGTATTTTGGCGATTCCGAGTGAGGAGGAGATATCATGTATCGCAAGCATATTAAAGCTTACACAACCCAGAACCTTCAAGCCGAAATGGCTGTGGCTGATCCTTATCGTGTTATTCAATTGATGATGCAAGGATGTATTGAGCGTCTTGCCCAAGCGAAAGGGGCAATAGAGCGTAAGGATTTTGAAGGTAAATCTATAGCCATTTCAAAATGCATGGCATTGATCAATGGATTACAGGATGCCTTGGACCTCTCATACGGTAAAGTACCTGAAGATTTATTTGCGCTTTATGACTATATGAAGCAGCGTTTGTTGGATGCAGGCCTTAATATGGCTGTTGCACCTCTGGAGGAAGTCGGTCAACTCATGTTGACAATAAAGAGCGGATGGGACTCCATACCAGTAGAAGACAGAATCCAGGCACTAAGTCAACAGGCAAGTGTATGACACACGCAGAAGCTTTGAGAGAGTCTGTACTCAGACTTGAGTTGGCCATTACCGAAGATAATTTGGAACTTGCTCATCAAGTAATGGATGAGCAGTTGATCTTGTTACAACAAATTGTACTGGAGAATAATTATTCTACGGACTTGATTGATGCTGCCAAAGATATATTCGATGAAAATAAAGAGCTTATGGTAATTGTTTCTAAAAAAAAAGTCGAATTACAGCGCCAGTTACACGATATAGTCATTGCGGACAAAGCTACTCAACTTTATAAAGTACATTCAAGATAGATAGGACTGCTTCATGGATATGGATAAAGATATTCAGCATATCGAAAATGAAATCATGCGTTTGCAACAACAGAAAGAACAAGAGCAGGCTATGATTGATGTACTCCCTGTTCGTTTTGATAGGAATATGGCTGCATTTCAGAATTTCATTCCCTCTGTTTATGAAAAGTTCAAGGATTATAACCCCGCTCGTCCATTTCGTTTCTTTTGCAATGAGAATGGAATACCTAATATATTGTGGCTCGACAATGAAGTTTCTTTTTATGGCGATAATCCCTACGAATACTCAGAGGCACAAATAGAACAAATTTTATGCCGTTCGAAGATAGATAAATTTTCCTTTAGTGTGGAAAATGATTTATTCAATCAAGCGCATGTTCAATATTTAAATAAACTATGTGAACTGTACAAGAAATCTGAACGCTCACTTGAAAAACTAACCACAATTCCAGCCCATGTCCCAATGGTAATGATGTTCGGGATTGGACTGGGATACCCATTATCCTACCTCTATGAAAGATGCAGCGTTAAAAATTTATTTGTTTTTGAGCCAGATCTTGATCTTTTTTATGCATCATTGTTTGCATTTGACTGGTATTCTTTGCTTCAGCATCTAAATGAGGAGAAATTGAGTCTTCATTTATTTTTGGGACAAGATGAAGATAGCTTGATGGAGGATTTGTTACCCGTTTTACATAAGCGAGGTGCATTTTGGATTTCCAGTCTATTTGGCTTTTGGCACTATCCTTCGGAGAAAATATTCTCTTTGACCGATAGAATAAAAAAAGAATTTTATCTTCTTAAGTCTGGTTGGGGCTTCTTCGATGATAATCTATTTGCTATAGCCCATAGTGCAAAAAACATTGAAAATAAGGTTCCCTTCTTATTGAAAAATAAAGACGTCTCGCGGTTTAATGAAGGCTTGCCTGCATTGATTGTTGGGAATGGGCCTTCTTTAGATGATTCACTCTCCTTTATTCAGGAAAATCAGGGGCGGTTCTTTATATTTGCATGTGGCAGTAGCATTACAGCTTTACATAAAGCTGGTATAAAACCAGATGTCTTGCTCGCTGTCGAAAGAACAAAAAGTTCAGCTGATTTTTTATCCTTGCTAAATGACGAAGAGTATTTGCGTGATATATTGTTTCTTAGTGTAGATATTATTCACCCGGAATGTAAGAAACATTTCAATCGGATGGCTGTAGGATTTAAGCCCCATGAGCCAATGTATTCTCTTTTAGCAAGAAACTATGATGAAATAAATAATTTTCATCATTTAAATGGGGTTAATCCATTAGTTGGCAATACTGGGTTAAGCTATGCAATTACATTAGGGTTTAAAGAGATATTTTTGTGTGGTATTGACAATGGATATAAAGAATCTTCACACCATCACTCCAAGCATAGTGCTTACTATGATGAACACGGTCACCCGATTGAGAAACTAACAAAACTGGTGACTCAAAGTGGTAGTCATATAATACCTGGTAACTTTGGAGGTTCTGTCACTGCGAATCGACTTTTCTGTGTTTCCATAAAGTCTATGGAGTCCTTGTTAAGGTCAAATAAAGATGTAACTTGTTACAATTGTAGTGATGGTGCAGCGATCGAAGGCACGGTTCCGCTACACATTAATGATTTCGCCGTCAATAGTGGTGTGGTAGTTGATAAGAATAAATTGACTAGCAATATTTATAATGAATTTTTCTCTGTTTTAGATATTAAAAGAAACGATATAGAACTCCTTATGGCATATGATTTTTTTGATGAAATCATGGATAAGTTCATATCCGATTGGAATGCAGTAGGAACTGGGCGTGATGATATATCTGAATTAATGCAAAAGCATTTCGAATACCTTACTTACATATCAGAAACTCGCCAACATCATATCCATAGGGTTCTCGTAGGATCAATAAATTATTTTTTCTCATTTATCAATACTATCATGTATTCATTTGAGGATGATGGTATGGGTGAGAAGATAGTCAAGCCTGCTATCGATATTATGGTAGAGTTTTTCAAAACAATGAAATCCACATATCCCGAAGCTCTAAACTTTGTTGATGAGTCAGATTGTGAGATTGTCCATTTATATAGAAAGAATGCGATTAGTAAAAGTTGATTGTTTTGCACACAATAGTCAATGTGCTTTTTATATATACAAAATGAATCTGTATAATATAAATATATTTCAATTTCTTTCGTGACGTTCGGCGTGTATATCAAGTTAGCCGTAAAGCATTAATCTGTTTGAGAAGAAATAGTTGATAAATTTATCGCCTCGCATATCTGCTCCACCGCGTTGAGGGCGCGGGGGGTGAAACGGTGCAGTTCATCGGCGTTGATGAGGGCGAGCCGCTGGTGTTTGACGGCGTCCAGCATGGGCCACTGCCGCCAGTGATCCAGCACGGAAGGATCCTGGCCGCCAGCCAGGATAAGCCCGGGATTGGCCTTGATCACCTGCTCCAGCCCGACCTGGGGGTAGGCTGCTCCCGCCTTCGCCATGATGTTGCGTCCGCCGCAGAGGGTGATGGCTTGCCCCGGCCAGGTCGAATTATTGACGCTGGTGAGCGGTGGGTACCAGAGCTGATAGAAGACAGACAGGGACTTGGGCTCGCCGTAGCGCGCCGCCAGGGCGTCGAGCCGGGTCAGATAGGCGCGGGCTTGCTCGTCGGCTCTGGGCGTGAGCCCGAGAAGGTGCCCCAGGCTGCGCATCTCGGTGGCCAGGGAGGCAAAGTCGGTGGGCTCCGAGTAGAAGACGGGAATACCGAGGCGCTCGACCGGGCCCAGCATGCGGGCCTGGGCGGAGCGCCAGGCCACTACCAGATCCGGCTTCTGGGCCAGCAGCGCCTCGAGGTTGATACTGCGATAGTTGGCCACCCGGGGGAGGTTGGCCACCTCGGCGGGGTAATCGGAGGCATCGTCGGTGGCGACCACGCGATCCCCGGCGCCGATATCGAACAGCAGTTCCGTCAGATGGGGAGTGAGGCTCACGATGCGCTGCGGCGGGGTGGCCATGGCGCACAGTGAGGTGCCCAGCAGGCAGACAAGCAGGCCCAGGGCACGAAGGGAAACGCGATCAGCCATGATTGAGCGCCATCCATGTCAGGAGCAGCGAGAGCCCGAGCCAGCCCCAGCCGGTCAGTTGCAGACGTTGCAGCAGGCGCAGGGGCAGGTTGGCATCGGGTTCGCTCCTTTCATCAAATACCGGAAAGCGCACCAGCTGACCCTGATAGTAGCGGGGGCCGCCGAGTCGGCGGCCCGTCGCCCGGGCCAGCAGCGCGAGCAGGACCCCCATGGCGGGATGGGGCCAATGCAGCGCAGGTCGCACTCTGTTGCCCAGTCCGCGCACCTGGGTCAGGCACAGGGGGAGCGCCAGCAACAGGATGGCGGGGGCGCAGAAACCCTGATAGAGCGCCGCAGCCGGGCGGCCGAAGTGGACGAACGCGCTTTGCTTGGGGTTCCACGCCAGATGGGTCAACTGGGCGAGCCGCACCAGCAGGGCACCCTGTACCCCGGCCAGGGCGAAGCCCAGCAGGGGGGCGGCCCACTGACCGACGAGGCGCAGTACGCAGGTCTCGCTCACCGCCTTGTTCAACCCCATCACCGAGAGCTTGCCGGTCTCCCGCTTGAGCCAAGGGGCGACCTGCAGCCTCGCCACGACCAGCGTCTCCTGGGTCGCCAGGGCGCAGCTCCCCCGGGCGAGTTCCCGCAAGGGGCGGGATTCGAGCATCAGCAGCAGGAACAGGAGGTCGAACAGGGGCTCGGACAGGGAGAGATTGCGCACCGCCCAGAGACCGGCAGCGCAGGGCACCCAGACCACCAGCAGGGCAAGGAGCCCGGCCTGGCTCTGCTGGCGTGGCGTGCCGTCGGGGCGATAGACCTTCTGGCCGAGGCGGGTGAGCAGAGGCACGGCTGCGCCGGGTCGAAAGCGTGCGGGCCAGGGCAGCAGGGCCTCCAGCAGGGCGGCCCCCACCATGATGGCCGCCGTCGTGGAGGCGAGGGCGGTCATCAGGGCATCCCAGGAGGGGGCGTCGATCACAGCTTGCCGAGCAGCGCGATGATCACTTCGGCGGAGTGTTGACCCGCCACCTCGATGAAGGCATCGAAGGATTCCACCTGCTCCTTGCCGGCGATGTCCGACATGGCCCGTACCACCAGATAGGGCACCTTGAACATGTGGCACACCTGGCCGATGGCGGCCCCTTCCATCTCCACCGCCAGCATCTGCGGGAAGTCGGCACGGGCTTTCGCGATGGCGTCCGGCTTGCACATGAACTGATCGCCGGTGCAGATGAGTCCGACCTTGGTCTGGTGCTTGCCTTGCTCGGCAATGCAGGCCTGTGCCAGGGCGATGAGTTTTTCGTCGCAGGGGAAGGCGGCGGGCTGCTGGGCCATCTGGCCCATTTCGTAACCGAAGGCGGTCACGTCCACGTCGTGGAAGCGCATCTCGCTCGCGATGACCACGTCACCGATGTGCAGATCCTGGGCGAAGCCGCCGGCAGAACCGGTGTTGATGACGCAATCGGGAGCGAACTTCTCCAGCAGCAGGCTGGTGGCGACGCTGGCGGCGACCTTGCCGATGCCGGAGCGGGTCAGGATCACCTCTTTACCGGCCAGCTTGCCCTGATAGAACTCGCAGCCGCCCAGTTGCAGGGTGGTGGGCTCGCTCAGCTGGCTGCGCAGGAGGGCTACTTCCTGCTCCATGGCGCCGATAATACCTACTTTCATCATCTACCTCGTCTCGATGGCCGCTGGGCCGAAAAAGTTGGCGTGGATGATAGCAAAACTTGGCGGTGGCGCCGAGCATTGCGATGGCGCGGATGGGGGGTCAGGGGTAGCGTCTGGCCAGGGCGGCCAGTTCACCACTGTCTGCGAGCCGTTGCAGGGTGTTGGCGAACAGGGTCAGGCGCTCGGGGGCACTGTGGCGATGGAACAGGATGTAGAAGGGAGTCTCTTCCATCACGGTGGGGAGGATGCGGATCTTGTCGGCCAGCCCCTGTTCGCGCAAGTCGGACTCAAACCCCGGGGAGCGGTAGTAGACGAAACGGCCGCGCTTCATCAACAACTTCTCGTAGTTGGCCTGGTTGCTGATCCCGCCGCTGTCGATGATGAGGCCGCCGATGTCCTGGAGCCGGGCGATGGCGCCGCTGCCATGGTTGATGAGGATGATGCCCGCCTGGCCGAGGGCCCTGACATCCTGCCAGCTGCGTATCTCGACGGGATCGTCACGGCGCACCGCCAGGTGGTAGCGCACCGTGAAGATGGCGGGAGTCAGGACGATGAAGTGATCCCGCCTGGCCGGGCTCTCCCCCACGCCGCAGATGAAGTCCAGCTGACCGTGCTGCACCTTCTTTTCCAGCCGTCGCAGCGGCAGGAAGCGCTGATCTCCCTCAATGCGAAGGGCTGGCTCCCTTGCTTCCATAAGCCGGAAGAGATCGACGCAGATCCCGCCGACATGCCCGTCGGGGAGCGTCACGTACTTGGGGGACGACGCCTGCTGCGCGGCCGTATGAAAGACCTCGGTGGCGCCAATGGCCCTGGCGGTGAGGACAAGCAGACACAGCAGCAGGATTATCCTGAGGGTCATCCGGGCAGGCTTCCGATGGGATTCAGGCGCCGTACATCAACCAGTCAAAGGGCGCCGGGGGCTCAACATTAGGCGATTTCCCCCTCTTATTTCAAGGGGTTCGCGCTGTCGTCACCGGGTGCACGGGGCTTGAGGGGGGTGATCAGCCGAGCGCGGTGTCAAGGGTCATCATCAGAGCGAAGCCCGCCATGAGACCCAGGGTGGCGTGGGTCTGGTGGCCGTTACGATGGGTTTCCGGGATCACTTCGTGGGAGACCACGGGTTGCATGGGGCATCGGCGTTTCATCCCAGGGCTGTATCCAGTGTCATCATCAGAGCGAAGCCCTGCCATCAGGCCCAGGGTGGCGTGGGTCTGGTGGCCGTTGTGGGGCATCGGCGTTTCATCCCAGGGCTGTATCCAGCGTCATCATCAGGGCGAAGCCCGCCATGAGACCCAGGGTGGCGTGGGTCTGGTGGCCGTTGCGATGGGTTTCCGGGAGCACTTCGTGGGAGACCACGGGTTGCATGGGGCATCGGCGTTTCATCCCAGGGCTGTATCCAGGGTCATCATCAGGGCGAAGCCTGCCATCAGGCCCAGGGTGGCGTAGGTCTGGTGGCCGTTGCGATGGGTTTCCGGGATCACTTCGTGGGAGACCACAAACAGCATGGCACCGGCCGCGAGCCCGAGGCCGATGGGGTAGGCGATGGCCATGCCGCTGGCGAGTCCGACCCCGAGCAGGGCGCCGAGCGGTTCCAGCAGGCCGCTGCCGATGGCGACCAGCACGGCCACCGACGGGCGAAAACCGGCTGCGCACATGGCCAGCGCCACCGCCAGCCCTTCGGGAATGTCCTGCAGGGCAATGGCGGTCGTAAGCGGCAGTCCCACCGTCATGTCCCCCTGGGAGAAGCTGACCCCGATGGCCATGCCTTCGGGCAGGTTGTGCAGGGCGATGGCGAAGACGAACAGCCAGACCCGTGAGCAGCTCTCATGGCCGGGACCACAGGGGCCGGTCTTGTCGTGTTCGTGAGGGGTGAATTGATCCAGTCCCAGCATCAGCAGCACCCCGAGGGTCATACCAGCCACCACCACGGCGGCGGCGAGGAAGCCGTCACCCGTGATCCCCTCGGCGGCCTCGAGCCCCGGCAGCAGCAGGGAGAAGGCGCTCGCCGCCAGCATCATGCCGGCGGCGAACCCCAGCATGGCATCTTCCACCCGTTGGGGAACGGCGCGCAGGAACAGGGCAGGCAGGGCGCCCAGCGCCGTGGCGGCAAAACCCGCAGCGCCGCCGATGAGGCCATAGCGTACTCCGGGCGTGATCTCTCCTGCTGCCAGCATGACGAGACTCTGCACCAAGAGCAGCAGCACGGCGACCAGGGCGAGCAGCAGCCCTAGGGCGATGAGGGGGCGATCCGCTATCTGCTCGCGCAGTTGGACAGACCAGGAAGGGGAGAGGGTCGATATGTTGTCCATGGGGCCTCTGAAGACAGGAATGGGGAGAGACGAGCGGCCATTACATAACCTGGCCCCTGCTTTGTCCATGACGGCGGACCGATTGTGGCAATCGGCTCAAGTTTTGCGTCGAGCTGGTCGCTCCTGTGCTGGCAGCCTCGTGGCGGGCACAAGGCCCGGCGTGGGGCGAGCGGGAAGCAAGGGATCCCCTCTCTTCGCTCCCATCGTCATTTCCCGTCAGGAGTCTCGGGTCACCGCTTACACGGATGTGATCATTGTGTCACTGCACATCTGCAGTCGAGGATCACCAGCCAACATGTCTTACAAGCATCTCTCCATCGGCAAGAAGATTGCCGCCGTCTTTGCGGTCATTGCCGTCATCAACGCCGTCTTCGGCCTATTTCTCGCCACCGAACTGCGGGACATTCGGGATCGGGTATTGAACTTCACCGACTCCACCCTGCCAAGCGTGCTCTCGGTGGACAACTTGCTCTACGACGTCTCCTATGTGCGCCGTGCCCAGTTTGCCCTGCTGATGGTGGAAGATGCCGTCGACAGGCAGGTTCGCCGCGCCCGCATCCAGGAGAGCCTGGGCAAGGTGCAGCAGGTCATGGATGCCTACGAGGCAACCGTGGGGGCCGAGCATGAACGCCAGGCCTTCAACCGCGTCAAGCAGCAGTGGCTGCAATATCTGGGGGCCGTCAACCAGGTGGATGCCCTGTTGTTCCAGGGCAGCAGGGATGAGGCCAGGGAGGCGCTGTTTCGCTCGAACGGGCTCTACACCGAGCTGGAGCTGGCGGTGCGTGCCCTGGTGAAGGTGAATCTTGGCTTTGTGGAAGAGAACCGTGGCAGCCTGCTTGGCAGCGTCACCATGGTGATGACCTTTGCCGTGGTGAGCATCGCGACCCTGCTGATCTTTATGGGGGTCATGACCTGGTTCCTCACCCGCCAGATCTGCCTGCCCCTGCAAGCCGTGGTGGCCCAGGCCAATGCCATCGCCCTGGGGGATCTGACCCATCGGCTGGATCGCCAGCACATCGGGCAGGACGAACTGGGGATGCTGGCCAGCGCCTCCCTCAAGATGCAGGACAACCTGCGTGGGCTCATCGAGGAGGTGGCCGCCGCCGTGACCCAGCTGGGGGCCGCCATCGAGGAGGTGAGCGCGGTCTCCGAGCAATCATCCCAGGGGATCCAGAGCCAGCAGCAGGAGATAGCCCAGGTCGCCACCGCCATGGCCCAGATGAAGGCGACGGTAGCGGATGTGGCGGGCAACACCGAGGTGGCCTCGGAGTCGGCAAGCTCCGCCAATGCCCTGGCTCGTCGCGGCAGTCAGGATGTGCAGGGGGCACTGGATGCCATCACCCGGGTGGCCGGTGAGATGGAGCAGGCGGGCAACCTGGTGAGTGAACTGGAGAAAGAGTCTGCCCAGATCAACCTGGTGGTGGATGTCATTCGCGGCATTGCCGACCAGACCAACCTGCTGGCACTCAATGCCGCCATCGAGGCGGCCCGTGCCGGTGAGCAGGGGCGCGGCTTTGCGGTAGTGGCCGACGAGGTGCGCACCCTGGCGGGGCGTACCCAGGCCTCCACCGGCGAAATCGTCGCCATCATCGAGACCCTGCAGGCTCGTGCCAATCGGGCGAAGTCGGTGACCGGCCAGAGCTGCGAGATGATCCGCCAGTGCGTGAGCCAGAGCGAACGCACCAGTGCGGGCATTCGTCAGATTGAAGAGGCGGTGGCCCAGATAGCCGACATGGCGATCCAGATTGCCAGTGCCTGTGGCGAGCAGGATGCGGTCTCCGATGAGCTGGGCCGCAACGTGGCGCGCATCAACGACTCCTCCAACGAGGTCGCGACCGGCGCGGATCACACCGCCAAAGCCTGTCTGGAGCTGAGCCAGCTGGCGGCGGGTCTGCGCCAGAGCATGGGGCGCTTCCGCCTGGCCTGACGGTGGCCGCAGCCAATGAAAACGGGGCCCTGGGCCCCGTTGTTTTTCTCACCGCCAGGCGGCGTGGGCTCAGGCGCCCAGGCCGGTACCGGCGTCTTTCTTGGCAATCAGCTCAATCTTGTAACCGTCCGGGTCTTCCACGAAGGCGATAACGGTGGTGCCGCCCTTCACCGGGCCCGGTTCGCGGGTGATCTTGGCGCCGGCGGCGCGCAGCGCCTCGCAGGTGGCATAGATGTCGTCCGCTTCCAGGGCGATGTGACCATAGGCGGAACCGATCTCGTACTCGCTCACGCCCCAGTTGTAGGTGAGCTCGATGACGGCTTCATCCTTCTCGTCGCCGTAGCCGACGAAGGCCAGGGTGTACTTGTATTCGCTGTTCTCGCTCTTGCGCAGCAGTGTCATGCCCAGCACTCGGGTGTAGAAGTCGATGGAACGTTGCAGATCGCCGACGCGCAACATGGTATGCAGAATTCTCATTGCTCAATTCTCCGGGTTGGTGGATTGGTACTGCCTTGAATCCATGGCCCGAGACCGGATCCGCAGAGGCCTGCAGATCAACTCTCGGGATAGACCTTCTCTTTGTATTCGCACAAATCTTCGATGATGCAGGAGCCGCAGCGGGGCTTGCGGGCGAGACAGGTGTAACGCCCATGCAGGATGAGCCAGTGATGCACGTCCAGCTTGAACTCGGCGGGGACCACCTTGAGCAGCTTCTCCTCCACCTGATCGACGTTCTTGCCCACTGCAAAGCCGGTGCGGTTGGAGACCCGGAAGATATGGGTGTCGACGGCGATGGTGGGCCAGCCGAAGGCGGTGTTGAGCACCACGTTGGCCGTCTTGCGGCCGACGCCGGGCAGGGCCTCGAGGGCCTCGCGATTCTCCGGCACCTCGCCGCCGTGGCGCTCCAGCAGAATGGCGCAGGTCTTGATGACGTTCTCGGCCTTGGTGTTGAACAGGCCGATGGTCTTGATGTACTCCTTGACCCCGTCCACCCCCAGATCCAGCATGGCCTGGGGGGTGTTGGCCACCGGATAGAGCTTGTCGGTGGCCTTGTTGACGCTCACGTCGGTGGCCTGGGCCGAGAGCAGCACGGCGATGAGCAGCTCGAAGGGCGTGGTGAAGTTGAGCTCTGTGGTGGGATGGGGGTTGTCATCGCGCAACCGCTCCAAGATCAGCCTGCGTTTCTGGTTGTTCATGGCTCTCTCTTGTCTCAGAGCTGGGTAGTGCGGGCGCCCGCCGCCGGCACGGTGCAGTGGGCCTTCTCGGCACTCTGCTTGCGGCCCATCCAGTCGTTGATGGCGTTTTTGCCGGCGATCATCAAACCGAGGCCGATGAAGCCGCCGGGGGGCAGGATCGCCAGCAGCAGGCTGGCGTCGGCGTGGAACAGCTCGACGCGCAATGACTTGGCCCAGTCACCCAGCAGCAGCTCGGCACCGTCAAACAGGGTGCCCATGCCGATGATCTCGCGAAGGCCCCCCAGTACCAGCAGCACCAGGGTAAAGCCCAGCCCCATCATGAAGCCGTCGAGGGCGGCAAGCAGGGGCGGGTTCTTGGAGGCATAGGCTTCGGCGCGGCCGATGATGACGCAGTTGGTGACGATGAGGGCGATGAAGATGCCGAGCGCCTGATAGAGGCCGTAGGTGTAGGCGTTCATCAACAGCTGCACGCTGGTCACCAGGGCCGCGATGATCATCACGTAGACCGGGATGCGGATATCCTTGGGCACCCAGTTGCGCACCAGTGAGACGGCGAGGTTGGAGCAGACCAGTACCACCATGGTGGCAAGGCCGAGCCCCAGCGCATTGGTAAAGGTGGAGGAGACCGCCAGGGTGGGGCAGAGCCCCAGCACCTGCACCAGGGAGGGGTTGTTCTTCCACAGTCCCTGCAGCATCAGCTCCTTGAGCTCTTCGCGGCGGCCACTTTCCCCGGCGGGTTGGCTGGCAGTGTCAATCACGTCGACTTGTTCCATAGCGTGTGCTCCGGCGTTAGGGGTTGGTATGGCAGGAGGGGGCATCGTGCAGCAGTTCGGGGTGCTCCTGTTGCAGCCTCAGCAAATTTTTCACTGCCTTGACCACGGCCCGCGGGGTGATGGTTGCCCCGGTGAAGGCGTCGAATTCGCCGCCATCCTTCTTCACCGCCCAGGTGGTGTCGTTGTCGGCCGTGAGGGACTTGCCGGTGAAGCTGTCGATCCAGCTGGATTTCTTCAGCTCTATCTTGTCACCAAGCCCCGGGGTTTCCTTGTGGGCCAGCACCCTGACCGCGCTGACGGCCCCCTTTGCATCGGTGCCGACCACCATGCGAATGGCTCCACTGTAACCATCGGGGGCCACGGTTTCCAGCGCGTAGCCGGTATGCACCCCCTTGAGGGTGGCGGTATAGAGGGGCATGGGCTCATCGCTGCCCAAGTATTCCCGGCTGCTGACCAGCTTGCAACTGGCCACCAGATCGTTGTCATAACTCCCCTCGGGCAGCAGGGCCTGCAGGGTGCGCAGCTTCTCCAGCTCTTGCTGGTGGGCGATGCGATCCCGGGTCAGTTCGTTGGTCAGCACCACCATGGCGGTGCAGCCGAGGGCAAAGAGGGCCAGGGTCAGGCCATTCTTGCGCATGCTTTTCAACATGGGAGGCTCCCTGTCTCGCGTCTGCGGCAATTCAGATGGGGGTTCATTTGCGACGGGCTCCATAGACCTTGGGGCGGGTCAGACTGTCAATCAGGGGAACGCACAGGTTGGCCAGCAACACGGCGAAGGCGAAGGCATCCGGATAGCCGCCAAAACGGCGGATGACATAGACCAGCACGCCGATGAGCACACCGTAGACGAGGCGCCCCTTTGCGGTGGTGCTGGCACTCACCGGATCGGTGGCGATGAAGAAGGCCCCGAGCATGGTGGCACCGCTGAACAGGTGCAGCATGGGGGTGGCGGTGGCATCCGGGGTGGCCAGATAGCCCAGGGTAGCAGCGAGCAGCAATGCGCCCAGCACGGCAGTCGGAATGCGCCAGTTGATCACTTTCTGCTGGAGCAGGAAGAGGCCTCCCAGCAGGTAGCCGAGGTTGACCCAGCTCCAGCCGATACCACCCCAGCCCTCGAAGACCTTGTGGGTCATCACTTCGGTGGCGGTCAGTCCCTGGGTCAGTCCGGTCTTTAAGGTATCCAGCGGCGTGGCCATGGTCAGGCCATCCACCCCCTGCTTGAGCTGCAGCATGCTGTAGCCGTCGAGGCTGAAGCCGGTGAAGATCACCGAGGCCGCATCGGCGAAGCCGATGTCGTAGGCGGCGATGCTGGAGGGGGGCAGCCAGCTGGTCATCTGGACCGGGAAGGAGACCAGCAGCAGCACATAGGCCACCATGGCAGGATTGAACAGGTTCTGACCGAGCCCGCCATAGAGATGCTTGGCGATGATGATGGCGAACGCCGTGCCCAGCACCAGCATCCACCAGGGCAGCAGGGGGGGCAGGGAGAGACCGATGAGCACGGCGGTGAGCGCCGCGCTGCCATCCAGCAGGGCCGGTTTGACGGGGCGGCCGCGCAGGCGAAGGACCAGGGCCTCCGAACCCAGGGCCGTGACCAGCGCCAGCAGGATCTGGATCAGGGTCCCCCAGCCGAAGAACCAGGTCTGCGCCAGGAAGCCGGGCAGGCAGGCCAGGATCACCAGCACCATCAGGGTCTGGGTCTGTTTGCGGTTGTGGGCAAAAGGCGCACTCGCGATATTGAACATGGATCAGTGGCTCTTGTCGGTCGAAGGGGAGGAGGCAGCCTCGGCCGCCAGCTTCTTGGCTTTGGCCCGGGCGATGGCGGCGGCGATGGCCGCCTTCTTGGGGTCCACCTCGGCGGCGGGTCCGGATGCGGCGGCAGGGGCCTCGGCGGTGGCGGCATCGCTTGTGTTTGCGGAGATGCCACCTGCGTCCAGCGGTGCGTCACCTTGCGCCTGGGCGGCTTTCTTGGCCTTGGCCCGGGCGATGGCAGCGGCAATGGCCGCCTTCTTGGGGTCCACCTCGGCGGCGGGTCCGGATGCGGCGGCCGGGGCCTCAACGGCGTTATCGCTTGTGTTCACGGATGTCTCACCCGCGACCACCGGCGCGTCACCTTGGGCCTGTGCGGCTTTCTTGGCCTTGGCCCGGGCGATGGCGGCGGCAATGGCCGCCTTCTTGGGGTCCACCTCGGCGGCGGGCTCGGATGCGGCGGCCGGGGCCTCAACGGCGTTATCGCTTGTGTTCACGGATGTCTCACCCGCGACCACCGGCCCATCACCTTGGGCCTGTGCGGCTTTCTTGGCCTTGGCCCGGGCGATGGCGGCGGCGATGGCCGCCTTCTTGGGATCCACCTCGGCGGCGGGCCCGGATGCGGCGGCCGGGGCCTCAACGGCGTGTTCGGTTGTGTTCACGGATGTCTCACCCGCGACCACCGGTGCATCACCTTGCGCCTGAGCGGCCTTCTTGGCCTTGGCCCGGGCGATGGCGGCGGCAATGGCCGCCTTCTTGGGGTCCACCTCTGCGGCGGGTTCGGATGCGGCGGCCGGGGCCTCAACGGCGTGTTCGGTTGTGTTCACGGATGTCTTATCCGCGACCACCGGCCCGTCACCGTGCGCCTGGGCGGCCTTCTTGGCCTTGGCACGTGCCAGGGCGGCGGCGATGGCGGCCTTCTTGGGATCCAGCTCTGCCTTGGGATGTTGCTCCCCAGGTGCCGGGGGGTCAGCCAGCCCATTGCCCTCGCCATTGGCGGCCTTGGCGGCACGACGGGCGATGGCCTCCTGCTTGCGCGCCTCACGGGCGGCAATCATGGCCTCGTTGTCCGGTGCGGGTTCACTCACGGCCACCTGGGCCGTCTCCTGTTTGGCCTTGATGCGGGCCAGGGCGGCGGCGACCGGATCTTCGCCCCCGGCCGTCGTCATGGCCTGGCGACGCTGGGCTGCGGCCTCGGCGTGGCGGGCTTCGCGGGCCGCCTTCTCACGCTCGAAGCGAGCCTGCTTGGCCTCGAAGCGCTGCTTGGCACGTTCGGCCTTCTCGGCCTCGGCACGGGCCTCGCGGATGTCATCCTTGGCGATCTTGTAGTACTGCACCAGGGGGATTTCGCTCGGGCAGACCCAGGCACAGGCGCCGCACTCGATACAGTCAAAGAGGTTGAGCTTCTCGGCCTTGTCGTACTCCTTGACCCGGCTGTACCAGTAAAGCTCCTGGGGCAGCAGGGTGGCGGGGCAGGCATCGGCGCAGGCACTGCAACGGATGCAGGCCTGTTCCGGGCCGGGGGGCGGCAGCTCGGCGCGGGTGGGGGAGAGCAGGCAGTTGGTGGCCTTGACCACGGGGACCATGGCGTGGGGCAGGGTGAAGCCCATCATGGGGCCCCCCATGATGACCCGCTGATCCGCCTCCGGTTGCAGCTCGAAACGCTGGAGCAGCCAGCGTACCGGCGTGCCCAGACGCACCCAGGCATTGCCGGGTTTCTTGAAGGCGTCGCCGGTGAGGGTGACGATGCGCTCGATGAGCGGCTCCCCATCGATGATGGCGCGCTTGATGGCAAAGACGGTGGCGACGTTGAGCACCATGATGCCCATGTCGACCGCCCGGCCTCCCTTGGGCACCTGGCGTCCGGTGAGCAGCTCTATGGTCTGTTTGGCGCCGCCGGAGGGGTACTTGGTCGGTACCGACTTGACCAGCACGTCGGCGTCGCTGGCATGGCGGGTCAGGGCCTCGATGGCCGCCGGTTTGTTGTCTTCCACCCCGATCAGGGTGAGCTTGGGCTTGAGCAGGTGCTTGAGTACCCGGATGCCGTCCATGATCTCGTCGGCGTATTCCTGCATCAGACGGTCATCTGTGGTGATGTAGGGTTCGCACTCCAGCCCGTTGACGATGAGGATCTCGGTGAGCTGGCCACGGCCGTCGAGCTTGCTGTGGGTCGGGAAGACGGCGCCGCCGAGCCCGGCGATGCCGGCCTGCTGGATGCGCTCGAGCAACGCCCCCCGCTCCAGGTTCCAGTAGTCAGGCTGGGGTGTGCGCTCGCCCCAGGCATCGTCTCCGTCCGGGGTGAGGAGGATGCAGAGATCGTCAAGACCGGAGGGGTGCGCCACCGTGTGCTGCTCGATGGCGGTGATGGTGCCCGAGGTGGAAGCGTGCACCGGCACGATGCGCCCCTTGTCAAAACGGGTGAGGGGTTGCCCCTTCTTGACCTTGTCCCCCACCCGCACCAGCAGTTCGCCGGCCGGACCCGCGTGCTGGCGCACCGGAATGATGAGCTGTGGGGGAAGGCCCGCGTCAACGACGGGGGTCAGGCTTGACTGGTGCTTGTTCTCGGGGGGATGGATGCCGCCGTGAAAATCCCACAGAGTGCCGGCTTTGATGCGTTCGAGCAGATGCTGCATGGTTACTCCGCTGTTTATTCCACTATCTTGACCGGAATGGCGACCTTGGCCAGATCCCATTTCCAGTTGTCGACCGTGGTCGGCACCGGGATCATTTCAATACAGTCGGTCGGGCAGGGGTCGACGCAGAGGTCGCACCCGGTGCACTCGGCCGCGATGACGGTATGCATCGCCTTGGTGGCACCCAGGATGGCGTCGACCGGACAGGCCTGGATGCACTTGGTGCAACCGATGCACATGTCTTCGTGAATGAAGGCCACCTTCTTTACGGGGATTGCCGCGTCTTCACCGCCGTCCAGAGACTGGGGCTCGACCCCCATCAGGTCGGCAATCTTGCGCATGGTGGCGTCGCCACCGGGCACGCACTTGTTGATCTTGTCGCCATTGGCCAGGGCTTCGGCGTAGGGTTTGCAGCCCGGGTAACCGCACTGGCCGCACTGGGTCTGGGGCAACAGAGCATCGAGCTGATCGACGATGGGATCGGCCTGCACATGAAACTTGACGGCGGCAAAGCCGAGAATGATGCCGAAGGCCAGGGCAAGCAGGGCCAGCACCAGAATGGCAAAGAGTATGTGAATCATAGCGTTATATCTTGATGAGGCCGGTAAAGCCCATGAAGGCCAGCGACATCAGGCCAGCGGTGACCATGGCGATGGAGACGCCACGAAACGGTGCCGGCACGTCGGCGGCCACCAGCCGCTCACGCATGGCGGCAAAAAGGATCAGCACCAGGGAGAAGCCGACGGCGGCCCCGAAGCCGTAGATGATGCTCTGGATGAAGTTGTGGCGCTCGTTGATGCTGAGCAGCGCCACGCCGAGCACGGCACAGTTGGTGGTGATGAGCGGCAGGAAGATGCCGAGCAGGCGATAGAGGGTCGGGCTGCTCTTGCGGATCACCATCTCGGTGAACTGGACCACCACGGCGATCACCAGAATGAAGCCCAGGGTGCGCAGGTAGGCGATCTCCAGCGGGATCAGGATGTAGTGCTCCATCAGATAGGAGCAGGCGCTGGCCAGCGTCATGACGAAGGTGGTGGCCAGACCCATGCCGATGGCGGTTTCCAGCTTGCCGGAGACACCCATGAAGGGGCAAAGGCCGAGGAACTTCACCAGCACGAAGTTGTTGATCAGCACGGTGCCGACCAGTAAAAGCAGGTACTCAGTCATTGAAGATGGGTTATCCGGTATGAAGGCGGCCGTATTATCTGATGTTAGGTGCCTTTAGACAACCGCAAGGCCGTATGGTTATTATTCGAATGCCCAATTCATGGAGGCATTGTGCGCCCTTTACCCGTCCTGACGCTGACCCTGGCCATGCTGCTCTGGTCCAGCTCCTTCATCGCCCTCAAACATGTGCTGGAAATCTGGTCCTTCGGTCAGGTGCTCTTCATGCGGATGGGGGTGGCGTCCTGTTGCTGGCTGCTCTGCTACCGCCAGCTTGGCCGCGTCACTTACCAGAAGGGGGATTGGCGCTGGTTGGCCCTGATGGGGGCGCTTGAGCCCTGCCTCTACTTTCTTCTTGAAGTCAACGCCCTGCGTTACACCAGTGCCGGCCAGGCCGGTATGGTCTGTGCCCTGCTTCCCCTGATGGTGGCTCTGGTGGCCTTCGTACTGCTTGGAGAGCGGGTGAGTCGCCGCCAGCTGCTGGGCTTTGCCATCGCCATCGTTGGCATCGCCCTGCTGGGGTTGGGGGAGGGCGCCGACGAGTTCGCCCCCAACGCCCTGCTCGGCAATAGCCTGGAGATGGGCGCCATGCTCTGCGCCGCCACCTATTCCGTGGTATTCAAGAAGCTCTCCAGCCGCTACGGCGTGATGACACTGACAGCGTTGCAGGCCTTCGTCGGCATGCTCTTCTTCGCGCCCTTTGCCTTCAGTGCGCCCTGGCCCGCGAGCTGGGCCTGGCAGGACATGGGGGTCATCCTCTTCCTCGGCGCCTTCGTGACACTTGGTGCCTACCTGCTCTACAACTGGTCGGTGACCCAGGTGAAGGTGACCCTGGCGGCTGCCTATGTGAACCTCATACCGGTCTTTACCCTGCTGCTCGCCTATCTGCTGCTGGGAGAGACGCTCACTGCCCTGCAATGGGTGGCCTGTGCCGCCGTGCTGGCCGGCATCGGGGTGGGCCAACTGCCGTCCGGCAGGAAGCGTGCGCAGGCCGTCGCCACCGGGGGATGAGTCGCCGTCATTGGGCTACAGTCTGGGCAGGGAAACACGCTGTCTAAGAAGGAGCCGACCGATGAGCGACATGCACTTGCTGGCCGCGGCCAAAAGCCTGTTGAGCCATCCCCCCTTTACCCTGGCCGATGCCAGAGCCCTGGAGGCGCTGGAAGAGGAAGCTGTGGGGGAGGAGGGGCTCTGCATCGCCGCGCTATGGGACATCGCCCTCGCGCTGGCGGACGAGGAAGCCAGACACTATCTCCTGGGGGATGGCTGAGCGGGTTTCGGGTGGGCGGACAGCAATGACAACGGGGGGCCTGGGCCCCCCGTTGTCATTGGCAGCTGTCGCTCAGATGGAGAGGCTCTTGACGGTGTCCGACACCGAGTTGGCGTCCTCGATGATCTCCTTGATGACGTCGGCGATGATGGTGGCCTGCTCCTGACCTGCCACCGCCTTGTCGGAGACGACGGAGACGGTCTGGGTGATCTGGGAGGTGATCTCCGAGTTGTGCTTGATGACGGTGACGATCTCGCTGGTGGAGCTGGAAGTGCGCGCCGCCAGTTGCCTCACCTCGTCGGCCACGACCGCGAATCCCCGTCCCTGTTCCCCGGCGCGGGCCGCCTCGATGGCCGCGTTGAGGGCCAGCAGGTTGGTCTGATCCGCGATGCCGCTGATGGTGGAGATGATGGATTCGATGCTCCTGGATTGCTGGTTGAGCTGCTCTATCTGCTTGCTGACCGCATTGACCGAGGTGTTGATGTGAGAGGAGGTGTCGAGCACCCTGTCGATGACCTCCCGCCCCCTGGCGGCGCTCGCGACGGTTTCGCTGGCGATGGCACACGCCTTCTGGGCCGCTTCTCGGGTGGAGATGGATTTCTCCACCCGCTCGGTGATGTCGCTCGCCAGCTTGATGATTTTGACCACCTTGCCCTCGTGGTTGAAGATGGGGTTGTAGGTGGCCTCCAGCCAGATCTTCTCCCCCCGATGACCCAGACGCATGAAAAGCCCTGACTTGATGTCACCCGAGCCGAGATCCTGCCAGAAATGGGGGTTGTTCTGGTAGAACTCGGTGTCACAGAAGAGGCGATGATGCTTGCCGACCACCTCTTCTAGCCGATAGCCAAAGCAGTTGAGGAAATTCTGGTTGGCGGTGATGACGGTGCCATCGGGTTGGAAATCGATGACCGCCAGGGACTTGTCCAGGGCTGCCAGCAGTGCCTGGGTGCGCTCCAGGGTGGATTGCTGCTGGGTCACGTCGGAGGCGACCTTGGCGATCCGCACCACTTTGCCGTCGATCACGATGGGGAAATAGGTCGCCTCCAGCCACACGGCCTTGCCGGATTTCGACTGGCGAATGAAGCGACCGCTGCGGGAGACGCCGTGGCGCAGATCCTGCCACAAGGTCTCGTAATCCCGGGTATTGACGTCGTCGGGGAAGCAGAGGGTGCTGTGATGCTTGCCAATCACTTCGTCACGTTCAAATCCCACGATCTTGAGAAACAGCGCGTTGGCGAAGGTGACCACTCCCGCCGGGGTGAACTGGACGAAGGGGACCTGCAACTGGATAGCCTGTTCAAATGCCCCCAGTTCCACCACCCTTGCCGCTTGCTCACTGGCTTCCTTGCTTGCTTTTTGATTCCAGAACATGACAGCGCTCCTCCATGAGACCCTTGAATGGGATAACGACCAAATATGAGTAAATTAACAATAGCATTGCGTCCTGATGAGTCGTCATCGTACTCAAATTAACTTTTTATTTTTCAATGTTGATAAATAGCTTCTTAATTGTAGGGTCTCGTACCAAGGTTATTTATCTCGTGGACCGCTTTGGGCCCCAGGGAATATTGGCATGAAGGCGCCTCTTTTGGCACTGACAATTGTCACGATGCCCCTATATATCGCCCTCATATGAACCCTGTGACACGTCAGGGATCTCGGTGTGGATAACGTGAGTCTTCTGGAACGCGGTGAAATTAGGTGGCTACGGGGATCGGGAAAAAGCCGCTATTTGATCCTCTGGTGTGAGAAATAAACGGCCAAGGGTGTGATGTTCTGGATGTGCGGCATGTGTGAACCCGTGACGACATTGCCGCTTCGGTATATTTCTGTCCCGCAACAGGGAGTGTTTATTTTGCCTGCAAGGTGGAGAGTTTCTGGTTCAGGGACTCAATCTCTTTCTGATATCGGGTAGTGACCGACTGCATCTCTGCCGAGACATTGCGGGATCTTGCCTTGTTCTCCGTGATCTGGGTCATCTCGTTGTTCATCTTCTGCTTTTTGGCCTCGATCTCGGTGCGCAGCGCCTCGGCCTGGCGTTGTTTCTGGCCGTTCGCCAGGCTCTGCTCTATCTCCCGGGTCTGGTTGGCCGCCTGCTCCACCGCCTCGGGGGAGGGGGTATAGACATTGAGTGCCATGGGTTTGGCGTCGCTGCTGCAGGGGATGTCGCTGAAGGTGATCCGCCCGTCGCGGGCGCATTGATAGACAGCCGCCTGGACAACGGGGACGTTGGCAAGCCCCAGGCAGGCGAGAGAGATGAGCAGCATGCGTGACATAGACTCCTCCTTGAATCCTCTTCCTTGCACACTAGTACATGGCGCAAGGTCAGACAACAGCCCCGTTTCGGGAGCGACATTCCGGTCCTCACGTCGCTTTTCTCTGGTCCATGGCGGGGAGATCTCCTGCGCAATGGGTGTGCCATGGCGGCACAAAGCGACGGATCCCGGCCTGTTTCCCCGCAGTTCAACACATCAGAGCACCATAACGGGCCGCAATGAGGTATCTTATGCCCCGATTTCATCCATCAAACGGATAAGAGACAACACATGATCATCAAACCCAAGGTTCGCGGCTTTATCTGCACCACCACCCACCCGGTCGGTTGTGAAGCCAATGTTCGTCGCCAGATCGCTTACACCCAAGCCAAGGGCGCCATCGAGAATGGCCCCAAGAAGGTGCTGGTGATCGGCGCTTCCACCGGCTATGGTCTGGCCTCCCGCATTGCCGCAGCCTTCGGCAGCGGAGCTGCCACCATCGGTGTCTTCTTCGAAAAGCCGAGCTCCGAGACCAAGACGGGCTCCGCCGGCTGGTACAACTCCGCCGCCTTCGACAAGGCCGCCAAAGAGGCCGGCCTCTACGCCAAGAGCATCAATGGCGATGCCTTCTCCCACGAGTGCCGTGCCAAGGTGATCGAGCTCATCAAGCAGGATCTGGGTCAAATCGATCTGGTGGTCTATTCCCTGGCCTCTCCGGTGCGCAAGCTGCCGGACACCGGCGAAGTGGTGCGCTCCGCCCTCAAACCCATCGGCGAGGTCTACACCTCCACCGCCATCGACACCAACAAGGATCAGATCATCACCGCCACCGTCGAGCCGGCGAATGAGGAAGAGATCCAGAGCACCATCACCGTCATGGGCGGCCAGGACTGGGAGCTGTGGATGGCGGCTCTGCGCGATGCGGGTGTGCTGGCTGACGGCGCCAAGTCCGTGGCCTATTCCTACATCGGTACCGACCTGACCTGGCCCATCTACTGGCATGGCACCCTGGGGCGCGCCAAGGAAGATCTGGACCGCGCCGCCACCGCCATCCGTGGCGATCTGGCTGCCAAGGGGGGGACCGCCCACGTGGCCGTGCTCAAATCCGTGGTGACCCAGGCCTCCTCTGCCATTCCCGTGATGCCGCTCTACATCTCCATGGCCTTCAAGATCATGAAGGAGAAGGGCATCCACGAGGGTTGCATGGAGCAGGTGGACCGCATGATGCGCACCCGCCTGTACGGCGCCGACATGGCGCTGGACGAGCAGGCCCGCATCCGCATGGATGACTGGGAACTGCGTGAAGACGTGCAGCAGACTTGCCGTGATCTCTGGCCCTCCATCACCACCGAGAACCTCAGTGAACTGACCGACTACACCGGCTACAAGCAGGAGTTCCTGCGCCTGTTCGGTTTCGGTCTGGACGAGGTGGACTACGATGCGGACGTGAATCCGGACGTGCAATTCGACGTGGTCGAGCTGTAAGTCGGTCGTCAGCACAGACAGGGCCCTGCGGGGCCCTGTTTTTTTGCAGCAGACTCAACCTGTTGCCTCAGGTTTATTATCCGCGATCACCTTTTTCCCCGAACAAACCCGCTAGGCTTGCGCTGTCCGGATCACAGACGGCACCGCCGAGGTACGAAAGTCATGACCACATCCCATGAGGCGCCCAAGAAGCGCCAGCTCCCCACGGTTTATACCCTGCTTTTCATCATCATCGCCCTGATGGCGGCCCTCACCTGGGTGCTGCCGGCGGGCAAATACAACTATGTGACGGCCAAGACCCAGCAGCCGGTGGCGGCAGCGGCCGTGGCCGACTACAGCGGTGACGAGCGACTGCTGCCGGTACCCGGCAGTTACACCGAGCTCCCTTCCCAACCCCAGGGGGTATTCGATGTGCTCAAGGCGCCCATCCAGGGCTTTCACAAGGCGGCGGACGTAGCACTGTTCGTACTCATCATCGGCGGCTTTCTGGCGGTGACCATGCAGAGCGGGGCGCTGGATGCCGGGGTCGGGGCCATAGTGCGTACCTTCGCCGGGCGCGAGCGGCTGCTCATCCCGGTGCTGATCGCCCTGTTCGCCCTGGGTGGCTCCACCTTCGGCATGGCGGAGGAGACGGTGGCCTTCTGGGCACTCATCGTGCCGGTGATGATGGCGGCGGGCTTCGATCGCATGGTGGCGGCCGGGATCATCCTGCTCGGCTCCGGGGTTGGGGTGCTCGCCTCCACCGTCAATCCGTTTGCCACCGGCATCGCCTCCGGTTTCGCGGGTATCCCCATCGGTGAGGGGATAGGGCTACGGGTCATCCAGTGGCTGCTGCTGGTGATCTTCGCCTCCTGGTTCGTGATGCGCTACGCCAGGCAGGTGCAGCAGGACAAGTCCCGCTCCGTGCTGGCCGATATCGTTTATGACGACGAGTTCTCCCAGATGAAGAGCGGCAACCTCGCCTTCAGCGGCAAGCAGAAGCTCACCATGCTGGTCTTCTTCGGCACCTTCCTGCTGATGATCTATGCGGTGGTGCCCTGGTCGGATCTGGGCATTGATCTGTTGCCCACCCTGGGCTGGTGGTTCGACGAGCTCTCCACCCTCTTCTTCAGCGCCTCCATCCTGATTGCCCTCATCAACCGGATGCCGGAGTCCAACTACGTGGCGACCTTCCTGAACGGGGCGCGGGATCTCATCGGGGTGGCCCTGGTGGTGGCGGTGGCACGCGGCATCTATGTGGTGATGGAGCACGGCGTCATCATCGACACCATACTGCATTGGGCCGAGGGGCTGGTGAGCGGACTGTCGTCGTCGGTCTTCATCCTGATGGCCTATCTGGTGCACATCATCCTGAGCTTCTTCATCCCCTCCACATCGGGGCTTGCGACCGTCTCCATGCCGCTGATGGGACCGCTGGCGGACTTCTCCGGTATCTCGCGGGATCTGGTGATCACCGCCTATCAGTCCGCCTCCGGCTGGATCAACCTGTTCGCCCCCACCGCCGCCCACCTGGTGGCGGGGCTGGCGCTCGCCAGGATCCCCTACGATCGCTTCGTGCGCTGGGTGCTGCCCTTCATCATCGGGGTGGCTCTGATCACCATGGTGGTGCTGGTGGCCGGGGCCCTGCTGCACGGCTGATGGCGCGGATAGAAAACGACAGACAACAAAAAGGCTCCCGCGGGAGCCTTTTTCATGAGCCTTGCTTACTGCTTGTAGCCCTTGAGGAAGCGGGCGAGACGGCCGATAGCCTCTTCCAGCTCCTCTTCCCGGGGCAGGAACACCAGCCGGAAGTGATCCGGTGCCGGCCAGTTGAAGCCGGTGCCTTGCACCAGCAGGAGCTTCTCCTGCTGCAGCAGGTCGAACACCATCTTCTGGTCGTCGCGAATGTCGTACACCTTGGGGTCGAGGCGCGGGAACATGTAGAGCGCCCCCTTGGGCTTGACGCAGGAGACCCCAGGGATCTCGTTCAAAAGCTCCCAGGCTTTGTCCCGTTGGCGACGCAGGCGGCCCCCCGGCAGGATCAGCTCGTTGATGCTCTGGTAGCCCCCAAGGGCGGTCTGGATGGCGTGCTGCATGGGCACGTTGGCACAGAGCCGCATGGAGGCCAGCATCTCCAGCCCCTCGATATAGCCCTTGGCACGACCCTTGGGTCCGGTGATGACCATCCAGCCCTGGCGGAAACCGCAGGCGCGGTAGGCCTTGGAGAGGCCGTTGAAGGTCACCACCATGACGTCGTCGCACAGGGTGCAGACGCTGGTGTGGGAGATGTCGTCGTAGAGGATCTTGTCGTAGATCTCGTCGGCGAAGATGATGAGGTTGTGCTGACGGGCGATCTCGATCACTTCAAGCAAAAATTCGCTGCCGTAGACGGCGCCGGTCGGGTTGTTGGGGTTGATCAGCACCAGGCCGCGGGTGCGCGGGGTGATGCGAGCGCGGATGTCGTCGAGATCCGGATACCAGTCAGCCCCTTCGTTACAGCGGTAGTGCACCGCATGGCCGCCGGAGAGGGTGACGGCCGCGGTCCAGAGCGGGTAGTCGGGGGAGGGCACCAGCATCTCGTCGCCGTTGTTGAGCAGCGCCTGCATCGCCATCACGATGAGCTCGCTGGCGCCGTTGCCGATGTAGATGTCGTCGATGTCGACCTTGCGCATCCCTTTTTGCTGGTAGTACTGCATCACCGCCTTGCGGGCCGAGAACAGCCCCTTGGAGTCGCAGTAGCCCTGGCTCTGGGGCATGTTGAGGATCACATCCTTGATGATCTCCTCCGGTGCTTCGAAGCCAAACGGGGCCGGATTGCCGATGTTGAGCTTGATGATGCGGTGACCTTCGTCTTCGAGACGGCGAGCTTCTTTGTGCACCGGGCCGCGGATGTCATAGCAGACATCGTCGAGCTTGTGCGACTTGTCGATAGTGAACATGGTGAGCGTGATTCCTTCCCCGTGGGGCGCGTTGGCAGAAAAGCTGTTTTTAGTATCAAATTTCTCTGCCCCTATTCTTCACAGAATTGAATGCTAGAACAATCTAATTTATGGAATAAATCCCTGATATTTACCCCTGAAACAGGGTTGTTGAAATGTTAAATTTAGCATGATCGTTTGCCTCTCTTTGGTAGATCAGTGAAAGATGAGGGGTAGCTTCATAAAGCAACATGAGTGTATTGAAATATCTCCCCCATCTGGCACGATTGGCTGGGGTAAAAAAGGCCCCGACCCGTCGGTCTGCCAGGGGAGCACGCAGGCACGGGGGCTCATCTTCCCGCTCTCGAGGTTCACTCATGCAGGCACCCGCCACCGGTCGCTACCGCCATTTCAAGGGGGGCTATTACCAGGTTCTGGCCCTGGCCTTGCACACCGAAACCCAGGAGCAGCTGGTGATCTATCAATCCGAACAGGATGGTCAGGTCTATGCCCGCCCCGTCGCCATGTTCATGGAGTGGATTGAACATCAGGGACAGGTGGTGAGCCGCTTCACGCCGGTGGCCTGAGGCAGGCTTGGCGACATGAAAAAAGGCGCCAGAGGCGCCTTTTTTCATGGTGTCGGGGCTTACAGACCCAGATTGGCTCTGGCATAGGCCTCGAAGTCGGTGCAGCCGCCGATGTGCTGCTCATCCAGGAAGATCTGCGGCACAGTGGTGACCGGCTTGCCCGCCTTGGCGGCGAGATCGTCCTTGGTCAGCCCGGCCACGTTGATATCCACGTAGCGGAACTCGAAGTCATCGCGCTCCTCGGTCAGTTGCTCGGCAATCTGCTTGGCACGCACGCAATAGGGGCAACCGGGACGACCAAAAATCTCTACAAACATCTTTTCTCTCCATTAAACAAGCCGTTGAAGAAGGCCATTGAGATGAGGCTGGGCACAGCATAGCCCTGGCTCCCTGTCAGTCAAAGCTGAAAATAGCGATGCTTCCGTTCGCCATCTCCGATTGCGCCCACTGCTGATGACGGCGCCAGCGTCCCCCAAGGCCGGGGAATCGGGCCGCCTTGCCGGCAAGGCAGCCCGTCTATCACTGCTCGACGATCTGGATGGGTTGTTGCTGGTAGATGCTCTCCAGCACGCCTTTTTCGAAGACGGTCCAGGGCCAGGGCGCCTTGCTGGCGCGGTAGCGCTCGTGGGTTGCCGGATCCTGGGAGAGACCGCGCTGGAACATCACGAAGGCCTTGCGCTGGCCACCGGCGGTGTCGATGAAGCCGGCGAGGTTCGACGTACCTGTGATGGTACCGGTCTTGGCGTGTACCTTGTTCTTCATCATGGGAGCGGTGACGCTGCGTCGCCAGGCCAGGGTGCCGTCTACCTGGGAGCTTGGCAGCAGCTTGATGAAGTCGAGCTCGGCATCGTTCTTCTGGATGAAGTTAAGCACCGACAACATCTGGCGCGCGCTGATGAGATTGTGGGCGGAGAGGCCGGAGCCGTCGGCCAGGGTGGCGTTGCCAAGGTCAATGCCGTGCTTGGTCAGGATGGCGCGCACCGCCATGGTGCCGCTGCGATAGCTGCCCGGCTTGTTGTAGTAGTGACGCCCCACGGTTTTGAGGAAGGTATCGGCGTAGAGGTTGTCGGACTTTTTCAACATCTTGGCGAGCATCACCGGCAGGGAGACAGAGTAGTGGGTCGCCAGGGTCTGGGCACCGACAGGGGCCTGATGGGTGACCCGCAGCAGGCCGTCGTGGCTGATCCCGGCGCGGTTCATGGCCCAGCGGATGTTGTCCCAGCCCCAGGCCTCCACGTCATGGATGGCAAAGCGCAGCCCTTGTGGCTCCTTGTTCGGGGTGATGCAGCCCTTGAGCTCGTAGAAGTTGCCCTTGGCCATGTCTACTTCCAGAGCGCAGAACTGACGCGCCATGTCGCCATAGCTCATCACCTCCACGTTGTCGGCGCCGATGCCGATGGGCACGCCGGTGGCCACGTTGCCCACCGCAGGCTTGCCAATCTGGGTGGCGGTGATGGTGCCGTAGGCGCAGTTCTTGTCGATGATGACCGAGGAGACGGGAGCGGCGAAGCAGAGGGTCTGATCCCCCCAGGACCAGCCGTTGCCACGCTCATAGCCGTTGTAGGCACCGGTGTTGACATAGACGTTGCCCTGAATGCGGGTGACGCCCAACTGTTTGAACAGGGCAACCAGATCCATGCGCGACAGGGTCGGGTCGCCGACGAAGTTGATCCAGATGTCGCCGTTGATGGTGGTGCCCTGTTTGGCGCCGGGCTGGGCCTGGATGTCGGTGGCGAAGCGGAAGTCGGCACCGAGTTCGAGGCGTGCAGCGAGCGCGGTGAGCACCTTCATGGTGGAGGCGGGGGCTATCATGTCATCGGCGTGACGGGCAAATTCCACCCCGTTGTTGCCCTGTACGATGACGGCGTACTGGCCCCCCTTGGGCGGGGTCAGCGGGGCGGCGTGGACCGCCAGAGAAAAGAGAGCACAAAAACCAATCAACAGCCGCTGCATAGGATCCTCTAACTGAACGAAAGGGCGGCATCAGAAACCGCCCCGATAATCAAACCGGGTGACTGCCGGGTATCGCCTGCCATGGGGTCAGGCCGGGGCGTTGGCAGTCCGGTAACGCCCCTCGTAATCGAATATTTTTTCCTTCACCTGCCAGAAGCGTCCCGACTTGCGGGCGATGACGAAATCCGGGTGACGGAACTGGTTTGCCGCGAGCATCACGCTCGCCAGGGTCGTGAATTCGGGCTCCAGGCCCGGGGCGGGCCAATGATGACGCACAAAGCGTTGTTGAAACAAGCGCTGTGCACCCCGGGAGTGAAAGGGGAAGTACTCTGTCAGGGTCAGGCCATCCTCGTCGTGGTAGGTCACCTCCAGCCGCTCCCCCTGCTTGCCGCGCCCGGCACTCAGGGTCAAACCGGCGCAGCGGATCACCATGCAGTCCTTGAGATTGAGGGCTTCCTTGAGGTTGTCGTCAGGGTCCACCAGCAGCTGGTCACAGCTTTGGCAGCGGCGGGCGGCGATGTCGTTTTCAGCGCCGCAACCGGGGCAGATCTTGGCGCGAAAGCGGTAGTCGCACTCCTCGCGGTTGCCCTCGTCATCTTCAAACAGTCCCTGACAGCGGCGGCCATAGTGCTCGATCACCTTGCCACCCTCGTCGGTCTTGCCCCAGAAGGTGTTGGCAAAGCCGCAGGCGGGGCAGGGCACCTGAACCGGCTCGGTGCCGGCGTGGGGCCTGGGCTCCCCCACTTCGGGGGCAAACAGGTTGAAGTTGTTGCCTGCGTAGTCGAGCACCAGGCAATCGCTCTTGCCGGGTGAGAGGCGCAGGCCCCGTCCCACAATCTGCTGATAGAGCGACACCGATTCGGTGGGACGCAGCATCACGATAAGGTCGACGTGGGGGGCATCAAAACCGGTGGTGAGCACCGCTACGTTGACCAGAAACTTGAGCTCGCGCGCCTTGAAGGCACTGATTAGAGCGTCGCGCTCCGGTCCCGGTGTCTCGCCGGTGACGAGGGCGGCCTGCTGGCCTCTGGTACCGAGCAGGCCATGAATTTCCCGGGCATGTTCGACTGTGGCGGCGAAAATCATCACCCCCTGCCGGTCGGCCGCATACTCCAGCACCTGGCTCAGGATATGGGGGGTGACCCGCTCCTGGCGCTTGATCTCGCCGTTGAGCTGCGCCTCGCTGAACAGGCCGTTCTCCCGCGGCACCAGCTTGCTGAAGTCGTAATGGACGATGGGGGCGTCCACTAGGCGCGGCGGGGTCAGGTAGCCGTTTTTCACCATGAAGCGCAGGGGCAGTTCGAACACGCAGTCACCAAAGAGCCGCTCGCCGTGGCTCTTGACCATGCCGTGGTAGTGGCGCCGGTAGATCCAGCCCAGCCCCAGCCGATAGGGGGTGGCGGTGAGCCCGAGGATCTTGAGGGCCGGATTGGCGGCCTTGAGATGCTCGATCACCTGATGGTATTGGCTGTCGTCATCGAGCGAGACCCGGTGGCACTCGTCGATGATGAGCAGCGAAAAAGCGCCGTCGAAGGCATCCAGATTGCGCGCCACCGACTGCACCGAGCCAAACACCACCTGGGCGCTCGCCTCCTTGCGTGCGAGCCCCGCGGCGAAGATGTCGGCCTTGAGCCCCCAGGCCTCGTACTTGGCGTGGTTCTGCTCCACCAGCTCCTTGACGTGAGCCAGCACCAGCACCCGGCCACGGGCCTTGCGGGCCAGTTCGGCGATCACCAGGCTCTTCCCGGCCCCGGTGGGCAGCACCACCACGGCGGGATCCGGGTGTTTGCGAAAGTGGCTGATGACGGCGTTGACCGCGTCGGTTTGATAAGGTCTGAGAACGAACATGGGGAACGGCTGTGGCGCAAGGTGGCGCCATTATAGGGATCTTGCGGGGAAAATGCAGCGAGGGAGGCTCGCGCTGACAGGAAGCGGGCCGGCAGGATGCCGGCCCGTGCAGGTCAGGGAGCTCAGTGGAAGGGGAACAGGTAGTTGAGCCAGCTACCCATGCGCATCAGGATCTTGCGCATGATGGCCACGTGGTGGAAGTGCTCGGTATAGATGGCGGCCTGGCCGCTGGAACCCGCGATCACCTGGTAGTTTGCCCACTCGGGATCGGTGATCTCGAGCACGATGGGCAGGCGACCCGGTACCTGTGCCGAGGTCTGATCGATAAGACCCGCTTGTGCCTGGATATTGCCCGGTGCCATGGCCGGGATAACGGACTGCACCTTGGCCTTGAAGATGCGACCCGGAATGCCGTCGAGCACGACTTCGGCCTCGTCACCCGCTTTGAGCCGCTGCATGCTGTTCTGCCAGAACCAGCCGACATAGGCATTGGCATCTTCATGAATGAAGGTCATCACGGGGCGGAACATGAAGGGGGCGGCAATCATGCCCGGGCGCAATGCCAGTTGTACGACATGACCGTCACTCGGGGCGTAGACCACGGTCTGCTCCAGATCGTACTTGGCGATGTTGAGCTGGGCACTCAGGTCATTGAGGGTCGCTTTTTGCTGATCTATCTGGGCGACGATGTCATCCACGTTGGCTTGGGTGACGTCGAGGTCGCGCTGTTTGCCGATGCCCCGTCGCATCAGCTCCTGGGCGCGATCCCTGTCCAGGCTGGCGGAGCGCAGGCGGGCGTCCAGAGCCTTCAGAAAATCGGTGTTGGAGGCGAGGCGCGCCGTCAGGCTGGCGACCTTCTCCTGGAAGGGCTCAGCGTCGATGCGAAACAGCACATCCCCTTTCTTGACCGGTTGGTTGGGCTTGACCGGGACGTCGGTGACTCGTCCCTTGACCAGGGGCACGACCGGGGTGGAGACATAATAGTTGCGAGCCAGCTCGGAATAGGGGTGGTTGTAGTTCATCAGCATGATGAGTGTGCCGATGATGATGACGCCACCCAGCACGGCGGTCGGCACGGTCCACTTGTTGAGCGGGATCTTGAAGATCTTGAAAATACCTATGCAGAGGGCCGTATAGGTGAGAATAAGTAGCAGGTCCATGGGGCGTTACCTATTTGTCGGTCTGTTCGAGCGTGGCCATGCGAGCCTGCAGTGCGGCCAGCTCCTCTTTGAGTGCGCTGATCTCTGTTTCGTCATGTTGTAGGCGTTGCGAGAAGCCCCAGCCGCGATCGGGGCGATAAATCGTGGCCCAGATCCAGAGGAAGGGCCAGAGCACGTGCAGGGTGAACAGGCTGACCCAGCCTGCCACGTGAATGGCGTCCTGGTGGGGGTGATTACGGTGCTTGGCAATTTCATATGGAATATCGTGAATGACGATAATGCCATAGAACATGACCAAGACGACAAACACCAGGATCCCCAGGGCAATGTAGTCAAGTACCATCGATTTCTCCCGTCTGAGTCGCTAACAATGCTTCGATTGTCGAGTCGAGGCTTCGGCAATAATGACAGCATATGCCGTCGGTGCAAGTCTGCAATCGGAGAGTTGGTGTGGCGGTACAGGCATGGTTCATCGGTTGCTCATTTAACACACAAAATTGATTTGGTTAGATAAAATCAAACAGCAATGGATGCCCGGGCAAGGTGAGAGGTGAACCTGATGAACGAATGGTGCAGTGGCAAAGGATGGCGGCTTGGCCTGTTGCTGATCTGCCTGTTGTGGTCCCGCCTCGGCTGGACCGCCGAACCCAGAATGGAGCCCAATGAGCAGGAGCGGGCACAGACCCTGGTCCTGCTTCATGAACCCATCGTCATGCTGACGGCTAAATATGGCAACCTGGATGGGGCGGCCAGGGTACGGCTGGCCCATGAGCGAGTTCAGCGGATGGAGCCAAGCGACCTCATGACGCCTGTGGCCGTGACGAAAGGCAGCCGACACGGCCAGGAGAGCCGGGAGTTTCTGGTCAATGGCAAGCGCATTCTGGTGCTGCTGGAAGGGGACCTTGATGAATTCGACGAGCTGACCCTGGATCAGGCGGCTGAACGTGTCCTGCATCGGCTCGACGGCGTGCGCATCAAGTATCTCGAGCTGCACTCGACCCCCTATTTGCTCAGAGCCGTCGGCTTGGCGGTGGTGGTCAGCCTGATCTTCTTCGGCCTCATCTGGCTGTTGCAGCGGGGGCATCGGCGAGTCAGAAAGTGGCTGGCCAACCGCCTGTTGCTGCAGAAGGGGCTGGTCCCCCACTCCTGGCGCCAGGTCACCGGGAATGTCGAGGTCCGCTTGCTCGGCCTCATCACGCTGCTGCTCATCTTCATGCTCACCTATGGCTGGCTGACCTATGTGCTCGGCCTGTTCCCCCAGACCCGGGCCTGGAGCTATCAGCTTGGGGAATCCCTGTTTGCCCTGTGTGGCGACATGCTGGAGGGCATGATTGCCGCCATGCCCGGCCTGGTAACCGTGCTGCTTATCGTGGTCATCACCCGTTTCTTCATCAAGATGCTGGCCATCCTCTTCGACCGCATCGAGCGTGGCCAGTTCCGGGTGCAGGGTTTGCACGCCGAAACCATAGGCGCCACCCGGCGACTGCTGTCAGTGGTGATCTGGCTGTTTGCCCTGACCGTGGCCTACCCCTATCTGCCGGGGGCGGATTCCGATGCCTTCAAGGGGATCAGCGTCTTCTTCGGTCTGATGGTGACACTGGGATCGGCCGGTATCATGAACCATGCCATGAGCGGCCTGGTGCTCATTTACTCCCGCGCACTGCGGCCAGGGGATCTGGTGCAGATCGGCGAGGTGGAGGGGATGGTGAGCGAGCTCAATGCCCTCTCGACCAAGCTGGTGACGCGCCAGGATCACGAGGTCACGCTGCCCAATGCAGTGGTGGTGGGGGGCAAGGTGGTGAACCTGACACGGCTGGCGGGCGAGAAGGGGGTGGCCCTGTTGACCAAGGTGACCATCGGTTATGACACCCCCTGGCGTCAGGTACATGCCATGCTGGAGCTGGCGGCGCGGCGCTGCACCCGGCTCAATCAGGATGAAGCTCCCCTGGTGCGGCAGTTGAATCTGCAGGATTGGTATGTGGAGTACGAGTTGCAGGTGAGGATGAAGGCAAGCGAACTCCCTGCGGTGGTCAAGACGGAGCTCCATGGCCATATTCAGGATGTCTTCAACGAGTTCGGGGTGCAGATCATGTCCCCCAACTTCATTGCCCAGCCGGAGCAGGCTGTGCTGGTGGCCAGGGAGCAGTGGTATCAGGCGCCGGCCCGGGCGCCCGATTCCGCCGAGCCCCCCGTCAGGGAGTGACCACAAAAAGCAGAGGCCCGGCAGCAATGCCGGGCCTCTTGTCATGAAGAGAAGCTGACGCCTCAGCTCTCCTTGGCCTCTCTCAGTTGGGAGGGCCTGAATTTCACCAGGAAGGCGAGGGTGATGAGGGCGGTGCTCACCAGACCGATGATGGTGGAAACATTCATCTCGAGGCCGAAACCGATGGGGGCGTTGGCCAGGTAGGTGATGACCACTGCGGTCATGAAGATGGCGGGAATGGTGCATACCCAGTGCAGCTTGCCTTCCTTGATGAGGTAGGCGGCCGCAGCCCACAGCATGATGACGGCGGTGGTCTGGTTGGCCCAGCCGAAGTAGCGCCAGATCACCCCGAACTCGGCCTTGGAGATGATGAAACCAAGGATGAACATGGGGATGGCGATGAGCAGACGCTTGGCCATGGGCTTCTGGGTCAGGTTCAGGAAGTCCGCCACGATGAGGCGGGCGCTGCGAAACGCGGTGTCACCGGAGGTGATGGGCAGGATCACCACGCCGAGGATCGCCAGGATGCCGCCCACGGTACCGAGCAGGCTGGTGGAGACTTCGTGCACCACGGCAGAGGGGCCGCCGCTGGCCAGGGTGGCGTTGAGCGCCTCGGTGCTGTCGTAGAAGGAGAGACCCAGGGTGCACCAGATGAGGGCGATGATCCCTTCCCCTATCATGGCGCCGTAGAAGATGAAGCGACCGGAGCTCTCGTTCTGCATGCAGCGCGCCATCAGCGGGGACTGGGTGGCGTGGAAACCGGAGACGGCACCACAGGCGATGGTGATGAACAGCAGCGGCCAGAGCGGCAGGTCCGTCGGGTGCAGGTTGGAGAAGTCCATCCCGGTGTTGTAGAAGCCCTTGCCGGAGACGATGAGGCCGATGATGAGGCCGACCGACATGAAGACCAGCAGCGCGCCGAAGATGGGGTAGAAGCGGCCGATGATCTTGTCGATGGGGACGATGGTCGCGAGGATGTAGTAGGCGAAGATGGCCGCAATCCAGTAGACCAGATCGGTGGAGGTGAGGTTGGCGAGCAGGCCCGCCGGGCTCAGGACGAAGACCACGCCCACCAGCATCAGGAGCACCACGGCAAAGAGGTTCATGAAGTGCTTGGCGGCGGTGCCCAGGTGCTCACCGACCACGGTCGGCACCGAGGCGCCCCTGGCGCGTACCGACAGCATGCCGGAGAAATAGTCGTGGACCGCACCGGCGAAGATGCAGCCAAAGACGATCCAGAGCATGGCGACCGGACCATAGAGGGCACCCAGGATGGGGCCGAAGATGGGGCCGACGCCGGCGATGTTGAGCAGTTGAACCAGGTAGACCTTCTTGTCCGACATGGGGACATAGTCCACCCCGTCCGCCATGGTGATGGCGGGGGTCTTCAACTCGGGTTTGGGCCCGAATATCCGTTCGATGAATTTGCCGTATATGAAGTAGCCGGCTATCAACAAGCCGACACAGAGGAAGAACCAGATCATTGCTACGCTCCTGCTTTGTTATTTTTTGGTGTGCGCAGCCAGTGTAGGTGGGGACTTCTGTTAACGGCAGGTGAAAGGGGGTGAGCGGCGACATGGCGACCCGAGCGGTTGTCCGCTGTGATCCGGCGCACATCGCGCCCCGTTTTATTCCAGTCCCAGCTCGTCTTTTAGCTCCTTGAGGTAGCGGCGGCTGACCGGTACCCGGGCCCCGCTCGGGGTCACGATCTCCGCCAGTTGATTCTCCAGCAAACGGATTTCGAAGATGGCGGCCGGGGCCACCAGATACTGGCGGTGACAGCGCAGCAGCGGGGTCTTCTCCTCCAGGGATTTGAGGGTGAGCTGGGTGTGAAACAGCTCGCCCTGGCAGGCGACATGGACGCCGCCGAGATCGGAGAAGGCGTACTCCACCTGGGAGGTTGGGAGCAGCCGCACCCGGTTGTGCAGGTATCCGGGGATATGGTGGATGGTCGGGGCCAGGGTCCCGACCGGTTGCGGGGTGATGTCCTGCCTGAGCCGCGCCAGGGTCTTGGCGAGGCGCGCCGGCTCAACCGGCTTGAGCAGGTAGTCGAAGGCGTTCTCCTCGAACGCCTGGATGGCGTAGTCGTCGAACGCGGTGACAAAGACGATGCGGGGCAGGGGATCGAGCATGGCCACCAGCTCCATGCCGCTGAGTTTGGGCATCTGGATATCGAGAAACACCACATCCGGCTTGAGTTGCTGGATGAGGCCGAGCGCCTCGATGGCGTTGCCCGCCATGCCCAGGATCTCGATGTCGGGATCGCTGGCCAGCAGCTCTGCCAGCTCTTCGCGGGCATAGGGCTCGTCATCGACGATCAGGGTGCGGATCATGTCATCTCCTTGGCGGTGGTGCGGGGTTGTCGTGGGAGGGTCAGGGAGACCCGGGTCCATTGCTCCGGCTCCCACTGGACGTCAATGCCATAGCGCTCGCCAAAGGCACTCTTGAGGCGTTTGTCCACCAGGCTCATCCCCAGACCATCCCCCTGGCCGGATGGTTGCCAGGCCCCGGCGTTGTCTTCGACGCAAAGGGTGATCGCCTCGGGGGTCTCCCTCGCGAAGAGGCGAAGTCGCCCCTCTCCCAGCAGGGAGCAGATGCCGTGCTTGATGGCATTCTCGATGAGGGGCTGCAGGGTGAAGCTCGGCAGTTGCACCTCGGCAAGGTGGGGCGGGATCTCGTTGATGACGGTGAGCCGCTCGCCAAAGCGGGCCTGCTCTATCTCCAGGTAGGAGAGGCAGTGCTCCTGCTCCTCACGCAGCGTGGTCAGGCCGCTCTGGCGCTTGAGGTTGTTGCGAAAGAAGCGGGAGAGGTGCAGCAGCAGCTCCCGTGCCCGTCCCGGATCGCGGCGGGTAATGGCGCTGATGGTGTTGAGGGTGTTGAACAGGAAGTGGGGGTTTATCTGTGCCTGCACCAGCTTGAGCTCGGATTGCACCAGCAGGCGCTGCTGCTGCTCCAGGCGGCCTGCCAGCAGCTGCTGGGACAACAGGTTGGCGATCCCTTCTCCCAGGGTGTGATTGATCTTGAGGAAGAGCCGCTTCTTGGGCTCATAGAGTTTGATGGTGCCGATCACCCCCTCGTCACCCTGCAGGGGGATCACCAGCACGGAGCCGAGCTGGCACTGGGGGGAGATGCTGCAACGATAGGGCTGGCTGTTGCCATCGGCGAACAGCACCTTGTTCTGGGCGATGGCTTGCAGGGTGATCGCCGAGGTGATGGGAGTGCCCGGCTTGTGGTGATCTTCTCCGGTGCCGATGAAGGCGAGGATCTTGTCGGTATCCGTGATGGCGACGGCGCCGACGCCGGTCTCTTCCTGAACGATATGGGCTATCTTGCCGCTGGCCTCCGGAGTGAACCCCTGGCTCATGATGCCGACGGTGCGGTTGGCGATGGTGAGCGCCTTGGCGGAGAAGACCCGGGAGAACTTTTCGTACATCCGCTGCTGGTCGCGGATCATGCTGATGAAGAGCGCCGCCCCGCAGGAGTTGGCGAGGATCATGGGGGTGGCGATGGTGCGCACCAGCAGCAGGGACTTGTCGAAGGGGGTGGCGACCAGCAGGATGATCACCATCTGCATGATCTCGGCCACGAAGGTGGTAAAGAAGGCGACCCTGGGGGCAAAGAGGTCATTGACCCTGCCTGCCCGCATCAGCCGCCAGTGCACCAGCCCCCCCAACAGCCCCTCGCAGGTGGTGGAGATGGCGCAGGCGAGATCGGTGAACCCCCCCAGGGTATAGCGGTGCAGGCCGCCGGTCAGCCCCACCAGGAATCCCACCAGGGGGCCGCCCAGCAGTCCCCCCAGTACGGCACCGACCGCCCGGGTGTTGGCGATGGCGTCATCGATGTCGAGGCCCACATAGGTTCCCAGGATGCAAAAGCAGGAGAAGATGACATAGATGAGCACCTTGTGGGGCAGCCTGACGGAGTAGTTGGCCAGGGGACGCAGCAGGGGACTCTTGGAAAAAAGGTAGGCGATGACCAGACTGACGCTCATCTGTTGGAGCAGAGAGAGGACTAGTTGCATAAAAAAGCTTCCTCAAACACCACGCCGGAGCCGGGCGTTGTCATGACGCAGGGTGAGCCTGAGCCCGTCTTGATGCGGGCTGCGGGCTGAACGCTGCGGCAGTTTGCCAGAATGGAAAAATAAAACCATATAAAATCAGCACGTTAAATTGATATTTGTGTAATCGGTGCCCGCTTGATATTGCTGATGCGAGCATGAAGGTATCCACCGGATACGCCACACGGAGGTGGCATGCTCCGCCCGGCCATCGGCTGGGCGTTTTTTATCCAGCTCCAATGGTGGACGATTTCGAGGGGACCTGAGCAATTATTCAGGTTTGTCCAATGAGTTATCCCCAGCTTCTGGGGATAACTCAGAAGGCGAAATAGTAACAGACCCGCCGACCCAGACCGAAAAAAGCGCGTTGCGCGTCGTCCAGCTCTTCCTGTCTGAGGGTGGCGACGATGCTTCGCGCATCTTCCCGCAGATCGATCATGGCCACCCCTTCCGGTCGCTGTCCCTTGAGGTAGGGCAGCACCTTGGGTCTGAGGGGCATGCTGGGCTCGGTGGAGAGCACGAGGGCCAGGGCATCGTCATCCAGGCGCACCAGGGAACCCGGTGGATAGACCCCCAGCACCTTTATCAGCAACCTGACCTGGGTTTGCTCGAACTTCTTCTGGGAGAGCTTGTAGAGCTGGCCGATCACCTGGCTGGGCCCAGGCGGGTTGAGGCCGCTGCGCGGATGAAGCAGCTCGTCATAGTGATCCACCAGCCCGATGAGGCGGGCGAGGGGGGGGATCTTGTCGCCCTTGATCCCGAGGGGAAAACCGCTGCCATCGAGGCGTTCGTGATGCAGGTAGGCGACCTCACGGATCCTGGGTTCGAAAGCCTGCAACTGGTTGAGCATCTCCAGTCCGTACTGGGGATGCATGTTGAGGAAATTCTGCTCCGCCTTGCTGAGCTCCCCCCGCTTCTGGATGATCTGGCTCGGGATCCTGAGCTCGCCGATGTCGTGGATCAGGCCCGCCAGACCGGTCTCCTCGATCTCGACGGGATTCATGCCAAGCTCCCGTGCCATCAGCATGGCGATGAAGGCCACGCTCAGGCTGTGTTGCAGCAGGGTATCCGTGTTCTGGCTGCGGATGAGGTGCAGACCGAGCGGCCCCTGGTGTTCTGCCAGACGGGCGGCGGTGCTGCGCACTATCTGCGCAGTATTGGCCAGGCCTTCGTCCGGTTTGAGGTTGAGGGCGCCAAGGGCGTCGCGAAGATCTGACAGGGATTGACCGAACGCCTTGTCCGCGATGCGAAGGGAGCGCCTGAACGCCTTTTCGTCGAAGGTGGGGCCCTCAGAAGAGGGGGCGGTATCCCCGGTGTCGCTCATCTCAAGAGAGGGAACGGGTTCGGCCCGCAGCAGGGGCTCTACCGGCAGATCGCTCTTGTCGGGATCCACCATCAGCAGGGTCAGGTCGAGGTGGCGGATGATGTCGAGCTGCTGCTGGTCCTTGATTTTGAAGGCGTTGAACATGAAAGGGTGGCTCGTCCATCCCGTGGGAAGATGGATGTAGTGGCCGACTCTCAACTGCTCGATGGAGGCCTGTATCAGCGCCATGGACTAGCTCTTCTGTCGAATTTGCCTATCAACAAGCTAGCAAAATTAAACAGATAGACAAACAAAAAAGCCCGCGCATGTGCGCGGGCTCTTGTCATCCGTGGCGTTTATCAGGCCTTGGATTTTTTCTTGTTGTCCACCTTGGTGTCGACCTTGGCTGCAACCGGGGCGGCAGCAGGGGCTTCCTCGATGAAGGGACGGCCGTAGTAGGTGTCCATCAGGATGGCTTTCAGCTCGGTGATCAGCGGGTAGCGCGGGTTGGCGCCGGTGCACTGGTCATCGAAGGCTTCCAGGGCCAGCTGGTCTACCTTGGCCAGGAAGTCTGCTTCGTTCACGCCGGCTTCGCGGATGGAGGCCGGGATCCCCAGGGTGGCCTTCAGCTCGTCCAGCCAGGTCAGCAGCTTCTCGATCTTGGCGGCGGTACGGTCACCGGCAGCGGTCAGGCCCAGGTGGTCAGCCACTTCGGCGTAGCGACGGCGAGCCTGCGGACGGTCGTACTGGGAGAACGCGGTCTGCTTGGTCGGGTTGTCGTTCGCGTTGTAACGGATGACGTTGCTGATCAGCAGGGCGTTGGCCAGACCGTGGGGGATGTGGAACTCCGCACCCAGTTTGTGGGCCATGGAGTGGCACACACCCAGGAAGGCGTTGGCAAACGCGATACCGGCGATGGTGGCGGCGTTGTGCACCTTCTCGCGGGCAACCGGGTCGTTGGCGCCGTTGATGTAGCTGGAGGGTAGGTAGTCCTTCAGCAGTTTCAGGGCTTGCAGCGCCTGACCGTCGGAGTATTCGTTGGCCAGCACGGAGACATAGGCTTCCATGGCGTGGGTCACGGCGTCGATACCACCGAAGGCACACAGGGATTTGGGCATGCCCATCACCAGGTTGGCATCCACGATGGCCATGTTCGGGGTCAGCTCGTAGTCGGCCAGCGGGTACTTCATGCCGGTGGCGTCGTCGGTCACGACCGCAAACGGGGTCACTTCAGAACCGGTACCGGACGTGGTGGTGATACAGACCAGTTCGGCCTTCACGCCCATTTTCGGGAACTTGTAGATACGCTTGCGGATGTCCATGAAGCGCATGGCCAGGTCTTCGAACGCGGTGTCCGGGTGCTCGTACATGACCCACATGATCTTGGCGGCATCCATGGGTGAACCACCACCCAGGGCGACGATCACGTCCGGCTTGAAGGAGTTGGCCATCTCGGCGCCCTTGCGGACCACGGACAGGGTGGGGTCGGCTTCCACTTCGTAGAAGATCTCCACTTCCATGTTCAGCTTCTTGAGCAGGCGAACCACTTCATCGGCATAGCCGTTGTTGAACAGGAAGCGGTCGGTCACCACCATGGCGCGCTTCTTGCCTTCCAGGTCGCCCAGGGCGATCGGCAGGGAACCACGACGGAAGTAGATGGATTTCGGAAGTTTGTGCCACAGCATATTTTCTGCCCGTTTTGCGACTGTCTTCTTGTTGATCAAGTGCTTGGGACCGACGTTCTCGGAGATGGAGTTACCACTCCAGGAGCCGCAACCCAGGGTCAGGGACGGGGCCAGCGCGAAGTTGTACAGGTCACCGATACCACCCTGGGTGGAGGGGGTGTTGATGAGGATACGGGCGGTCTTCATCTTGTCGCCGAAGTACTTGATGCGGTCGGCATTGCGATCCTGGTCGGTATAGAGACCCGAGGTGTGGCCGATACCACCGATGTTGACCATGTCGCAGGCCATTTCGACGGCTTCTTCGAAGTTCTTGGCACGGAACATACCCAGGGTCGGGGAGAGTTTCTCGTGAGCGAACTCGTCTTCTGCGCAGAGTTCCAGACCTTCACCGATGAGGATCTTGGTGGTGGCAGGCACGGTCACACCGGCCATGGCGGCGATCTTGGTGGCCGGCTGGCCCACGATGTCGGCGTTCAGGGCGCCGTTGATCAGCAGCACTTTACGCACCTTGTCCGCTTCATCCTTGGAGAGGATGTAGCCGGCGTGGGTCGCGAAACGCTCCTTGACCTGGTTGTAGATGGAGTCGACCACGATGACAGCCTGCTCGGAGGCACAGACCACGCCGTTGTCGAAGGTCTTGGACATCAGGATGGAGGCGACGGCACGCTTCACGTCGGCGGTTTCGTCGATGACGATGGGCACGTTGCCCGCACCCACGCCGATGGCGGGTTTGCCGGAGGAGTAGGCGGCCTTCACCATGCCCGGGCCACCGGTGGCCAGGATCAGGTTGATGTCGTCGTGACGCATCAGGGCGTTGGAGAGTTCGACGGAGGGTTGATCAATCCAGCCGATGATGTCTTTCGGTGCACCGGCAGCCACGGCTGCATCCAGTACCAGCTTGGCAGCGGTATTGGTGGAGTTCTTGGCGCGGGGGTGCGGGGAGAAGATGATGGCGTTGCGGGTCTTCAGGGAGATGAGGGCCTTGAAGATCGCAGTGGAAGTCGGGTTGGTGGTCGGTACGATACCGCAGATGATGCCTACCGGCTCGGCGATGGTGATGGTGCCCATCTCGTCGTCCTGGCTCAGGATGCCGCAGGTCTTTTCATCTTTATAGGCGTTGTAGATGTATTCGGAGGCGAAGTGGTTCTTGATAACCTTGTCTTCGATGATACCCATACCGGATTCAGCCACGGCCATCTGGGCCAGGGGGATACGGGCGTTGCTGGCGGCCAGGGCGGCGGCACGGAAGACCTTGTCTACCTGCTCTTGCGAGAAGCTGGCGAATTGACGCTGTGCTTCTTTGACGCGGGCAACCAGTGCATCCAGTTCAGCCAAATTGGTTACTGCCATGTTTATCTCCTGATGATTTGAAAACTGTTTAGTAAGACCTTGGCAATGCCCGGCAATTATAGCCACCTTGTCAAGGCGAGAATCACCATAACGGGGTATTTACATGCCTTAGTAAACTGTTTTCTGGCTCGATTATAGGGTCGGGATGTGTCAGAAAAGATTGATCTGGATCATATGTAACAAAAGAACAAAAGAAATTTTGTTTCACCCCTTATCGCACCACTATGTTACGGGAGTGTGTCATCCTTTCTTGGCATCACGAGCGGCTGTCACGCGCCCTTGGAATATCTGTTCAGGGAAGGGGATCCGATGAATTCTCGCCTTGACCGGGATGGAGGGAGGCGGTATCGCCGTGATGGTGGCAGAACGTCCACTCCCCTGACGTTTCATTTATGTTGAGAAAGGGGTTGTTGTTTTCATCCAGCCGCCCTGGCGAAACAGCACATCTGGCGGTGGCAGGGAGCGCGTCACCTCTTCACAGCCGGCCCCACTGGCGCCGCACCAGGGTGAGAAAGGCCAAAAATCGGGGTCACAGGAGCGGGCGGGGGCGGCAAGCAGGCGTGGTGAGAAGCAAGGGTGCCATTTGCCGAAAATATCGTTTCTTGGCTGAGGGTTGATATAACGCGCTGCCATGGCACCCGGCGATGTTAATGGCGGCCTCTCTCCCTTAACAACCCGATATGTTGAATTGTGTCGATACATTAGCGGAACTAACTAAAAAGCCCCGGTAAGGGTGAGATTATTTGATTGGAGAAGGGAAAAGCCATGGTGTAAATTTACGCGCAGTTTGGGGGCTGGCCCCTTGTGGCTCGTATTGGTTCTGGATGGCGCCTATGGCAGCAATAGACTTCTCTTTATACCTGAAATTTTTCGTCGGCCTGTTCGCGATCATCAACCCGCTGGGTCTGTTGCCGGTCTTTGTGAGCCTGACGGGCCACATGTCGCCGGAGGAGCGACGCAAGACCAACACCACCGCCCACATTGCCGTGATGATCATCCTGATGGTCTCCATGTGCATGGGACAGCTCATCCTCGACAGTTTCGGCATCTCCCTGGCGTCGTTTCGCATTGCCGGTGGCTCGCTGATCACCCTGATCGCCTGGTCCATGCTGCAGGGCAAGCTGGGGGAGGTGAAGCACAACAAGCAGGAGAAGGGTGAACTGGCTGCGCGTGAATCCATTGCCGTGGTGCCCCTGGCACTGCCGCTGATGGCCGGACCCGGTGCCATCTCCTCTTCCATCGTCTATGCCAGCCAGAAGACCCTGCCCCAGATGGCCGGCATGTTCGTGGTGGTGGTGGCTTTTGCCTGCTGCTCCTGGCTCATCTTCCGCGCCGCTCCCCTGCTGTTCAAGCTGATGGGCAACACCGGCATCAACGTGGTGACCCGTATCATGGGTCTCATCATGATGTCCCTTGGCATCGAGATCATCGTGGCGGGCATCAAGGGAGTCTTCCCCGGTCTGGTGTGAGCCAGGTCCGTTTTTGTCGGAGCCGGTCCTTGTGACCGGCTTTTTATTGTTTCTTTTTTGTTGGTCATTTCCTAGAATCGAGCGGCCTTGTACGAAAAATGACCGCTGCGGGATATTTAAATGCTGAATAAATGGTTTTAAGTTGTTTTTTTGACCATAAAAGCGGCCTGTTCCTGATGATATCTATTGCATTATCAGAATTGTCAGGGAATTATGCGGGCAGCGAGGTGTTTGTCTCGTGGATAACAAATGCATGGAATGTTCTTGTTGGAGTATGGAAATGACTCATAGAAAAACAATTATTAATACCCTTTTATTGACTGCACTTTTCGGTGGCGCCACCCTGGCCCACGCCGCCGATGTCCCCGCCGGTACCAAGCTTGCTCCCGAGCAAACCCTGGTGAAAGGCAATGGTTCCGAACCCGCCACCCTGGATCCCCAGAAAGTGGAAGGTACCCCCGAATCCAACGTATTGCGTGACCTGTTCGAAGGTCTCGTCTCCTCCGGCCCCAAGGGTGAGACCCTGCCCGGCGTCGCCGAGTCCTGGGAAACCAAGGACAACAAACATTACGTGTTCCACCTGCGCAAGGATGCCAAGTGGTCCAACGGGGATCCCGTCACCGCTCATGACTTCGTCTTTGCCTTCCAGCGCGCGGTGGATCCCAAGACGGCCTCTCCCTACTCCTGGTACATGGAGATCCCGACCATCATCAATGCCTCCGACATCATCGCGGGCAAGAAGCCGGCCGACACCCTGGGCGTGAAGGCGGTGGACGATCACACCTTCGAGGTGCAGCTGGAGAAGGCGGTGCCTTACTTCGTCAGCATGCTCTCCCACACCACCACCTATCCGGTCCCGAAGAAGGTGATCGAGAAGTTCGGTGACAAGTGGACCCAGCCTGGCAACATGGTATCCAACGGCGCCTACGTGCTGAAGGACTGGGTGGTCAACGAGCGCGTCGACGTCGAGCGCAACCCCAACTACTGGAACAACGGCAAGACCGTCATCAACAAGGTGACCTACCTGCCCATCCAGTCCACCAACGCCGAGCTGAACCGCTATCTGGCTGGCGAAGTGGATCTGACCTACAACATGCCCATCGAACGCTTCAAGCAGATGAAGAAAGAGCTGCCGGACGAAGTGAAGGTGAGCGGCTATGTGGGCACCTACTACTACACCTTCAACACCAAGCGCAAACCTTATGACGACGTGCGGGTGCGTACTGCACTCACCTACGCTATCGATCGCGACGTGATCGCCGACAAGGTGATGGGCAAGGGTGAGACCCCGGGTTATGCCCTGGTGCCCGACTTCGTGGACGGCTTCAAGCCGGTGGCACCATCCTGGTCCAAGCTGACCCAGGCAGAGCGCGATGCCAAGGCGAAAGAGCTGCTGACCGAAGCCGGTTACGGCCCGGGCAACCCGCTCAAGTTCGAGCTGCTCTACAACACCGACGACAACCACAAGAAGGTGGCCGTGGCCGTCGCCTCCATGTGGAAGAAGCTCGGCGTGCAGGTGAGCCTGGTGAACCAGGAGTGGAAGACCTATCTGGAGACGCTCAAGCAAGGCCAGTTTGATGTGGCCCGTCGTGGTTGGATTGCCGACTACAACGAAGCCTCCTCCATGCTGGATCTGATGCAGACCACTCACGGCAACAACGACGGCAAATACTCCAACCCGACGTTCGACAAGCTGATGAGCGAGTCCCGCAACCAGGTGGATGCCGAGGCGCGCAACAAGCTCTATGTCCAGGCCGAAGAGATCCTGGCCAAGGACATGCCGATCGCCCCCATCTATCAGTACGTGACCTCCCGCATGGTCAAGCCCTACGTGGGCGGCTACCCGGCCAACCCGCTGGACAACATCTACAGCAAAGACATGTACATCGTTGCTCACTGAGTAAAGAAACAAGTCGCATAACAAGCAGGGCCCGCCAGACGGCGGGCCTTTATTACAACCGCGACCCTTTGGAAGCAGTACAGGACAGGAAATGTCTATGTTGAAATTCATCCTTAAACGTCTACTGGAAGCGATCCCGACTCTGCTGGTCTTGATCACCGTCTCCTTCTTCATGATGCGCTTCGCCCCGGGTAACCCCTTCACCAGCGAACGCGCCCTGCCGCCGGAAGTCCTGGCCAACATCGAAGCCAAATATGGCCTGGACAAGCCCATCGGCATGCAATACCTCACTTACCTCGGCAACCTGGTCCAGGGGGATCTGGGGCCTTCCTTCAAATACAAGGACTTCACCGTCAATGATCTGGTGAGCCAGGCCCTGCCTGTCTCCGCCAAGATAGGCTCGGTCGCCTTCCTGCTGGCAGTGACCCTGGGGGTCACCTTCGGCACCATTGCTGCCCTGAAACAGAACACCCTCATCGACTACCTGTTGATGTCGTCGGCCATGGCCGGGGTGGTGATACCCGGCTTCGTGCTGGCACCGCTGCTGGTGCTCTTCTTCAGTATCTATCTGGGCTGGTTCCCGGCGGGGGGCTGGCAGGGGGGCGGCGCCCAGTTCATGGTACTGCCGGTGTTCGGCATGATGATGTACTACATCTCGGCCATCTCCCGCATCATGCGCGGCAGCATGATCGAGACCATGAACTCCAACTTCATCCGTACCGCCCGCGCCAAGGGGCTGCCCCTGCGCCACATCATCCTCAAGCACGCGCTGCGCCCGGCCATGCTGCCGGTGGTCTCCTACCTGGGACCGGCCTTCGTGGGCATCATCACCGGCTCCGTGGTCATCGAGACCATCTTCGGCCTGCCGGGGATTGGCCAGCTGTTCGTCAACGGTGCCCTCAACCGTGATTACTCCATGGTACTCGGTCTGACCATTCTGGTCGGCGCCCTCACCATCACCTTTAACGCCGTGGTCGATATTCTCTATGCCGTCATCGATCCCAAGATCCGTTACTAAGCCGGGAGTTCATCATGGTAGTCACAACTGAAAAGCGCGAAGCCGTCGAGGCGTTCGCCCAGAAAGTGGAAGTGGTGGAAGGACGCTCCCTGTGGAAGGATGCCCGTCGCCGTTTCCTGCGCAACAAGGCGGCCCTGACCAGCCTCATCATCCTGACCATCATCGGTCTGGCGGTGATCGTGGGGCCACATCTGTCCCAATACACCTTCGATGACCCGGACTGGGGGGCCATGCAGAGTGCCCCGGACATGGAGACCGGCCACTGGTTCGGCACCGACAGCCTGGGGCGCGACCTGTTCGTGCGTACCCTGCTCGGCGGACGCATCTCCCTGATGGTCGGCATCATGGGGGCCCTGGTGGCCGTCATCATCGGCACCCTCTACGGCGCCGCGTCCGGCTTTATCGGTGGTCGCGTCGACAGCCTGATGATGCGCGTGCTTGAGATCCTCAACGCCTTCCCCTTCATGTTCTTCGTGATCATGCTGGTGACCTTCTTCGGTCGCAATCTGGCCCTCATCTTCCTCGCCATCGGGGCGGTGAGCTGGCTCGACATGGCGCGGATCGTGCGCGGCCAGACCCTGAGTCTCAAGAGCAAGGAGTTCATCGAGGCGGCCCACGTCTGCGGCGTCTCCAAGTGGAAGATCATCACCCGTCATATCGTGCCCAACGTGCTCGGCATAGTGGCGGTTTACGCCACCCTGCTGGTGCCGGGGATGATCATGTTCGAATCCTTCCTGAGCTTCCTGGGTCTGGGCGTGCAAGAGCCCATGACCAGCTGGGGCGCCCTGCTGGATGAAGGCTCCAAGTCGATGGAAGTGGCCATCTGGCAACTCCTGTTCCCCGCCGGTTTCATGGTGGTGACCCTGTTCTGCTTCAACTTCCTCGGGGATGGTCTGCGTGATGCCCTGGATCCCAAGGATCGCTGATACCCAGGGACCGGCAAGACGCCAAGGGGCCATCAGACCCGCTCAGGGAACGCACTGCGTTCACCACGGGCAGGCCCCCATCACGACAGCGCTATAAGGAGTACTGAGATGAAATTACTGGATGTGAAAGATCTGCGGGTCGAGTTCAAGACCCCGGACGGCAATGTGGTGGCCGTCAACGACCTCAACTTTTCTCTTTCTGCTGGCGAAACCCTGGGGATCGTCGGGGAGTCAGGCTCAGGCAAGTCCCAGACTGCCTTTGCCATCATGGGGCTGCTCGCCAAGAACGGTGTCATCACCGGCTCGGCCAAATTTCAGGGGGACGAGATCCTGAATCTGCCGGAGCACAAGCTCAACAAGATCCGCTCCGAGAAGATCGCCATGATCTTCCAGGACCCCATGACGTCGCTCAACCCCTACATGAAGGTCAAGGATCAGCTGATGGAAGTGCTGATGCTGCACAAGGGGATGACCAAGGCTGCCGCCTTCGAGGAGTCGGTGCGCATGCTGGACGCGGTGAAGATCCCCGAGTCGCGCAAGCGGATGAACATGTACCCCCACGAGTTCTCCGGCGGCATGCGCCAGCGGGTGATGATCGCCATGGCGCTCCTGTGCCGGCCGCAGCTGCTCATCGCCGACGAGCCGACCACGGCGCTGGACGTGACGGTACAGGCCCAGATCATGACCCTGATGAACGAGCTCAAGCGCGAGTTCAACACCGCCATCATCATGATCACCCACGATCTTGGCGTCGTGGCCGGCATCTGCGACAAGGTGCTGGTGATGTACGCAGGCCGGACCATGGAGTACGGCCGGGTCAACGATATCTTCTATCGCCCGAGCCACCCCTATACAGAAGGCTTGCTGCGCGCCATTCCCCGCCTCGACACCGAAGGGGAAGAGCTGCCCACCATTCCGGGCAATCCGCCCAACCTGCTGCGTTTGCCCACCGGCTGCCCCTTCCAGGAGCGTTGCCACCGGGTGAGCGAGATTTGTGGCCAGCAGTCTCCGATCCTGACGCCGTTCAACGACGGACGGGAGCGGGCGTGCCACTGGGTATCGGATGCCATGATCAAGGGAGTGAACTAAATGGGTACTGACAAGAAACTGCTGCTGGAAGTGTCCGACCTCAAGGTTCACTTCCATATCAAGAGTGACAAGGCCTGGCCCTGGGCCAAGCCCTCCGCCCTGAAGGCGGTGGACGGGGTGACCCTGCGCCTCTACGAAGGGGAGACCCTGGGCGTCGTGGGGGAGTCCGGTTGCGGCAAATCCACCTTCGCCCGTGCCCTCATCGGCCTGGTACCGGCCACCGACGGCAAGGTGGTGTGGCTTGGGCAGGACTTGACCAAGCTCGAGCAGAACGCCCTGCGGGAGAAGCGCAAGGAGATCCAGATGATCTTCCAGGACCCGCTGGCCTCCCTGAACCCCCGCATGACCATAGGGGACATCATCGCCGAGCCCCTCATCACCTTCTACCCGACCCTGCCAAGGGAAGAGGTGAAGGAGAAGGTGCGTGCCATGATGACCAAGGTGGGTCTGTTGCCGAACCTGGTGAACCGATACCCCCATGAGTTCTCAGGCGGCCAGTGCCAGCGCATCGGCATCGCCCGGGCGCTCATCCTCGAGCCCAAGATGATCATCTGTGACGAGCCGGTCTCGGCGCTGGATGTCTCCATCCAGGCTCAGGTGGTGAACCTGCTCAAATCCCTGCAAAAGGAGATGGGGCTCTCCCTCATCTTCATCGCCCACGACCTCTCCGTGGTCAAACACATCTCCGATCGGGTGCTGGTGATGTACCTGGGCAACGCGGTGGAGTTGGGGACCGGCAAGGAGATCTTCGCCAATCCCCTGCACCCCTATACCAAGGCGCTGATGTCGGCGGTCCCCATCCCGGATCCGGATCTGGAGCGCAGCAAGGTCATCCAGATCCTGGAAGGGGACTTGCCATCCCCCATGAATCCGCCCTCCGGTTGCGTGTTCCGTACCCGCTGCCCGGTGGCAGGCCCGGAGTGCGCCAAGACCCGGCCCCAGCTCGAGGGCAACTTCGACCACGCGGTCTCCTGCCTCAAGGTGGACCCGCTCTGAGAACCTGTTAACGATCTTGCTGCGAGGCCGTGATCAAGGCTCATGCGCTGCTCGCTTGTTTGTAACAAAGAGTGCTCATGTATTCATATACATTCCGGTTCCTGCGCTGCTCTTTACCTTGTTGACGACCTCTCGCGACAGCTCGTAAACAGGTTCTAAGGAGAACCGTATCGAGAAGGGCGCGTGCTGGCGCCCTTTTTATTGCATGGGGGATAAGATGCCTCTTGGCGCCATCTTCCCGGACTGTTATTATCCGCCGCACAAGGGGAGTAACTTCTCGCCGGTTTGTCGTCATTACGGTGCACCCATATCCTGCAGTGCACCCGGCAGCCGGGCAGTCGATGTCAATCGGCTGTAAGTGAGACCTTGCCGAGAGGCAAGGTGTATCTGCTCCAAACGCGAACCCACTGCCTCCCGGCCGTGGGTTTTGTCGTTTTGGGAGAAGTGAAAATGGGTGAATGGTGGATGTGGACCGGTTTCTTCAGCATAGTGCTGGTCCTGTTGTGGATTGATATCCGCTTTGTCGGTGGCGGCAAGGCGCACAAGGTGTCGCTGAAAGAGGCGGGCATCTGGTCTCTCATCTGGGTCAGCGTGGCGCTCCTGTTCAACCTGGCCATCTGGCTCTGGCTGGATCACAGTGCCGGGCGCGAAATCGCGAACCAGAAGGGGCTGGAGTTTCTCACCGGCTACCTCATCGAAAAGGCACTGGCGGTGGACAACGTCTTCGTCTGGCTGATGCTGTTCGGCTACTTCGCCATCCCGGCGGAGCTGCAGCGCCGGGTCCTGCTCTACGGGGTGCTGGGGGCCATCGTGATGCGCGCCGGCATGGTGTTCGCGGGCAGCTGGCTCATCGAGCAGTTCCACTGGATCCTCTACCTGTTCGGCGCCTTCCTGCTGCTGACCGGTGCCAAGATGCTGTGGGCGGCCGACAAGGAGCCGGATCTCGAGAACAATGCCCTGCTCGGCTGGATGCGTCGTCGCTTCAAGGTGACCGAGACGCTGGAGGGGGAGAAGTTCTTCGTCTGGCGTGACGGTGTGCGCTACGCGACCCCGCTGCTGCTCATCCTGGTGCTGGTGGAGGTGAGCGACCTCATCTTCGCGGTGGACAGTATCCCGGCCATCTTCGCGGTGACCACGGATCCCTTCATCGTGCTCACCTCCAACATCTTCGCCATCATGGGGCTGCGCGCCATGTACTTCCTGCTGGCCGGGGTGGCCGATCGCTTCGCCCTGCTCAAATACGGCCTGGCGCTGATCCTGATGTTCATCGGGGTCAAGATGTTGCTGCTCGATATCTTCAAGATACCGACCGGCATCGCCCTTGGCGTGGTGGCGCTGATCCTGCTGGCTTCCATGGGGCTGAGTCTGCTGATGACCCGCAAAAAGGCGGCGTGAACGGCGCAGTAAAAAGGGCTCCCTCGGGAGCCCTTTTTCATGTCAGCAATTTGCTTAGCGCTTGATTTTCTTGGGGTTGGTGTAGCCCCAGACGGTGTACATGTCCGCCAAGAGGGCACCGTTGTACTCCTCCAGATCGGATTGTTTCACCTCGGCATCACCTTGGCGTCCGAACAGGACCACCTCGTCACCGGGTTTGATCCCCTTGATGTCGGTGACGTCCACCATGGTGGTGTTCATGGAAGTCTTGCCCACGACGGGGGCCTTCTGGCCATGGATCAGCACATAGGCCTTGTTGCTCATGGCGCGGCGGTAGCCGTCGGAGTAGCCCATCGGCAGGTTGGCCAGCAGGGAGTCGCGCTTGAGGGTGAAGGTGCGGTCATAGCCGACGGTGTTGCCCGCCGGGTAGTGGTTGACGGAGGCGACCTGGGTCTTGAACGCCATCACCTTCTTGTACTCGGTGTAGGAGGGAATGGTGTCGCCATAGATGATGCCGCCCGGGCGCACCATGTCAAAGTAGGCTTCCGGCACTTCCAGGGTGGCGAAGGAGTTGGCGGCGTGGATGGTGAGCTTGCTGCGATCCAGCTTGCCGGCGTCGATGAGCCACTGGTAGTCCAGCTTGAACTGGGCCAGCCCCAGCTTGACGTCCTCTTTCTCCTCTACCGGGAAGTGGGTCATGATGCCGACCGGGGTGATCCCCTTGAGCTTGAGCATGGCCAGGGCATCGGCCTTGGCATCGTCCTGGCGCAGATCGATGCCGTTGCGGCTCATGCCGGCGGAGTTCAGGCCAATGTGCACCGGGATGTTGGTGTCATGGCGCTGGGCGATGTCGGCGATCCCCTTGGCGCTCTCCAGGCTGCCGATGAGCTCTTCCAGCTTGTAGGGCAGGGCCTGCTCCACTTCATCCGGGGTGGCGGCACGCACCCGCATCAGGCGACCTTCGAAGCCCTTCTCGCGGGCAACACGTGCTTCTTCGTTGCTGGCGATGCCGATGCAGGGGATGCCTGCCTTGACCACCGAGGGGACCAGCAGGTCGATGCCGTGACCGTAGGCGTCCGCCTTCATGATGGCGCAGATCTGCGGGCCCTTGTCACCGAGGCGATTCTTCAGGGTCTGGATGTTGTGCTCGAAGGCACCGAGATCCACTTCCAGCCAGGCGTTAGCGGCGGTCTGTTCCTGACCGTTGCGGTGGTCGTCGGCGAGCGGCAGGTAGGGGGCGGCGACCGCCTGGCCGGCCAGCAGGCCAAAGATCAGGGTCGCGAGCAGTGTTTTCTTGTGCATGGGGCAAGTCCTTTCTTATTGTCTTGAGTTGAGGCTGGGCTCATCGCTGAGGCGAGCTGCGGCAGGGCTGGTCATAGCATGTTGCTATGCTAATGATATATTTCACTTTTTATCCAGATGCCGACTCTGCGAGTGTATCTCAACGGCGTCAATCGTGGCACGTGTTGCAGGAAGAAAATATGAAGCTGACGTTGCGGATTCCACCGCTGCTGCTGTTCGTCGTCATCGTGCTCGCCATGTGGCTGGGGCGGGGCGAGGGGAGGGCGGCGCCCCTGTGGCTGGTGCTGGTCGCCACGCTGTGGCTGGCGGGAGCCCTGCTGGGGGGCGGTGCGCTTCTGCATTTCTGGCAGCAGCGCACCACTGTGCACCCCCAGCGGCTGGAGAGCAGCCGGGTGCTGGTGACCCGGGGCGTCTATCGCATCAGCCGCAATCCCATGTACCTGGGGCTGCTCTGCTGGACCCTGGCGCTGGCGTGCTATCTGGGAGGCATGGCAGTGTGGCTCGGGCCGCTGCTGCTCTGGGGCTGGCTTACCCGCTTCCAGATCCTGGCGGAGGAGCAGGCGCTGCGGCGGCAATTCGGCGATGCCTATGACGACTATTGCCGGCAGGTCAGGCGCTGGTGCTGAGGCGCGGCGTGCCCCATCAGGCATATGACAACGGCCCGCAGAAGCGGGCCGTTGTCATGGGGGTCAGGGGATCACGCCTTGGCGGTGTCCACCTCGCCGAGGGGGGCGGTCTCCCCCAGGCTGTCTTCGCTCTTGGCCACCACGCTCGCGGCGATGGCGTTGCCCAGCACGTTGGTGGCGGAGCGCCCCATGTCGAGGAAGTGGTCGATACCGAGCAGCAGCAGGATGCCCGCTTCCGGGATGTGGAACTGGTTGAGGGTGGCGGCAATCACCACCAGGGAGGCGCGGGGCACCCCGGCCATTCCCTTGGAAGTAACCATCAGCAGCAGCAGCATGGTGATCTGCTGGGCCGTGGAGAGCTCGATGCCGTAGGCCTGGGCGATGAACATCACCGCGAAGGTGCAGTACATCATGGAGCCGTCCAGGTTGAAGGAATAGCCCATGGGGAGCACGAAGCTGGCGATGCGCTTGTCACAGCCAAATTTCTCCAGCCTGTCCAGGGTCTTGGGGTAGGCGGCCTCGGAGCTGGCGGTGGAGAAGGCCAGCAGGATGGGTTCGCGGATGAGGGCGAGCAGGGTCAGGATGCGGCGGCGGATGAAGAGGCTGCCCATGGTGATGAGCAGCAGCCAGAGGCAGCCGAGCGCCAGATAGAACTGGGCCATGAAGGTGCCATAGGTGGCGAGGATGCCGAGCCCCTCCTTGGCGACCATGGCGGCGATGGCGCCAAACACCGCGAACGGGGCGAAGTTCATCACGTAGCCGGTCACCTTGAGCATGATCTCGGCGCCGCTGGCCATCAGCTTGACCACGGGCTTGGCGTCGTCCCCCAGGGCGGCGGCGGCCAGCCCGAAGAAGAGGGAGAAGACCACGATCTGCAGGATCTCGTTGGTGGCCATCGCCTCGACCACGCTTTTCGGGATGGCGTGGGTCACGAAATCCTTGAGGGAGATGGCGGTGGCAACCACGCCGGAGCTGGCGCCGTCATCGGGCAGGGAGAGGGAGAGCCCCACCCCGGGTTGCATCAGGTGGACCATGACCAGCCCCAGGGTCAGGGACATCAGGGAGGCGAGCATGAACCAGCCCAGGGTCTTGACGCCGATGCGGCCCACGGTGCGGGTGTCGCCCATCTTGGCGATGCCGACCACGAGCGTGGTGAACACCAGGGGGGCGATGATCATCTTGATGAGGCGCAGGAAGATGTCGGTCAGCAGGGTGATGTCATCGGCAAAGCCTGCGGCCTGTGCGGGCGCGAGCAGGCGATAACCCTGCCCGGTCACGATGCCAAGCAACATCGCAATGAGGATGGCAACGGTCAACTTGTTCATTTTCATGGGGGAGTTCCGGTTTCGATAGGTGCAATGCCTGTGCAGGCGGCGAGGGGCCGCCTCAGTCCTTTTTTGTGATCCGGGCGGTGGAATCCAGACAGCCGGTGTGCTGGAGCATGCCTAATCGCGAAGGGGAAATCCAGTGACTTGTTTCGGAGTTTTGTGCTGTTGTTAGCTGTATTTGATATGCATCTTGTGATTTATCTGTATTAATCGCTGTTTATTTTAATTTTTGCGAGATAAACGGCTTCCATGCTCTGCGCGTCCCGGGGGCTGGCCTCCAGGGTGAAGACGAGCAGGGCCGAGGTGCGGTGTTCCACCTGCATGTCGTCCATGAAGGTGTCTGGCTCGTACTCGTCGAACCCGAATTGGGGGCGGGTCGGGGTGACCCTGACGGCATCCCGCGATAGGGTCAGCGTCTCGACCTGAATCCAGGGGTATCCCTTTGCCAGTGCCACCTCACCGGCCCGCTTGAGCACGTATTTGCGCGCCGTTTCCCTGTCCACCAGATCGTTGCCCACAAACTCCAGTTGCCAGCGGGCCGGGCCAAGCTGGGTCTGTGAAAAACCGGTCTGGCCATTCCAGAACGATTTTTCACTGTCATAGGCGGTGGCGCAGCCCGTGAGCTGGCCGACCAGCAGGGCGCTGAGGGCAAGGGTGCAGAAAGTACGAAGGGAAGGCAACATGATGCGGGCCGCTTGGCAAAGGGGGTTTTACTACAGCATAAAGGGGTTGGAGAGACAATTGCGGCGGAAGACCATAAAAGAAAAGGCCTTGTCGTCTGACAAGGCCTTTCTCGGGGAATTTGGTCGGTGTGAGAGGATTCGAACCTCCGACCCTCTACACCCCATGCAGATGCGCTACCTGGCTGCGCTACACACCGACGGAGTC